>DBEZXT010000160.1:0-2735 GCA_048291645.1 Collinsella aerofaciens | reverse complement strand
GGGCATCGACCTGTCCGTTAACCCCGGCGAGGTCGTCACCATTATCGGCGCCTCGGGCTCGGGCAAGTCGACCTTCCTGCGCTGCCTCAATCTGCTCGAGACCCCGGACGCGGGCCACATCTGGTTCCACGGCCAGGACCTCACGGCCGAGCGCTGCAAGATTAACAAGCTGCGTGAGGACATCGGCATGGTGTTCCAGGGCTTTAACCTGTTCAACAACATGGATGTGCTCGACAACTGCACGCTTGCGCCCGTCACGCTCAAAAAAATGAGCAAGGCCGAGGCCGAGAAGGTCGCGATGGAGCACCTGACCAGCGTGGGGCTCGAGAAGTTCGCGCACGCCGCCGTGGGTCGCCTGTCCGGCGGTCAAAAGCAGCGCGTGGCCATCGCTCGTGCCCTATGCATGAATCCGCAGATCATGCTGTTCGACGAGCCGACCTCCGCACTCGACCCCGAGATCGTGGGCGAGGTGCTCGAGGTCATGCGCAAGCTCGCTGCCGACGGCATGACCATGGTCGTCGTCACGCACGAGATGGCCTTTGCCCGCACGGTGTCCGACCGCGTGGTCTTTATGGACAAGGGCGTGGTGCTCGAGGATGCCGCGCCGGCCGAGCTCTTCGGCAACCCCAAACATCAGCGCACGCGCGAGTTCCTCTCGCGTTATCTCGAGGACAAATAACCGACCGCAAACGCTTATGTGGCAGGGCCGCTCCGGTGGGGCGGCCCTTGTCGTCACAATCGAAAGGATGTCATGGCCGAGGTTTGGCGCTTTTTTGCGCATGAGGATGATTTTGCCGATTTGGACAAGGCCGGCGCATGCGAGCGCCTGAGCCGTGTGCTGTCGTTTCCGACCATTTCGAGCATGGATGCCGAGGCAGTGGACTGGCAGCCGTTCGACGACCTGCGCGCCTATATGCAGCAGGCGTGGCCGCGCGTGTTCGCGGCGGGCGAGGTCGACCTTATCGACCATTCGCTATTGGTGACGCTTAGCGGTTCCGACCCTGACCTCAAGCCCATTATGCTCATGGGCCACATGGACGTGGTTCCCGTGGTGCCGGGTACCGAGGCCGACTGGACGCACGACCCCTTTAGCGGGCACGTGGACGACACCTACATCTGGGGTCGTGGCGCTATCGACATGAAAGACCAGGTCGCAGGCATTCTCGAGGCGGTTGAGTATGCGCTGGCGCACGGCTGGGAGCACGAGCGCACCCTGCTGCTCGCCTTTGGCCAGGACGAGGAAACCACGCAGTACGGCGCGGGAGCGATCGGTCGTGTGCTCGAGGAGCGCGGTATTGAACTTGAATACCTGATCGACGAGGGCGACTACCGCATCGTTTCGGATGCCGAGTATGGCGCGGGCGAGGGCTGGCTTATGCATGCCGACCTCGCGGAGAAGGGCTATGCCGATATCGTGCTCAAGACGAAGAGTGAAGGCGGGCATTCGTCTAACCCCTACGGCGGCACATCGCTCGAGATGCTCAGTCGTGCCATCACCGCAATCTGCGATATCGAGTGGCCGCCGCGCGTGACCGACTTGCTTGCCGCCCAACTCGTCGAGTTGGGGCTCTACACGGCCGATGAAATTGCCGCCAACGGGGATGCCATTGTCTGCGATTGCCTCGCCAGCAAAAAGCTCTATCCGCTGGTGACGACCACCTGCGCACCCACGCAGATCGAGGGTGGCAGCACCGGCGCCAACGTAATGCCGCAGGATATGTGGGCCAACATCAACTTCCGCATGCTCGAGGGCACGAGCGTGGCCGACGTTGTGGCGCGCTGCCGTGAGGCGGTTGCCGGGGCGGACCTTGCCGGTCGTGTCGAAGTGGAGCTGGGCCCCGGTAGCTCCGAACCCTCGCCGTCCCCGCGCATCGGTGGTCCCGGCCTCGAGGCGGTTCGCTCCATTGCCGCCCGCTATTTCCGTGATCCAAAGGGGACGGAGGAAAACGGATCATTCGAGCCGGTAGCAATTGTGCCCTCGACCGTAATCGGTGCGACCGACGCTGCCAACTACCAGCACATTTGCCCTGAGTGCATTCGCTTCTCGGCCTTTGTGGTTGATGACGACGAGTGTGAGTGCGGTGTCCACGGCACCAACGAGCGCATCACCCGCCGCGCCTACCTCCAGGGTGTTCGCTTCCTCATCGCCCTGCTCCACACGCTCTAGAATCTGACAAAGCGACAGTCCCTTTGTTAGCCGTTGGGCGTTCTTAAACGACTAGTCGTTAAGGAGCGTCCCCAACGGCTACGTCCACTCATTCCGTGCGGGTTATATGCAGGTTTGCCTGCGCACGCTATCATGTATGGGTTAGACCGCAACTATGTACCCCACACGCGAAGGGATGCGCATGTATCTGAAGATCGACATGTTCTAGCTGGGCTTACCCCCGCAGTGGCGCCGCGCGCCCCATCAACTCTGCCGATTTTCACCTTCACGCATATAAAGGAGTCCCGCCATGCGCGACAAGCTCGAAAAGATCATCAAGGCCTACGAGGAGCTCGAGAAGAAGCTTTCCGACCCGGCCGTCGCCTCCGATATCAAGGAGTTCACGCGTCTCAACAAGGAGTACGCGCACCAGTCCGACCTCATCGCCGCCTCGCGCGAGTACATCGGCGCGCTCGATGACATCGAGGCCGCCAAGGAGATGCTCCGCGACACCAGCGATGCGGACGAGAAGGAGATGCTCCAGATGGACATCTCCGAGAACGAGGAAAAGCTTCCCCAGCTCGAGGAA
>DBEZXT010000159.1:0-3462 GCA_048291645.1 Collinsella aerofaciens | reverse complement strand
GTTAACCGCCCGATCGTACCGCGGGCCTAGGGGAAGGGGACCTCGATGGATGCCGCAGCCCGTACCGCCCATGATTCCACCCTCCAGCCGTTTTCGGAG
This sequence comes from Collinsella aerofaciens, assembly GCA_048291645.1. Taxonomy (GTDB): domain Bacteria; phylum Actinomycetota; class Coriobacteriia; order Coriobacteriales; family Coriobacteriaceae; genus Collinsella; species Collinsella aerofaciens_CG. The sequence goes on along the minus strand of DBEZXT010000159.1, from coordinate 3,363 downwards.
ATGGAGCACTATAAGCATGCCGATGAGCTGCCGCCCGAGATTGTGGCGGACAGCTACGACAAGCTGGAGCGCCTGTGCCTCAAATATATGAATGAGGACGACTTTTCTAAGGTTGAGCAGGCCTACTGCTTTGCCGCCGAGAAGCACTGCAACCAAAAGCGCCGCTCGGGCGAGATGTACATTAACCATCCCGTCGAGGTTGCCATCATTTTGGCCGATCTCAAGATGGACTGCGATGTGGTGTGTGCCGCGCTGCTGCACGATACCGTCGAGGATACCGAGACCTCGCTCACCGATGTTTCCGGCCTGTTTGGCGATACGGTGGCCGAGCTCGTCGATGGCGTGACCAAGCTCACCAACATCGAAGTCGACAGCATGGACGAGAAGCAGGCGCTCACGCTCCGCAAGATGTTCCTCGCCATGTCCAAGGACATTCGCGTCATCATCGTTAAACTTGCCGACCGTCTGCACAACATGCGAACGCTGGCAGCCCTGCGCGAGGATCGTCGCCTGTTTAAGGCTCGCGAGACCATGGACGTGTACGCGCCCTTGGCCGACCGCCTGGGCATGAGCTCTATTAAGTGGGAGCTCGAGGACCTGTCTTTCTTCTACCTGGAGCCCGATGCCTACCAGCGCATCGCGCGCATGGTGGCTGAGTCGCGCGAGGTCCGCGAGCGCTACCTTGCCGAGACCATCAAGACGCTTACCGATGAGCTCAACCGCATTGGTCTGGAGGACTTCCAGATTAACGGCCGTTCCAAGCACTATTGGTCCATCTACCAAAAGATGAAGCGCAAGGGCAAGGAATTCTCCGAGATCTACGACCTGGTGGCACTGCGTGTCATCACGCATTCGGTGCGCGATTGCTACTCCACGCTCGGCGCGGTGCATACGCTGTGGCACCCCATGCCCGGTCGCTTTAAAGACTATATCGCCATGCCCAAGGTCAATAACTACCAGTCGCTCCACACGACGGTCATCGGCCCCACGGCCCGTCCGCTCGAGATTCAGATTCGAACCTACGAGATGCATGAGCAGGCCGAGTACGGCATTGCCGCCCACTGGCTATACAAGAAGTCGGGCGGATCGTCTGCTTCCAAGACCAATGACGCTCAACGTTTGGACGACCAGATCAACTGGCTCAAGCATTCGCTCGATTGGGCTGCGTCTGATGAGATCACCGACGCCAAGGAATACCTGCATTCGCTGAAGGTCGACCTCTTCGATCAGGAGATCTTCGTCTTTACGCCCAAGGGCGAGGTCATGGCGCTTCGTGCCGGCTCCACGCCGCTCGACTTTGCCTATGCCGTTCACACCGAGGTGGGAAACCATTGCGTCGGCGCCAAAATCAACGGTGCGGTGGCTCCGCTCACGCACGAGATTAAGACGGGTGACCGTGTCGAGATCCTGACTAACAAGAGTTCCAAGCCGTCGCGTGATTGGCTCAAGATCGTTAAGACGCCTTCCGCCAAGTCAAAGATCCGCCGCTATTTTGCCGCTGCGACCAAGGATGACGACGCTGCTGCCGGCCGCGATATGCTGGCCAAGGACCTGCGGAAGCGTGGCTATGGCATTTCTACGCCGCGTTCGACGCGTGCGCTCAACGCCGTAGCGGAGCAGTTTAACTTCAAGCAGCTCGAGGACCTGTTTGCCGCCGTCGGCGCCGGCAAGGTTGCCCCGCGCGCTGTGGGCAATAAGGTCGAGCAAATCTTGGACCCCAAGCCCGAGGAACAGCTCACCAAGGCCGAGGCTATCGCCGAGGTCGTGAAACAGTCTGCTCGCGGCTCCAACCGCAAGCCGCAAAAGCGCGGCAAGAGCGCAAGTAACGGCATTATCGTCAAGGGCGAGAGCAACAGCGGCCTGCTGGTCCGTCTGGCTCATTGCTGCAACCCCGTGACGGGCGACGACATCGTCGGCTTCATCACGCGCGGTCGTGGCGTTTCGGTACATCGCGCCAACTGCCCCAACGTCAAGGGTCTTATGGAACATCCCGAGCGCATGATCGATGTGGAGTGGGACGGCGCTGCCGACACCCTCTTCCAGGTCGAGATCGTGGTCGAGTGCTTGGACCGTATGGGCCTGCTCAAGGATGTCACCATTGCCATTGGCGATGCGGGCGGCAATATCCTTTCTGCCGCCACGTCGACCAACCGCGAGGGTATTGCAACCCTGCGCTTTATGGTCGAGATCTCGGACGCGAGTGGTCTGGATCCGCTGCTGGCTTCCATCAGCAGTGTCGATTCGGTCTACGACGCTCGCCGTCTTATGCCCGGCGAAGGCGGAGCTCAGCTCAAGCGCCGTGTGTAGGTGCGAGAGCCTCTCAGCATCATAGATATTGGTTACGTTCGAGGCATCGTTTGGTGCCTCGAACGTATTTTAGAAGGAGGGTATGCGCATGGGCGATATGACTTTGGACCTGACACCCCGAGGTGCGGCTTCGATTGAGGCGCTCGTCAACGGCCCCATTCAGACCAACAGTTACGCCGTGATTTCGAATGACGAGTGCTTAATCGTCGATCCGGCGTGGGAGGGCGAGTGTCTTGTGGAGCATATCCGCACCGCGCATCCTGAGGTGCGCGTACTCGGCTCTGTCTGCACGCACGGTCATGCCGACCATGTTGGCGGGGTTGCCGGGGTTCGAGCTGTCGTTGGCGACAGCGCGCTATATGAGTTGTGCGCTAAGGACGTGACGGTACCTCGCGCAAATATCGAGGAGCAGCGCGCCATGTGGGGTATCGAGACACCCGATCCGGGTGAGCCGACGCGTTTGCTTGCCGAGGGCGATACAATCGAGGTGGGCGACGTCTGCCTGCAGGTGATCGAGACGCCGGGGCATACGCCGGGCGGCATCGTCCTGTTCGCCGCGACCGAGCGGGGGAACATCGCCTTTGTGGGCGACACGCTTTTCCCGGGCAGCCACGGTCGTACCGATCTTTCCGGCGGTGACGAGGCGGCGATTATGCGCTCGCTCTCCAAACTTGCCAAGACGCTTCCGCCCGATACCGTTTGCTTGACGGGCCATGGCGATTCGACCACGATGGCGCGCGAACTTATGCAGAATCCGTTTATGCAGATGTAGGCTCGAAGCCGTCTTTCGAACCACGAAGACCGCTCAATCGTCAAGCTATTTTCCCCAGTGGGTCGATTCTGTGGGGCAAACGGTCAAAAATTGTCCAATCGGATGGTATTCGTGAACAAACGAACGTTTATGCTCGGGTATGTCGTGGTAAAATCTCAGGCGTTATCGGAGCAACCTTACAGGAGGTTTCTTTTATGCTCGTCAACGCAGCAGACATGCTCAAGAAGGCCGAGGCCGGCAAGTACGCTCTCGGTGCCTTCAACACCAACAACCTCGAGTGGACC
>DBEZXT010000158.1:0-17142 GCA_048291645.1 Collinsella aerofaciens | reverse complement strand
ACGCACACGTACACGCTGCGCGAGGCTTGCCCCAACGCGCTCGGCCTGTACAAGGGCGTCACCTATGACGGCACGACCTACACCGTCGTGACCACCGTCTCCGACAACGGCGACGGCACGCTGACCGCGACGCACAAGCTCGAGGGAACCACCGAGTCGGCTGGCTTTACCAACAAGTATCACGCCATGCCTACGCAGGTTTCCATCGGCGCTATCAAGGTGCTCGAGGGACGCGAACTCAAGAAGGACGAGTTTAGCTTTAAGCTCGTTGGCGAGGACATCGAGTCTACGGTTACCAACGATGCCGACGGCAAGATCAACTTTGACAAGTTTGAGTACGACGAGCCCGGTACGCACGCCTACACCATCAGCGAGGTCAAGGGCGACGAGGTCGGTATGACCTACGACAAGTCCGTCTTTACCGTGACCGTCAACGTGATCGATGACGGCGAGGGCAACCTCAAGGCGAACGTCGCCTTTACCAAGGGCGACAAGAGCGTCGAGGGTATCGTGTTCAACAACACGTACAAGAAGCCCGAGACGCCCGTGCCGACGCCCGATCCCGGCACGCCTAAGACCGTGACGAACATCGTCAAGACGGTCAAGGGTTTCCTGCCCACCACAGGCGACCAGCAGGCTGCCGCTCTACTTATGGCATTTGTCATCGCCATGGCCGGCGTCGGAGCCCTGGTCTGGGGTATCCGTAAGCGCTAGGCACGCTGGCGGCGCCCGGGGCCAAAAGGCCCCGGGCGGCTAGCGGGGAGCCAAAACACAGCCCCCACCCCAACCCTGGCCGCCACGGAGGTATCTCCCTCCTCCGTGGCGGCACTTTTGTGTGCCGGGGGAGGAGGGTGCGCCACGAAATCGGCCCATCTACTACGTTTGGCCCCTTACCCCCAACCATGCCGAAAAACGCGAAAACAAAACCGCAGGTAGAACGCCTGCGGTTTTGCTCAAAACGAAGGCATGGTCAGGGGTACCGAGTCAAACGTAGTAGATGGGCCGATTTCGTGGCGGGCACCGTCAAATGATCCCCCGGGGACTGAGGGAAACGGGTCATCTTGGTTTCACGAGGCTTGCGGAGGCGCTCGTACAGGGCCGTCCGAAAAAACTATGCCGGTTTACGGGGCTGAATCACGAGTCCCCAACCATGCCGATATTCGTGAAAATAAAACCGCAGGTAGACGAGCCGTCATCTTGCAGAAAACGCAAGTATGGATGGGGCCCTGAGTTTAGCCCCGTAATCCGGCATGGTTTTGAAATGGCATTAAATCGATAACAGCCATTTTGCTATGCCGGGGCGGTCGGTCGTTGGGTAATTACCCTCGCAGATAGGCGATGGCGATCTGCGTGCGGTTGCGTAGGCCCATCTTTGCCAGGATCGAGCTGATGTGGTTGCGCACGGTGCCTTCGCCCATATAGGCGGTGGCAGCGATCTCCTTGTTGTCGAGACCGCGGGCGATGAGCTCGGCGACTTCGAACTCGCGGTCGGTCAGGCTGGCGAAGGCTGCGGGCCGGCGGGGCGCGCCCGCCTCGACGCCCGTTCCGTCAAAATCGATGTCCTCGATCGCCTTGCCCTCGAGTATGCGTTTGCCGTCCATGACCTGCGCCAACGCTGGCGGAATGGCGGCGACATCGGTCTTGATCAGGTAGCCGCGGGCGCCGAGCTTGAGCGCCGACACAATGTACTCGTCATCCGAGAATGTCGTCAGAAACACCACGCGCGCCGAAGGGTCGCGCTCGAGGATCTCGCGTGCCGCCGAAAGTCCGTCACGCCCCGGCATCTGGATGTCGAGCAGCGCGATATCGGGTGCGTGCTCGGCGTAGAGCGCCACCGCATCGTCGCCGTTGGCACCGGTACCCACCACTTCGATCTGCGGCTGGGCGCCCAGGATAATCTTGAGCGAATCGACCACCAAGCGGTCGTCGTCGACAACTATGAGCCTCATCGGGCGTCATCTCCTTGCTGTTTGGGGACGGTGGCAAACACGCGCCAGCCGGGGGCGCCGGCGCGCAGGCCGGCGGTGAAGGTTCCGCCAAGCGCCTCGACGCGCTCGCGCATGGAGGCGAGCCCCATGCCTTCTATGACGTTGCTGCTGCTCGCCGGGGTCGCGTCCGCGCCATCATCGGTAACGATGAGCTGGTAAAACGACGGATGCTCCATGCATCGTACGGTGACAGCATGGGCGCAAGCGTGGCGCATGGTGTTGGAGAGCGCCTCGCGCAGGACCGCCGCAAAGCAGTTGGCGACGTTTGCGGGCGCATGTTCGGCCAAAACTTCAAGCTCAATCTGCGGGCCGCCGTCCGAGCGCGCGCCTTCAACGATGCGTTCGAGCTGCACGGAAAGGTCGACGGCGTTGTCGTTGAGCGCGTGGACGCTGGTGCGCACGAGCTGGAGCGCCTCGTCAACCGTGCGTTTGACGTCGGCGAAATCGGCGGCGACGCCGGGCTCGTCGGCATGGACTACGCGCAAGGCTTCGGCTTGCAGCGAGGCGCGCGTGAGCTGGTGGCCGACGTTATCGTGGATCTCGCGCGCGATACGGGCGCGTTCGGCGAGTGTCGCGAGCTCGACTTCGTAGTCCTGGCGATCGGCAAGGTCGCGGTTGCGCGCTTCGAGCGCGAGAGCTCGTTCCTGCAGCTCGTCGCGGATGCGGCGCATGCGCTGCTGCTCGCGCTCCAACTGGGCGGTACGTAGCGATAACAAGGTAGCGGCAACTGAAAGGATGGCGGTCAGTAGAAGCGTTCGGGCGGTGAGCGCGTCGGCGCGTAGGTCCGCGACGAGTGCGAAGACAAAGGCGACGCCAATGCCCAACGCGACCCAAACGTGTTCACGGCGCACGCGCCGCGCGATGTCATAGAGGGCGAGAGGCGCAAACGGCACAAACGGCGGCGCAAAGACGGCCGCGATGATGTAAGCGTAACTCGCGGCCTTGCTTACACGGCGTGTGCGTTCCCCCTGTGCGACCTCGGCCAGCGAGGTGGCAATAACGCCAAGGCAAAACGCCGCGACCAGGCGAGCGTCCACAGCAAGGCCCAGAGCGGCTGCGATACAGCACGCCAATACAATCGATTTGTCGAAAAGCCTGTTCATACGGGTATTGTACGCGATGCTGCGCGCGGGGGAGGCGCCGCCCGGGGCAACCGTGACATTCTTCCCGCGCGGCAAAGCGGCGTCGATTGCTCGCGCGAGCGGGGGTTTCGCCTCCGCCCCCTCGCACTCGTGACAAAGCTCACTGGTGCGCGCCGGCGGCTCCTGCGATGATGCAATCGTACCGGGCCGCAATCAACAGAAGGGCCGCCTCATGACAGGCATCGTCCACGTCGAAAACCTCGTCAAGCGCTACGACGACCTTATCGCGCTCGACCACTTTAACCTGAGCATCGCCCCTGGCGAGATCTTTGGCCTGCTGGGCCCCAACGGCTCGGGCAAGACCACATCCATCAACTGCATTCTGCAGCTGCTCGCCTACGACAAAGGCACCATCGAGCTGTTCGGCGAGCCCATGACGCCCGCCCGCTATGACCTCAAGCGCCGCATCGGCGTGGTGCCACAGCAGGTGGCGGTGTTCGACGAGCTCACCGTGCGTGAGAACATCGACTATTTCTGCAGCCTCTACGTTAACGATCGCAAGCGTCGCCGTGCGCTGGTGGACGAGGCGATTGACTTTGTCGGGCTGGGTGACTTTACCAAGTTCCGCCCCGGCAAGCTCTCGGGCGGCCTGGCGCGTCGCCTCAACATCGCCTGCGGCATCGCGCACAAGCCCGAGCTCATCTTTTTTGACGAGCCCACGGTGGCGGTCGACCCGCAGAGCCGCAACGCCATCCTGGAGGGCATCTGCCGCCTGCGCGACGAGGGCGCCACGGTGGTGTATACCAGCCATTACATGGAGGAAGTCGAGCAGATTTGCAGCCGCATCATGATCATGGACGGCGGGCGCGTGCTGGCGCAGGGCACTAACGACGAGCTCAAGCGCATGATTCAGATGGGCGAGCGCGTGACGGTCGAGGTCGGCGCCGTCGAGTCGGCCACGGTCGAGCGGCTGCGCGCCCTCGAGCACGTGCTTTCAGTCGAGCTGTCCGGCGGCGAGCTCGTCTGCACCTGCGAAGCGAGCCCGCATAACCTGGTCGACATCCTCGACACGCTGCGCGCCGCCGACGTGGCGCTCGGCCGCGTGTGGAGCGAGCCGCCGACCCTCAACGACGTGTTCCTCGAGATCACCGGCCGCGAGCTGCGCGACTAGGGGGCAGCCATGTTCAACACCATCATCACCACGGTCAAGACGCTGCTGCGCCGGCCGAGCACGTGGGTTTGGGGCGCTCTCTTTCCCATCGCGCTTTCCACGATGTTCATGTTTATGTTTGCGAACCTCAGCTCCGACGGCACGGTCGATCCGGTGCCGGTTGCCATCGTGGCGGACGAGGCCTGGGACGCCTCGACCTTTAAGAACGTGGCGGCTTCGCTTGCCAAGGAAGGCGACGACCGGCTGCTCGAGATCCACGAGTGCGAGGATGTGACCGCCGCGAACCGTGCGCTCAAGGCCGGCGAAGTCGCGGGCATCTACACGGTCGATGCCGCGGGCACGCCCAGGCTCACGCTGCTATCGAGTTATGACGGCTCGCGTGCGTCGTCGGTGCTCACCGATCGCAGCATCCTGGAGACGGTGGCAAGCTCGTATACACAAAATGCCGAGCTCATGTCCCAGATTGCCCAGGACAACCCGGCGGCGCTCGCCGACCCGGAGGCGGTTGCGCGCGCCCTGTCGCTCGAGGGCGGCACCCGTCGCGTGAGCCTGACGCGCACCACGCCCGATGGCACGGTCATCTACTACTACGCGCTCTTTGGTCTGGTGGCGATGATGTCTGCCGAGTTTGCCGCCTTGAGCGTCGTCGATTTGCAGCCCAATCTGTCGGGCCTCGGCGCGCGTCGCTGCGTGGGCGGTCTTTCCAAGACGGCGTCGCTGGCTGGCATCTTTGTCGGCTCGTGGCTGGTCTCCTTTGCTTCGATGGCAATCGCGATCGGCTACGTGCGCCTGGTCGTGGGCGTCGACTTTGGCGGGCGCGAGGGGCTGTGTCTGGTGGGCGGTGCCGCTTCCGCGCTTGCCGCCACGGGCCTGGGGCTCTTTGTGGGCACGCTTCCCGTTAAGGGCGGCAAGGCGTCCAAGTCCGGCATCCTTACGGGCTTTGCTACCACGTGCGCCTTGTTCGCCGGCCTCTACGGCGAGCCGGCGATGGCGCTTGCCGACGACGTCGCCCGCGCCTGCCCGGCCGAGTGCTGGCTCAACCCCGTCAAGATTATCTGCGACATGTTCAACCGCCTGTATTTCTTTGAGGACCTGGGCCCCTTTGCCGTTCGCGCCGGCGCACTGGTCCTTATGGCGCTGCTGTTCGTTGCCGCCGCCACGCTGATCTTTGGAAGGAGCCGCTATGAGCACCTTTAAGACCGCGCTTCGCATGGCGCTCGCGCACCCGCTCTATCTGCTCATCTACACGGTGTTCATTTCGCTCATGGGCGTATTCATTGCGGCCTCGGTGAGCTGGAACTCGTCGCAGCTCACCGCGTACAAGCCCTACGATGCCAACGTGATCGTGGTCGACCGCGACGACAGCGACCTTTCGCGTGCGCTTACCAAGTATCTGGGTTCGCGCTTTGAGCTGGTCACGGGCATCGGCGACGGCACCTACGACCTCGCGGATGCGCTTTCCAAGGGCAACAGCGCCAAGGGTAGCGCCGACTGCGTGTTCTTTATCCCGGAGGGGTTTGAGAGCGACCTCGTTGCAGCCGCTCGCGCGGGGGAGTTCCTGCCCAAGCTCGATGTGACCTACGGTGCCGGCACCATGGCGGCGGCGCTTTCGTCTGCCGAGGCCTCGCGCTGGATCTCGCTCGCGGGCGCTGCGGCCGCACTTGAGCCCGCCGCCTCCAACGGTGACGTTGCCAAGGCCGCCGATCATGCGGCCGCGAAGCGTGCCAAGGTCGAGATCGAGCAGGTCAAGGTCGACTCGACGGCTGCCGCCACGCTCGAGTCGTATTTCAACTTTGGCGCGTACGCGATTATCTCGTCGGTCATCGTATCGGTGGGGTTGGTGTTCTCGGGCATGAACGAGCCCGAGCGCGTGCGTCGTATGGATGCCGGCCCGGTCTCCGAGCGCCAGCGCTCGCTTGCCGTGTTCGCGGCTGCCGCAGTGCTCACCGTCTGCATCTGGTTTGTGTCGAGCATGATGGGCGTCGTGGGCTTTGCCGGCGCGGTTGCCGAGGTCGGCGTGGGTCGTGTGTGCCTGGCGCTGGCGGCGACGTTTGCCCTGGCGTGCACGCCTCTGGCCGTTGGCTTTGCCCTTTCGAGCCTGGGTGCGCGTGAGGAGCTGCTCAACGGTGTGGGCAACCTGCTCGGCATGCTCATGACGTTTTTGGGCGGCGCTTGGATGCCGCTGTCGCTCATGGGCTCGGCCGTGCAGACGGTGGCGCACTTTGTGCCGACGTATTGGGTGAACGACGCGATCGGCAAGGCGCTTGCTTCGGACCTGACGTCTGCCGTGTTGGGCGACATCGCCTGCGACCTGGGCGTCACCGTGCTCTTCGCCGCCGCCATTGCCGCCGTAGGCCTGGCTCTCGCACGCGCCAAATCCCGCGCCTAGTCTGAAATAAATCCTAGGCCTCTCCCCAAAATAGTTCGCCAAGGTTTACTATTACGTTCATAAAGTAGTACGAGGCTAACAATGGGGGATACCATGGCAACGCAGGAAGCCTATGTCCAGGTCAAGGATCTCAAAAAGCACTACGGCGACGGTGATGCGCGCCTGACGGTACTCGATGGCATCGACACGTCCATCAATCGCGGCGAGATCTGCGTCATGCTGGGGCCCTCGGGCTCGGGCAAGTCGACGTTTCTTAACCTGATCGGCGGCCTGGAGGATGCCGACGCTGGCTCTATTTTGGTGGACGGCTGCGACCTTACCGTGCTTAAGGCCGGAGACCTGGGCGAATACCGACGCCGCGAACTGGGCTTTGTCTTTCAGTTCTACAACCTGGTGCCCGACCTCACCATCAAGGAAAACATCGAGGTCACGGCACACCTGTCCAAAAAGCCGCTCAACATCGACGACCTGCTGCGTTCGCTGGGTCTCTACGAGCACCGCAACAAGTTCCCGCGCCAGGTTTCGGGCGGCCAGCAGCAGCGCTGCGCCATCGGCCGTGCGCTCGTCAAAAACCCGGGCCTGCTGCTGTGCGACGAGCCCACCGGTGCGCTCGACTATAAGACGTCCAAGGAAATCTTGCAGCTCATGGAGGATGTCAACCGCACCTACGGCTGCACCATCATCATTGTCACCCACAATGCCGCCATCGCGCGCATGGCCAATCGCGTGCTGCGCCTGCGCGACGGGCGCATCGTCGAGGATGAGCTCAACGAGTCGCCCGTCTCGGCCGCCGAGCTCGATTGGTAGGCGGCGCCATGACACCTCTCGCAAAACGTCTCCCACGCGAGCTGCGCCGCAATACCGGCAAGTACCTGGGCATCTTTTTGCTTATGTGCGGAAGTATCGCTCTCACCTCGGGCTTTTTGCTCGCGGCGCATTCCATCGGCTGCCTCATCGATGACATGCGCGATGCGTACGCGATTGAGGACGGCCGCGTGACCACCTCCTTCGAGGCTACCGACGATCAACTCAAGGCCGCCGAGGATGCAGCCGGCGACGTCGGCGGCGTCACGCTCTACAAGAATATCTCCATCGACGCCATCATCAAAAAGGTGTCCGGCGACGACGGCACCAAGCGCACGCTGCGCACCTATGCGCACCGCACCAAGGTCGATATCGCGTCCTACTGTGAGGGCAAGGAGCCCAAAACGGACGATGAGGTGGCAATCGACCGTGTCTTTGCCACCAACAACGGCCTCGCCGTGGGCGATAAGGTCGAGCTCGAGGGCCGCACCTACACCATCTGCGGCATCATGACCCAGCCCGATAGCCAGGCGCTGTTCCTCAACAATTCGGACTTTACGGTGAACACCATCACGTACGGCGTGGCCGAGGTCACCGATGCCGGCTTTGCTGCGCTCGAAGATGCCGGCGGCGCACCCGCCTACACCTACTCCTTCACCTTTACCGATCGCGACCTCCCCACCGCGGACCGCATCGACGCCGAGCAAGATATGGTCGAGGCGCTGACCGACGCCGATGCGCGCGTGGACGATCTGACCGACGCCGATTCCAATCAGGGCATTGGCTATGCGCGCGATGACGTGGACGGCGACTCCATGATGTGGGTGACGCTGCTCGACATCATCATCGTGATCATGGCGTTCGTCTTTGTGGTCCTTACCGACGCCACCATCGAGGAGGAGAGCGCCATCATCGGCACGCTGCTCGCCAGCGGTTATCGCCGTCGCGAGATCGTGCTGCACTACCTGGCACTTCCCGCCATCGTAGGCGTGGTCGCGGCGCTGCTGGGCACCGCGCTCGGCATTGCGTTCTTTACCGAGCCTATGCGTAGCCTGTATTACGGCTCGTACAGCCTGCCGCCCTTCCAGGTGTACTGGAGCTGGGAGATCTTTGTGAAGTGCGCCGTGGTTCCCGCCGCTGCGCTCATCCTCATCACGCTGGCGGGTCTGCTTCGCAAGATGGGCAAGACGCCGTTGCAGTTTCTTCGCCACGAGGCGAGCGGCAAGTCTGGCACCAAGCGCGGCCTGCAGCTGCCGGAGCGCATGGGCTTTGTCTCGCGCTTCCGCCTGCGTATCTTCCTGCGCAACCTGGGCAACTTCGCCACGCTCTTCGTGGGCATTGCGTTTGCCTCGCTGCTGCTGCTCTTTGGCCTGGCGATTCTGCCCACGATGACGCACTACGCGGACAACCTCGAGACGAGCCTGGTCGCCGAGCACCAGTACACGCTCAAGGCTCCGCTGGAGCTCGAGGGCACTGCCGAGGAGCGCGAGCAGTGGTCGGCACTCGAGTGCTTGCAGTCGGTTGACGGCGCGCTGCTTTCTGCCGCCCAAGATGCCGATGACGAGCTCGACGACGCGGCCGATGCGGCGCAGACGGCAGCCGATGCCGCGACCGCATCTCCGTCTGCCGAGAGCCTGACTGCGGCGCAGGATGCGCTTACCAAGGTCCAGGACAAGAAGGATGCGCTTTATGCGCGCCTCGATGACCTTGCCGATATCCTCGGCTGCAACCGCGACGAGGCTATCGACCTGATTGACAAGGCCTCTAAGATCGACACCGACGACGACGACATTCACCCGGTCAACACGATTGACAACGGCGCGGGCGCAATCGCGCAGGCCGAGAAATACGCCGTTTACCAGCTGCAATACGACCGCGGCGATGGTAATGGCGAGGAGACGATTTCTGTCTACGGCATCTCGCCCGATTCGCGCTACTGGAAAGGGCTGGACGTCGGCGACGGACGCGTCGTCTTTGGCGGTGGCTTGCTCGACAAGTTTGGCTGGAGCGAGGGCCAGAAGGTCACGCTCAGCGACAAGTACGAGGGCAAGAATTATTCCTTTGAGTACGTGGGCAAGGACTGCGTTTGGGGCTCTAAGTCGGACATGAATATCTATATGAGTATCGACGACTTTAACGAGCTGTTCGACAACGACGCCGCCTACTTTAACGGCTATGTGAGCAACGAGAAGCTCGACCTCGATGCTCGTTACTTTGCCGGCGACACCACGCCCGATGACATGCGTGCCGTGGGCGACCAGTTCATTGGCATGATGAGCAAAATGATCGGCATGATGGTCGGGCTCGCGGTGTTTATCTTCCTGCTGTTTATGTACCTGCTGACCAAGGCCGTGATCGACCACAGCGCCCGCTCGATTAGCTACATGAAAGTCTTTGGCTATCGCGATGGCGAGATCTCGCATCTGTACATCCGCTCGATCACGCTGTGCGTGGCGGCGTCGCTCGTGCTGAGCCTGCCGGTCATTATTGGCTCGCTCACGGCCATCTTCCGCTCGATGCTGCTCGCCTACAACGGCAATATCGAGATCTACGTGCCCGCTTGGTCCATGGCTGCGTGCGTCGGCATTGGCTTTGCGACCTACCTGGTCGTGGCGCTGCTACACACGCGCTCCATCAAACGCGTGAGCCTGGCCGAAGCCCTCAAAGTGCAGGAGTAGCCATCGGGGACAGTCCTTGCCATTCGTCGGCTCGCCGGCCGGCTGGCAAGGACTGTCCCTAACTGCCGGGCGGCGAAAGAGTGTCCCTTGCGACTGGTCATTTAAGAACGTCCCCAATGACTAGGTTCCGTACTTGACTTTAACTCTGCTTTAACTGGTACCATCCTCTATGTCTGTAACGCCATATAGACCGAGGGGATAGATCTATGACCGCAAATGCACCCGCAGCACCCGCTAAGGTGTACTTCACCAACCTGCGCACGCATGCTCGCGAGAGCCAGCTCGACAAGCTCAAGCGCCTCATCCGTCACGCCGGAATTGAGCAGATCGACTTTGAGAACAAGTTCGTCGCCATCAAGATTCACTTTGGCGAGCTGGGCAACCTGAGCTTTTTGCGCCCCAACTACGCCCGCGCCGTCGCGGACGTCGTGAAGGAGCTGGGCGGCAAGCCCTTCCTCACCGACTGCAATACGCTCTATGTCGGTAGCCGCAAAAACGCGCTCGAGCACATCGATACCGCCTACCAGAACGGCTTTACCCCGTATGCTACGGGTTGCCAGATCATCATTGCCGACGGCCTCAAGGGCACCGACGAGGCGCTCGTCCCGGTCGTGGGCGGCGAGTACGTGCACGAGGCCAAGATCGGTCAGGCGCTCATGGATGCCGATATCGTGATCAGCCTCACCCACTTTAAGGGTCATGAGCAGGCCGGTTTTGGCGGCGCCATGAAGAACCTGGGCATGGGAGGCGGCAGCCGTGCCGGCAAGATGGAGCAGCATGCCGCCGGCAAGCCGAACGTCGCGGCCGAGCACTGCATTGGCTGCCGTGCCTGCGAAAAGATCTGCGCGCACAACGCTGTTTCGTTCAACGACACCCGCGAGCGCGAGCTTGCCAGCGGCGCTACTCGCACGGTGCACGTGGCCAGCATCGACCACGATCGCTGCGTGGGCTGCGGACGCTGCATTGCGGCATGCAACCAGGACTGCATCAAGCCCGGCTATGACGCCGCGGCCGACGTGCTCAACTGCAAGATCGCCGAGTACACCAAGGCCGTCGTCGACGGGCGCCCGAGCTTCCACATTTCGCTCGCCATGGACATCAGCCCCAACTGCGACTGTCATCCCGAAAACGACACGCCCATCGTCAACGACATTGGCATGTTCGCGAGCTTCGACCCGGTCGCCATTGACCAGGCCTGCGCCGACGCCGTCATGGCGTCCGAGCCGCTGCCCAACACCGAGCTCACCGACAGCGCGGCCAAGATGGAGCACAACCACGAGCATCTGGAGGGCGAGCAGGCCAAGGACCCCTTCTGCATCACGCATCCCGACACCGATTGGCGCGCGTGCATCGCGCATGCCGAGAAGATCGGCCTGGGCACGAGCGAGTACGAGCTCATCGAGGTCAAGTAGCACCTTTCTATTGGACATATCAAGCGCTTTTGTAGCGCAACGTTAGCAAAAGCCGCCCGTGAGCACAGTGCCCACGGGCGGCTTTTCGGAAGTGCTAGGGGGTCAGATAGGCCAGTAAACCGTACTATTTGCCTAAAAATACTCGTCGAGGAAGTCGTCGACCGTGTTCCAGTAGAGTTCGGGGTTGACCTGCGCGCTCTTGGCGTGGGTGGCGCCATGGACGGTGAGCTTTTGCTTGACCTTGCTGGCGCACGCGTCGTAGTTTTGGTCGAGCATGCTGTACGGCACAAAGGTGTCTTGGTCACCGTGGATAAACAGCATGGGAACTGTCGCGTGTGTGAGTTGCTCCACGCTGCTCGCCTTATGAAAGTCGTAGCCCGCACGCACGTTGCACACCAAGTTTGCTACATCGAGCAAGGGAAAGCTGGGCAGGCCGAACACGTCCTTGAGCTGTAGGGAAAACTCGTCCCAAACACTCGTATAACCGCAGTCCTCGATAATGCATTTCACGTTTGCGGGCAGAGATTCCCCCGCGACGTTCATGGCGGTTGCCGCACCCATCGACTCGCCAAAGACAAGAATGCACGCCTCGGGGTCGGCTGCAACGATCCGTCCAATCCATGCAACGACATCGAGGCGCTCGGGCCAGCCCATGCCGATATAGTCGCCGCCGGAGCGCTCGTGGGCGCGGGCGGCGGGTGCGAGTACGTTCATGCCGCGGTCGTGGAATCGCTTGACGTATCGAGCCATGCCGATGGGCTCGTTGGTATATCCATGCAGGCAGACGGCGTAGTCGTGTGCGCTCTCCGACGCAGCAAAATACCAGGCGGCAAGCTCGGTCCCGTCGTCCGCGGTGAGGTTGCTGCTCTCGCGATTCTCTTTAAACCATGACCGCGCCTCGGTATCCTCGGCATCCGGCTGCTCACCTTCTTTGTCGTTCTTGCTATCCTGCATCATCTTCATGGTGTATGGCGCGCGGGGATTCAGCGCGAAGTCAAACAGAAAGTTGCCGGCAAATCCAAGCAGCGCAACGACAGCCACCAGTGCAACGATGCCGGCTATCTTGAGCTTTCGATTGGAACGTGCGTTTTGAGCCATGCGGTATTCTCCTATAAGATGTTAATACATCAACATTTAATGCAAGCGCATTATGGACGTTCGCCGTTGATGCGTCAACAGGCAAAGAATGGGTAAACAAAGGGTCACGTATGGTGCAAATTTCGCACGTACCTAGACGCTTTGATATAGTGTTGAGAACTCTTTACGTTGGAGGATGTAACCGGCATGTCCGATTCGAGCGACAGTTCTAAGCCGCGACCCAAGACCGCGGCCGTTCCACACTACACGGTGGGTGAGGAGATCATGAACTCCGTCACCCATGGTGTCGGCTGCCTGTTGGGTATCGCGGGCCTGGTGCTCCTGATCGTATTCGCCGCCCTGCGCGGCGGAGGCCCGGCCCACATGGCCGCGGCGATTGTCTATGGCGTCAGCATTATCCTCGAATACCTAGCCTCCACGCTCTACCACGCGATTCAGCCCGCGCGCGCCAAGCGCGTGTTTCGCATCATCGACCACAGCTGCATCTACCTGCTCATTGCGGGCAGCTATACGCCGTTTTGCCTTATCACGCTCGCAAACGACGGCGGCCCTGCGCTGTTCTTTGCCGTATGGGCCATCGCCATTATCGGCATCGCCCTCGAGTGCTTCCTACGCGAGCGTCAACCGCACTGGGTAAGCGGCCTGGTCTACCTGCTGATGGGCTGGCTCGTTGTCTTTAAGCTGCCCGAACTTGTGGCGCTGCTCAACCCCGTGGCACTTGCCCTGCTCGCCGTCGGCGGCGTGTGCTACACCGCGGGCGTGCCGTTCTATATCGCCAAAAACGTGCGCTATCTGCACAGCGTGTTTCACCTGTGGGTGCTCGCCGGCAGCATCTTCCAGTTCATGGCGGTGATCCTCTTCGTAATCTAGCGACCATGCCTGCGCGCCCGCGTTCTCGTTTGGGCGCCGGTGCAATTGCCGTATCCGCCATCAACGTTTTAACCTGACGTCCCGAATCTTGGAGGTTCGAGAAACTCCCGATGGACATAACCATCTCCCTTATCACCACCCTCGTTTTGACCCTCATCAACGGCTACTTCTCTATGTCCGAGATGGCGCTCACCACGGCCAAGCGCGCCGTGTTGGAGCACGAGGCCGAGGAAGGCGACAAGCGCGCCGAGCGTGCCATTAAGCTGGCTGCCGACTCCGACCAGCTGCTCGCCACCATCCAGGTTGCCATTACGCTCGTGGGCTTCGCCTCGTCCGCCGTCGCCTCGACGAGTCTGTCCGACCCGCTCGCCACGTGGCTCATGAGCTTTGGCATCGCGCCGCTCTCCGCCATCGCGCGCGGCCTGGCGCCGGTCATCATCACCGTCGCGGTCGCCTTCGTGTCCATCGTGATCGGCGAGCTCGTCCCCAAGCGCATCGGCCTGGCCAATGCCGAGGGCGTGTCCAAGCAGGTCGTGGGACCGTTGTCGTTTTTCCAAAAGATCGCCCGTCCGCTCGTGTGGCTGACCGGCGCCTGCTCCGATGGCCTGGCCCGCATCCTGCGCATCAAGAGCGCCGACGACCGCCAAAACGTCTCGGAAGAAGAGATCAAGTACATGGTCTCGGAGCAGGACGACCTGCTCGACGAGGAAAAGCGCATGATCCACGAGATCTTCGACCTAGGCGACACCGTTGCCCGCGAGGTCATGGTGCCGCGCGTGGACACCACCATGTGCGAGGACGACGAGACGGTCGCCGACGTGTTGTCCACCATGCGCCAGACCGGCTTCAGCCGCATCCCCGTCTATCACGAGGATCCCGACAACGTCGCCGGCATTGCGCACATCAAGGACCTGATCCAACCCGCGCTCGACGGCAAGGGTGACCAGCCCATCGCCGACTTTTTGCGCGACGCCACCTTTGTGCCCGATACCAAGGACATCCTGCCGCTGCTGTCCGAGATGCAGACCTCGCACGACCAGATCGTAGTGGTCGTGGACGAGTACGGCGGCACGGCCGGCATCATCACCATCGAGGATATCGTCGAGGAGATCGTGGGCGAGATCGAGGACGAGTTCGACCCCGACAACAAGTACCTCACGCGCCTTTCGCGCCGCGAGTGGCTCGTCGATGGGCGTTTTTCGTGCGATGACGCGATTGAGCTTGGTTGGCCGCTCGAGGAAAGCGATGATTATGAGACCATCGCCGGCTGGATTTTGGAGCTTTGCGACTCGGTGCCCGACATCGGAGAGGTGTTTGAGGTTGCGGGGTACAAGTTTAAGGTGCAGTCGATGCGTGGCCAGCGCATCTCGCTCATTCGCGTGATCGCTCCGGCCGAAACCGATAAGAAGGATTCCGAGTCCTCGGCAGATGAGCCGATGGCGTCGGGTGCGGGCTCTGCGGACCCGCACGACGGCGACGAGTAGGGCAAGGAAGAGTAGGGGAGAGTTATGGCAGGCCTGTTCAACATCCTTAAGGTCACCGTCAGCGAGGACAAGATCTGCGCGCATGTGCTGGTGAACCCCGGCATGCCGCTTATGACCTCGGAGGACATCGAGGCCACGGCGCGCGTGTACTACCTGGTACCCTCGATTGCCAAGCACCTGTGCCTGGGCGATTCCGGCCGCGAGTTCCAGGACTGCATGGGCCAGACCGAGCTTTGCCATCTGCTGGAGCACGTGACGGTCGAGCTCATGAACGAGACCGGTCTCGCTGGCAGCATCTCGTGCGGCCGCACTCGCGTGAGCGAGCACGACGAACGTGTCTTTGAGGTCGAGCTTTCGTGTCCCGATGACGCGCTAGCCATCGGTGCGCTGTCTTCGGCCACCTTTATGATGGACTGGGCCTACCTGCACGCCGACCAGCCGGCCCCCGACGTGGAGGGCACGGTCGCGGGCCTGCGCAACCTGGTGCTGGGCATGCGCGCCGAGGCCGAGGGCAAAGATCCGCACGAGGCCGTCGCCGCCGCGAATGGCGAGGACGTGGCAGAGGACGCGACCGAGGGCGAGGCGCCTGCCGAGGCTGCCGTCGAGCCTGCCGACGATGCCCCTGCCGAGGAGACCGTTGAGTCCGAGCCCGCGGAGCCCCAGGGCGTCCCGAGCTTTGACGACGAGCCTCAGGAGGCAATCGATACCGAGGGCGCGACCGCCGAAAGCCACGAGGCCCCCGCTGCCGTCTACGGTGGCGCGGCGACGGCTCCGGTTGCCCCCGCGCACGAGGGAGCGCTGCCGCTCGTTGACGGCGCCGGCGAGGACCCGGCCGCCACGGAGGCAATGCCGGCCGTGCCGCAGGAGTAGGCTCACTCGCTTATCGCCATCATGTACCTGCGCCTTTACCGTACGCAGATGAGCAAGACGGCAAGTGCTGTGCTGCGGGTATAATGGACAGCATTCAAACGGTGGGCGCCGAGGTGCCCGCAGGAGAGGAATGAACATGGGTAAGACTTTCAACTTTATCTCGGGTGCGCTCTTCGGTGCTGCCGCCGGCGCCATCATCGGCGTCGCCCTGGCTCCGCGCTCGGGCGCCGAGACCCGCGCCATGGCTGCCGATATCGCCAACGACGCCTGGGATAACATGCGCGACACCTACGAGCACGGTGCCGAGGAGGCCCGCGCCGCGGTCAACGATTTTGGCCCGATGGTCGACGCCAAGACCGATGACCTGCGTGCCAAGGTTGACCTTGCCCGCGAGCGCATGGACCAGCTGCGCGAGCAGCTCAACGACGCCATCTCGGGTGGTAACGTGACGCCCGCCGCCGATGTCGTGGTCGAGAACGCCGTCGAGGCCGACACCGAGGCCGCGGAGCCTTCGACCGAGGCATAATGCGCGCTGGGGATTTTGTCGGCGCCAAGATCTATCGCAAGCCTACCGAGGATAAGCGCACCAAAAAAGACGGCACGCCGCGCAGCCCTAAAAAGCTTGGCAAGATTCACTTTCCGGTCTTTACCCCGGGCGGTACGCGCGTGGTGGGCTTTATGGTTCGCCAGTCCGATATCGCGGGTATGATCGAGCGCCCTGATCGATTTGTGGCGCTCGATGCCATTGGCGTCTACGAGGGCGCCATCGCGGTTGATGACGTCAAGGGCACCTACGATGCCGCTGCGGCCAAGCGCCTCGACATCAACCTGGACGATTGCATTATCTGGGTTGGCATGGACGTGCGCACGGAGTCGGGCGATGTCGTGGGCTATTGCTCGGATGTGGAGTTCAAGCCGCGTTCGGGTATTGTGCAGTCGTTCTATGTGACCGCCGGCACCGCCTCGAGTGTGCTGGTGGGCGACACGCAGATGCCGCCGACGATGCTGCGCGGTTATGCAGACGGCGCGATGATCGTTTCGGACGAGGTCAAGTCAATCGGGTATTCGGGCGGCGTCGCTGCAAAGGCTGCCGAGGCAAGCGTCGTGGTGGGCGATAAGGTCAAGAAGGGCGCCAAGGTGCTCGATGACAAGGGTTCGGTTGCCGTGGACAAGGGCAGTCGCGCACTGGGCAAGCAGCTCGGCAAGACGCGCGGCATGTTCAAGGCCTTTAAGGACGAATACCAAAAGGCGAGCGGAGGCTCGTCAAAAGCTACAAAATAGCGACGTACCAAATGA
>DBEZXT010000157.1:0-4223 GCA_048291645.1 Collinsella aerofaciens | reverse complement strand
ACGTCCCATGACGTGGTTTCGCAATGCCGACGCGCCCTCCATGAGCGGCGCGTTGGCCATGCCGGTACGCTTGACCCCATGGCATCCGGTGTCATGGTGGTGGGCGTGGGCCAGGCCACCCGTCTGCTGGGCATGCTTACCTTCGATACCAAAAGCTATGTCGCCGACATTTCGTTTGGCGCCGAGACCAATACCGATGACGCGGAGGGCGAGGCCGTCCGCACGGTGGCTGTTGCCAACGAGCTCCGCGATCCTGCCTATGCCCGTGAGCACTTGGCCGCCATGCTGGGTTCGCAGATGCAGGTGCCGCCGGCGTTTTCGGCTATCTCGGTCAATGGCGTTCGCGCCTACAAGTCTGCTCGCGAGGGCAATGTGGTGGACCTACCTCCGCGCCCCGTCGAGGTCTATGCCGCCGACCTGATCGCCGTGGGCGGCGAGGGTGATACGTGTGTGTGGACCGTGGCGTTCTCAGTGAGCAAGGGCACCTATATCCGTGCGCTCGCTCGCGACCTGGGCCGTGCTTGCGATAGCGCCGCGCATATTTCCGCGCTGCGCCGCACGGCCTCCGGTGTTGTTTCCATTGGCGCCTGTCATGCGGTCGAGGAGCTTTCTCCCGAGTCCGCGGCTGGCTTTGCCCTGGATCCCATTGCGGCCCTGGGCGCCACACGTGTTGACTTGCCGGGCAATCTTGCCGACGATCTGCTCTGCGGCCGACGCATTCCCGTTGAGCGTGCGCTTGTCGATTTCGATGCCTCGAAGGCGCCGTTTGCGCTGGTGCTCGATGGGGGACTCAAGGCGCTCGCCCGCATTGAGAGTGGCCGCTTTGTCATGGAGCACGTGTTTCCGCAGGCAATCGGCGGTGTTCGATGATGTTGTCCGCTCGCGAGCTCGCGCGTATTTTTTTCTCGGGCGACTCGGACGAGGCCCGCATCGTTACGGCCGATGCGTTTGATGAGTGCGGGCACTTGGGTGCCGCATCGATTGCCATCGGCGTGTTCGACGGCGTTCACCGTGGACACCAGGAACTCATCGAAGCACTTGTCCGTGATGCCCGTGCCCATGGCTGCAAGGCGGTCGTAGTTACCTTCGATCCCGACCCGGACGTCGTGGTGAGCCCCTCGCCCGCTCAAAAATTGATGACGACGGCCGACCGTCTGCATGCCCTGGCTCAAACCGGGGTCGATGCGGTGGTGGCCGTTCCCTTTACGCCTGAGGTTGCGGCGCTTGACCATGTTGATTTTCTCTCGCTGGTGTCGCGTCTGGTCGACATTCGATCGATTCGCGTTGGCAGCGACTTTAGGCTGGGTCGTGGCGGTGCTTCTGGTGTTGCCGAGATGCGCGCCTGGGGTGCCGAGCGCGGCGTTGACGTATACGGGCACGACCTGCTTTGCGAGGGCGGTGAGGCCATTTGCGCCACCCGCATTCGTCATGAGCTGGGACAGGGCCATGTGGAGCTTGCTGCTGAGTTACTCGGCCGTCCGTATATGGTGCGTGGCGGTGTTATTCGCGGCCGTCACGAAGGTTCTGGCATGGGCTTTCCCACGGCAAACCTACAGGTTCCCGACGGCATTCAGGTGCCTGCCGATGGTGTGTATGAGGGCCTGGTGCTGGTCGATGACACCGTGTGGCCCGCTGCCGTGAACGTCGGCCTGCCGCCAACGTATGCCGACGATGCGGCATCTGCGCATCTCGAGGCTAATTTAATTGGTTATACGGGCGACCTGTACGGCGCTTCCGTTTCGCTGGCGTTTTCGCGCTGGCTGCGTCCATCGCGCGTGTTCGATTCGCTGGACGAGTTGATCGCGACCGTCGAGGGTAATATCGAAGATATTCGTCACAACTTGGGTGAGCAGGGGGTGAGTATCCGTGATTAGCGATGAGGAAAAAGACCAGGTACGCGCTGCGTCCGACCTAGTTGCCATCGTGCAGGAAACGGTTGAGCTCAAGCCCCGCGGCCATGAGTTTTGGGGCTGCTGCCCCTTTCATGGCGAAAAGACGCCGTCCTTCCACATTATCCCCGCCACGCAGGTGTGGCACTGCTTTGGTTGCGGCGAGGGTGGCGACGTCTTCACCTATATCATGAAGCGCGAGAACCTGAGCTTTCCCGAGTCAATCCGTTATTTGGCCGATCGCGCGGGTATTGAGCTGCATGACACCGGAGATCGCCGCGAGCGCGGCACCAAGCGTGCCCGCATCTACGATCTGTGCGCCGAGACGGCCCAGTTCTACCACACCATGCTTATGCGCGGCAAGGACGGCCGTCCGCGCGAGTACTTTGCCAGCCGCGGCATGGGTGGCGACGTCTGCCGCCGCTACTGCCTGGGTTTTGCGCCGGGCCGCAACGCGCTGGTGTCGCACCTGTCTCAGGCGGGCTTTACCCCGCAGGAGATGATCGACGCTAACGTTGCCGTGAGCCGTGGGCGCGGACAGCTCGCCGACCGCTTTTACGACCGCGTGATGTTTCCCATCTTTGACGAGCAGGGTCACAACATTGCCTTTGGTGGTCGCATCATGGGTGACGGCCAACCCAAGTACCTCAATACCGCCGAGACGACCGTGTTTCATAAAAAACGAAACCTCTACGGCTTTAACTGGGCCAAGGAGTTTATCGTCGCGCAGGATACTGCCATCGTGGTGGAGGGATATACCGACTGCATTGCCTGCTGGGAGGCGGGGATCAAAAACGTTGTTGCCACGCTGGGCACCGCGCTCACGGAGCATCACGTCAAGACGCTCACTCGCTTTGCCAAGCGCATTGTGTATATGTTCGATGGTGACGCCGCCGGTCAAAAGGCCGCCCGTCGCGCGATTCAGTTTATCGAGCAGGATTCTATGGACCTGCGCTGCGTGGTGCTGCCCGACGGCAACGATCCCATGGAGTTCATCACGGCGCATGGTGGACAGGAACTGCAGGCGCGCATCGACGCTGCCGAGCCGCTTATGGACTTTGTCTACCGTTCGCTGCAGGAGTCGAGCGACATCACCACTCCGGGTGGTCGAGCCAAGGCGCTGGAGGACGCTCTCACGCTCATCTATCCGCTGCGCGATAGCTACATGATCGATACGTACTTTATTCAGATTGCCGATCTGTTGGGTTTGGATCTGGAGACCGTGCGCGCGAGCTCGGGCCGCGTGTTTCGCGACGTCGCCAAGCGCGAGGATGCGGAGCGCCGCCGCGAACAGAACTATGAACGCCAGCGGGCGCAGGCTGAGCGATCTGGTAGCGCGGGCGGTCGGTCGTCTGGTTCGCAGGGGACATCTCGTGGTGCTTGGGCATCGGGCGCGACTCCGGCCGTAGCGGCGCCGGTCGAGGAAGAACCGTACGACTACGTCCCGCTCGATGCCTATGGCGCTACACCAGTGGAGGTCGTTGACGACTTGCCGCCAATCGATGTGGCCGATGGTGTGGGCGCTGTGCCTGCGGCTGACGGTTCGGGCGCACCGGCTGCGGCTGCGCCGATGGTTCTTACCGATCTTGAGCGCAAGTCCTTGGCAGGGGAGCGCGAGCTGCTGACCATGCTCACGAGCTACCCCGACCTGTTCCGCACGTATGCCGACCGCATCTGCTCCATCGAGTGGGTTGACCCACGTCACGAGTCCATCGCGTGGGCCGTTCTGGCAACGCCGCCGGGAACCGATCCTTCAGCCTGCATGGATGCAGCGCGCTCGGTGTGTCCCGAGGCGGCAACGCTTGTGAGTGCCGGGCGCATCTCGGCGACGAGCAAGCACCCCACCGAGACGAACATCGTGTTTATGCTCGATACGCTCGAGCTCTACACCATCAAGCGTCGCATGCGTGCCGCACAGGCCAAGCTGCGCCAGGACCGTTCGCTTGATGATGAGGCCCGTCGTGCTCTGACCGTGCAGGCCGCGCAGGACTCGCAGCGTCAGCGCGAACTGCAAAAGTCAATCGGCGGCGTGGCGGACCCGTTCCGTTTGATTGGCCTGGAGGCCGCAGGCACCGAACAAGCCTAGATGTTGTGGTCAACCAGCGTATTCTCGCCTATATCCAGCCATCTTTTTGGGTATAGACGTCAATGTGTGTGCTAAAGTATTGAGTCCTGTGGACTATGAAGGGAGAATCTGTGCCAAAAAAGACTGAGAGCACGGGTACTGGGCTGGAATCCTACGTTGCAAAGCTCATGGGCAACGGCTCAAACAGGACTTCGGTAACCGAGGACGAGATTCAGGTCGCCCTGAAGGATATCGATGTTTCTGACGAG
>DBEZXT010000156.1:0-3382 GCA_048291645.1 Collinsella aerofaciens | reverse complement strand
TGCCGAAAGCGGCGACCTTTCGCGCATTAATGTCGCGTCGCTCACCGAGCGCGCTGGCCTTACGCGTCGCACGTTCTATTCGCATTACCGCGATATCCCCGACTTTATCAATCAAATCGAGGACGGCTTGCTGGCCGAGATTCGTGAGCGCATTGAGCTCATCACCGCAGCTCAGCTGCCCGACCTCTATCACAACATCGATGATCTTGAGCCGGCACCCGGTTCGGTTGAGCTGCTGCGCTATCTTGCGGCCAATCGCGACCTTATCGGGGCCCTGCTGGGCCCGGGCGGCGACCCCGCCTTTATTAAAAAGATTATCGACACCGCGCGTGAGGCCGTGGTGCCTCGTGCGCAGACGGGCATTTTGGGCCTGGCGCTGGGTACATTCTTTGACTACTACGTTACCTACGTCGTGAGTGCCGAGGTCGGCCTGATTCAGCGCTGGTTTGAGCGTGGGCTCACCGAATCGCCCGAAGCCATGGCGCGCATTATGACGGTTATCGCCTTTGTGCGTCCCGGCGACCTATATGGCCAACCCATCGATATCAACGTGCCGGAATACGGCATGAAGCTATTGAACTTGCAGCTCGAGGACGCGGTCGACACCGCCGCAACCATCGAGTCCAACAACTAAGAGGAGAGACAGATGAGCAAACTCGTCGAGGGCATTAAGGACCGTATGGTCGCTGCCGCGCGTGAGGCCGCGCCCGCCGTGATGGACGCCGCGCAGAAGGCCGCGACCGCGGCTGCCGAGAAAGTTGCTGAGGCAGTTGCCGATGCCAAGAACGCGGCAGGGGGGACGTCCGTCGCTAACGAGCCCGCCACCGCCGCTGAGCCCGTAGCCGCCACTGCCGCCCACGCTCCCGAAGGCGCGGTCTTCAACCCCGAGGCCGCCCACGGCAACCTGCACTTGGGCATCGACGTGGGCTCCACCACCGTTAAGCTCGCCGTGCTCAACGACGATAACCAGATCGTCTACGCCAAGTACCAGCGCCACCACACCGACGTCCGTGCCTGCGCCCGTGATCTGTTCGAGGGCGCTGCGACCGTGCTGCCGACGGCCCAGATGACCTGCGCCATTACCGGCTCGGGTGGCCTGCTGCTGTCCCAGTGGCTCGACCTGGAGTTTGTCCAGGAGGTCATCGCCAGCAAGCGCGCCGTCGAGACCCTCATCCCGGCCACCGATGTCGCTATCGAGTTGGGCGGCGAGGACGCCAAGATCATCTACTTCGACAACGGCATCGAGCAGCGCATGAACGGCACCTGCGCCGGCGGCACGGGCGCCTTCATCGACCAGATGGCCACTCTGCTGCACACCGACGCCAGCGGCCTTAACGAACTCGCGGCCAACGCCACCACCATCTATCCCATCGCCAGCCGCTGCGGCGTTTTTGCCAAGACCGACGTGCAGCCGCTGCTCAACGAAGGCGCCCGTCCCGAGGACGTCGCCGCTTCCATCTTCCAGGCCGTCGTGACCCAGACCATCTCGGGTCTGGCGTGCGGCCGTCCCATCCGCGGTAACGTCGCCTTCTTGGGCGGCCCGCTGCAGTATCTCTCCGAGCTGCGCCATCGCTTCTACCTCACGCTCAACCTGGACGAGGAGCACCGCATTGTGCCCCAAAACGCCCACCTGTTTGTGGCGAGCGGCGCCGCCATGGCGCATGAGTCCAACAAGCTCAGCACGTTCCCGCAGCTCATCGAGGCTATCGATGCCCTGGGTGACACACAGGGTGCCGAGGTCGAGCGCCTGGATCCGCTCTTTGCCACCGACGAGGACTTCGCCGAGTTCAAAACCCGCCACGACACCGAGGTCGTCCCCAAGGGCAAGCTCGACGGCTACACCGGCCGCGTGTTCATCGGCATCGACGCCGGCTCCACCACCATGAAGGCCGCGCTCGTGGGCGAGGACGGCCAGCTGCTGCACACCTGGTACGGCAACAACAACGGTGACATCCTGGGCACGGCCAAGGTCATCATGGCCGATTTCTACAATCACATCCCTGCCGGCTGCACCATCGGCCACGTGACCACCACGGGCTACGGCGAGGCGCTGCTCATCGAGGCCCTCAAGGCCGACTCCGGCGAGATTGAGACCGTCGCGCACCTGCGCGGCGCCAAGGCATTCCTGCCCGGCGTCGAGTTCATTCTGGACATTGGCGGCCAGGACATGAAGTGCCTGCGCGTCAAGGACGGCGTTATCGAACACATCATGCTCAACGAGGCCTGCTCGTCGGGCTGCGGCAGCTTTATCGAGAGCTTCGCCGTCTCTATGAACATGGACGTTCGCGCGTTCGCCGATGCCGCCATCCATGCCAAGGCCCCGGTCGACCTGGGCAGTCGCTGCACGGTCTTTATGAACTCGCGCGTCAAGCAGGCGCAAAAGGAAGGCGCCACGGTGGGCGACATTGCGGCCGGCCTGTCCTATTCCGTCATCAAGAATGCCCTGTTCAAAGTCATTAAGTTGCGCGATCCCAAGGAGATCGGCAGCCAGGTGATCGTCCAAGGCGGCACCTTTATGTCCGATGCCACGCTGCGCGCGTTTGAGCAGCTCGCCGGCGTTCATGCCGTGCGTCCCGACATCGCCGGCTGCATGGGCGCCTACGGCGCGGCCCTGCTCGCTCGCGATCGCGCTGGCGCCGACGGCACCTCGACCATCCTCTCGGCTGAGGACATCGCGCACCTCACCGTGACGCAAAAGCATGTCCGCTGCGGCCGTTGCTCCAACAACTGCCAGCTTACCGTCAACGACTTTGGCGGTGGCAGGCGCTTCATTACCGGCAACCGCTGCGAGAAGGGCGCCGGCCACAAAAAGCAGAAGACCGAGGCCCCCAACCTCTTCAAAAAGAAAAACGAGCTGCTCTTTAACCGCGAGGTCCTGAGCCCCGACGAGGCCCCGCGCGGCACCGTCGGCATCCCGCGCGCGCTCAACATGTACGAGAACTACCCCTTCTGGCACGCGTTCTTTACGCGCCTGGGCTTTAGCGTGCAGCTGTCCGACCAGTCGAGCAAAAAGACCTACCAGGCGGGCATCGAGTCCATGCCGTCCGAGAGCGTGTGCTACCCGGCAAAGATGAGCCACGGCCATGTGATGAACCTCCTCGACCGCGATGTCGACTTCATCTGGATGCCGTGCGTGCGCTGGGAGCGCAAGGAGGATCCGACGGCTGGCAACTGTTACAACTGCCCCATCGTCATGAGCTACCCCACAGCGCTGGCGCTCAACATCGACGAGATTCGCGAACAGAACATCGAGTTCCTGTATCCGTTTGTGCCGTATCACGATAAGACCGAGCTTAAGCGCCGTCTGTACCAGGTGCTCGCCGTCGACCGTGTGGCCGATGCGCAAGCCGGTCGCGGTCGCGTGCGCGGTCCCAAGATCACG
>DBEZXT010000155.1:0-7431 GCA_048291645.1 Collinsella aerofaciens | reverse complement strand
TCTGTGCCAAAAAAGACTGAGAGCACGGGTACTGGGCTGGAATCCTACGTTGCAAAGCTCATGGGCAACGGCTCAAACAGGACTTCGGTAACCGAGGACGAGATTCAGGTCGCCCTGAAGGATATCGATGTTTCTGACGAGCAGCTCACCGCGGTGTATTCCGCGCTGCGCAACAGCGGCATCCAGATTATCTCCGCGAGCGGTAACGACGACGCCCCCATGGACGTCGACGATGACGATAACGATACCGATACCGACGATTTCGATGACGACGACGAGCACGATTCCGGCTCGCTCGACGATCATGAGCTCAAGATGGCCCGTCAGGCCGATGCCGAGATGGGTTCTTCCAAGAGCAAGAAGAAGCGCACCGTGCGCACGTCCCGTTCACGCTCCCGCGTGCGTGGCATCGATGCCTCCACGGTGATGCTGACCGGCGACCCGGTCCGTATGTACCTCAAGGAGATCGGCAAGGTCGACCTGTTGACCGCCTCCGAAGAGGTCGATCTGGCTATGAAGATCGAGGCCGGTCTTGAGGCCACCGAGAAGCTCGAGGCTGCCGATGCTGGTGAGCTCGAACTCACGCGTGCCGAGATGCGTCGTCTTACGCGCATTGAGAACGTGGGCCTCGAAGCCAAGCAGGCGCTCATCAGCGCAAACCTGCGTCTGGTCGTCTCCATCGCTAAGCGCTATGTCGGACGCGGCATGCTGTTCCTGGACTTGATCCAGGAGGGCAACCTCGGTCTGATCCGCGCCGTCGAGAAGTTCGACTACCAGAAGGGCTTTAAGTTCTCCACGTACGCCACGTGGTGGATCCGTCAGGCCATCACGCGCGCTATCGCCGACCAGGCCCGTACCATCCGTATTCCCGTGCACATGGTCGAGACCATCAACAAACTCGTCCGCGTGCAGCGCCAGCTTCTTCAGGACCTTGGTCGCGACCCGACCCCCGAGGAGATCGGTGCCGAGATGGACATGAGCGCCGACCGCGTCCGCGAGATCCAGAAGATCTCGCAGGAGCCCGTGTCGCTCGAGACCCCCATCGGCGAGGAAGAGGATTCCCAGCTGGGCGACTTCATCGAGGACTCCCAGGCCATCGTTCCGCCCGATGCGGCCAGCTTCTCCATGCTGCAGGAGCAGCTCACCCAGGTGCTCGACTCGCTTGCCGATCGTGAGCGCAAGGTTATCGAGCTGCGCTTTGGCCTTGTCGACGGACATCCCCGTACGCTCGAGGAAGTCGGCCGCGAGTTTGGCGTCACGCGCGAGCGCATCCGCCAGATCGAGTCCAAGACCCTGGCCAAGCTCCGCCATCCCAGCCGTAGCAGCAAGCTCAAAGACTATATCGAGAGCTAGTCAAGCAAGAAGCGCCCTCAAGCACATCTGCTTGGGGGCGCTTTCATGTAGTCGTTGGGGACGTTCTTGAATGGCTAGTCGTTCAAGAACGTCCCCAATGACTGGGTCGGAAAATTTCTTAAAAAAGTTCTTGCCCTAAGCTGATTCGTCCGTATAATAAACTTCGTTGCTTGAGAGCACGCACCTATTCCTCGGTAGCTCAATGGTAGAGCACGCGGCTGTTAACCGCGCTGTTGTAGGTTCGAGTCCTACCCGGGGAGCCAGAATTTTCCAGCCCTTTCCGTTGGGCTTTAAATTCCTCGGTAGCTCAATGGTAGAGCACGCGGCTGTTAACCGCGCTGTTGTAGGTTCGAGTCCTACCCGGGGAGCCAGGTTGTAAAACCCGTCGCTTATGCGGCGGGTTTTTTCATGTCGCGATCGCTTGGCGCGAACGTTACCGTATCAACATTTCGTGTCGAGGATGTAATCCCGAGGCCCGCCACCTCAACATGGCGCGGTCGTTGTAGAATATTGCAATGATTGCTCCCACGACATGGTGCCGCGAGCACCAAGAAAAGGAGATTCTTGTGTCTGAGACCATTAACGGCAGCCTGAGCGTCTCGAACGACGTTATTGCCGATATTGCCGGTTATGCCGCGATGACGTGCTATGGCGTCGTCGGTATGGCCGAGCAGCTCCAGGGCGCCGAGAGCGTGCGCCTGCTTGCCGGTCAGCGCCTCCGCAAGGGCGTGCTTGTCTCCGCCGACGAGGACGGCCTTGCGGTCGATCTTCACGTCGTGCTCGAGAACGGCGTCAACATGAAGTCCGTCTGCCACAATCTTTCGAGCTCCGTTGCCTTCACTCTGCAGGAGATCGCCCAGATCGATCCCGCCAGCCTTAAGATCGGCATCCACATCGACGCGCTCAAGAGCCGTCTGAACTAGCATCCGAAAACGGAGATTTAAATACCCATGATTGCAAAGACCATTCGCACCTGTTTTCCGATCGCTGCGGCTGCCGTTTCCGACAAGGCCGAGGAGATCAACAAGCTCAACGTCTTCCCCGTACCCGATGGCGATACCGGCACCAACATGTCGCTCACGCTCGCCTCGGTGACCAAGGAGCTTTCTGCTCTTCCTGCCGACGCCGACATGGAAGCCATCGCCGGCGCCATCACCCACGGCTCCCTGATGGGTGCCCGCGGCAACTCCGGCGTCATCACCTCGCAGATTCTGCGCGGTGTGGCCGAGGGCCTCGTCTCTGCCGATGAGCCCATCACGTCTGCCAACATCGCCTTCGCCTTCCGTCGCGCCGTCAAGGTTGCCTTCCAGGCTGTCCGCAAGCCCATCGAGGGCACGATCCTCACGGTCCTGCGCGATGTCTCGACCAAGGCAGACGAGTGCGAGAAGAAGAAGTTCTCGGCCGAGGATGCGCTCGACGCCATCGTCGTCGAGGCATATCAGTCCGTCGCTCGCACGCCCGACCTGCTGCCCGTTCTGAAGGAGAACGGCGTGGTTGACTCCGGCGCCTTCGGCTTTGCTATTTTCCTTGAGAACTTTGTTGCCGCCGCGCTTGGCCGCAGCACCGTTGTCGAGGATTTCTCCGCCACGTTTGATTCCGCTGGCTCTGCCCGCGACGCGGCCCTTGGTCGCGTTGAGATCGAGGCCAACGACGATTGGGAGGGCTCGGAGTTCCGCTACTGCAACGAGTTCCTGTTTAAGGCCGACGCCCCGTTTGACGAGGACGAGTGCCTTAAGTTCCTGGGTTCCATGGGCGATTGTGAGCTACTCGTGGGCGCCTATCCCGACTACAAGATCCATGTGCACTCCAACACCCCCAACCTGGTGCTCGAGCACATGCTGCAGCTTGGTCAGATCTACGAGGTCTTTATCCACAACATGGAGATGGAGGCCCACGACCGTACCGCCAAGATTCACGAGGACCAGGAAAAGGCCGCCGAGCCCGCCAAGGCGCTGGGCTTTGTCGCCGTTGCCGCCGGTTCCGGCGAGGCCGACATCCTCAAGTCCCTCGGCGTTGACGTGATCGTCTCGGGTGGCCAGACCATGAACCCCTCGACCGCCGACCTGCTGGGCGCGGTGGACCAGGTCAACGCGACCTCGGTCATCATCCTGCCCAATAACGGCAACATTCGCATGGCTGCCGAGGCCGCAGCCTCTGCCTGCACCGACAAGAAGGTCGCCGTCGTTCCCACCAAGACCGTCCCGCAGGCGTTCTCCGCGCTGTTCGCGGTCCTGCCCGATTCCGAGCTCGAGGATGCTGTTGCCGCCATGGTCGACGCCATCAGCGAGGTTCGCGATGGCGAGGTCACCCGTGCCGTGCGCGATTCCAGCGCCTCTGATGGTTCTCCGATTCACTCCGGTGATGTCATGGGTATCATCGCCGGCTCCATCGACGTGGTCGGCTCCGACGTGAAGCAGGTCACGCTCGACTGTATCAACCGCATGCAGGAGGAAGAGGAGGGCGACGCGCTGACGATTCTGGCCGGCGAGGAGCTGTCCGATGAGGCCTTCCAGGAGATCGTCGACGCTATCGAGGAGGCTCAGCCCGACCTGGAGATCGATGCCCATCGTGGCGAGCAGCCGCTCTATCCCGTGATTTTCTCGATCGAGTAGGCATCTGCCCATGTCCGAGCTGTGCTCCGTGCCGCGCGTCTCGGAGCGCTTTGCCCAGAGCAATGCGCTCGACGAGGATATCGCGCGACTCAAATATGTTTCGGGTAAACGTGAGGAGGCCCTTCGCCGTCTGGGAATTCGGACGGTGGGGGACCTCCTTCTCCATATCCCTCACCGCTATCTCGACTTTACGCGCTCCTGGTCCATCGAGATGGCTCCCATCGGGACCGTGTGCACGATTGTCGCCACGGTCGACCGTATCGTCCAAAAGCAGCCGCGCCCGCGCATGCAGGTGACCGAGGTCTCGCTTGTGGACGAGACGGGCGTGCTGCAAGTCGCCTTTTTCCGTCAGCCCTGGATTGCCCAGCAGTTTAAGCAGGGCGACCGCCTGGCCGTGATGGGCAAGGTCGAGTTTGCCTACGGCTTTAAGCAGATGGCCTCTCCGCATTTCGAAAAGCTCGAGGACGGGCGTGCCGCGGGCACCATTCTGCCGGTCCATTACGTGAGCGATGGGGTGAGCCAGGCGTGGATGCGCCGCATCGTTAGCGGTGCGCTTGAGGTCATCGGCAATCCCTTCGATCCGATTCCTGCACGCCTGCGTGTCAAGCGCCGCCTGATGAGTAATGCCCGTGCGCTGCGTTCAATCCATTTTCCATCGAGTATGGCCGAGCGGGATATCGCGCGACGTCGCCTTGCCTACGAGGAGTGCCTCTACCTTCAGCTGGCGCTGCGCCTGCGCAACGACGGCGGCTTGGTCGAAGTCGCTCCCTACGCCCACGCCGCGGGCGAGCACCTGGCGGCGCTCAAGGAAGCCCTGCCGTTTTCGTTGAGCGACGAGCAGGAGGCCGCGTTCAAAGACATCCTGCACGACATGTGCGATGGCGGGCGCGTGATGAACCGCCTGCTGCTGGGCGACGTCGGTACCGGCAAGACGGCCGTCGCCGCCTGCGCGCTGGCTGTCGCGGCCGATTCGGGTACCCAGTCCTGCGTTATGGCGCCTACGGGCGTGCTGGCGCGCCAATATGCCGATAAGACCGGCCCCTTGCTCTCGCAGGCTGGCATGTCCTGGGCGCTCCTGACGGGTGCCACGCCGGCGGCCGAGCGCGAGCAGATCCATGCGCAGCTGGAATCGGGTGAGCTCGACGTCCTCTTTGGAACCCACGCGGTCCTTTCGGATGACGTGGAGTTCAAACATCTGTCGCTTGTCGTCATCGACGAGCAGCACCGCTTTGGTGTGGGTCAGCGCAATGCCCTGCGTGCCAAGGGCCCGGGTGCCGATCTGCTTGTTATGACGGCGACACCGATTCCGCGCACGTTGGCGCTCTCGGTCTACGGCGACCTGGACACGAGCATCATCCGCCATCGACCTGTTCCGGGAGCGGGCGTCACGACGCGCGTGCTCACCGAGTCGAGCCGCGACCTGGCCTACGACGCCATTCGCGAGGCGCACGAAAAGGGCCAGCAGGCTTACGTGATCTGCCCGCTTGTGGAGCCGAGTGACTCGACCGATGAACTTGAGGATGTCCCCGGTATCGCCCGCGACGACGAGGGCCGCGTGACCGTGCCTGTGCCGCTGCACGATACGGCAACCGAGCTCGACCGGCTGCGCCTGGCGTTGCCGGGACTTACCGTCGAGCGCCTTCACGGCCGCATGCCGGCGGGGGAGAAGGACCGTGTGATCGATGCCTTCAAGCGCGGCGAGATCGACGTGCTCGTATCGACCACGGTGGTCGAGGTGGGTGTCGACGTGCCCAACGCCACCGTCATGGTCATTGAGAACGGTGAGCGCTTTGGCTTGGCGGCCCTGCACCAGCTGCGCGGTCGCGTGGGCCGCGGCAGCGTTTCAGGCACCTGCCTGGTCATGACGCACTCCAAGGGCAATGGCGGCGCCTCGGCGGCACAAGAACGTCTCCAGTCGCTCGAAAAGACTTCGGACGGCTTTACGCTCGCCCAGATGGACCTGCGTCTGCGCCACGAGGGCGAGATCCTGGGTTATCGCCAACACGGCGGCGTGACCCTGCGCTTTGTGGACCTGGACGCCGATGAGGATCTTATCGAATGGGCCCATTTGGACGCGGTCGAGCTCTTGCGGTATGCTTGCAACCTTGACTCCGTGGCGACGCGCCCCTTGCGCGACGCGGTCGCCACGCGCTATCGACATATCTTTAAGGAGGTCAGCGGAGGATGAGAATCATCGGCGGTGAATGGCGCGGCCGCAAGATCGAAGAGCCGCGCGGGCGCGATGTCACCCGTCCCACGACCGATCGCGTGCGCGAGGCATGCGCGTCCATGGTCATGTCGGCATTCGACTTCGATTTGGACGAGGTCCGCGTGCTGGACGCCTTTGGAGGCTCCGGTGCCCTGGGACTCGAGATGCTCTCGCGTGGCGCCCGCTCGCTCACCACGTTCGAGATCGATCGCAATGCCGCCCGTCTGATCACCAAGAATATCGAGTCGCTGTGCCGCGACCGCTCGCGCTGGCGCGTCGTTACCGGCGATGTGTTGGCGAGCGCCTCGCGCGGCTGTGTGCCGGGTGGCCCCTTCGATCTGGTCCTGCTCGATCCGCCCTATGCGTATGGCGCCGAGCCGGTCGAGGAGCTGCTGCAGAATCTTTCCCAGCAGGGATTGCTGGCACCCGGGGCCTTTGTCCTGTTTGAGCATGCCGCATCCGATACGGGCGCTCATCCAGCTGGTTTTGAGACCGTGCGGGAGAAGCGTTACGGCATTACCTCGGTTGATTTGCTGCGCTGGGTGGCCGAGGACGAGAACGACCATGCTGGCGAGAACGAAAATGACGAGGACGCGCCTTCGGAGGACACCCATGAATGACACCATCAACCGCGTAATCGTCCCGGGCACCTTCGATCCCATCACCTTTGGCCACATTGACGTGATTCGCCGAGCCCGCCGCATCTTTCCCAGCGTGATCGTCGCCGTGGCCGAATCGCAGGGCAAAAACGGCGTGGGTACCACCTTTATGCTCGACGAGCGCGTGGCGCTGGCCCGCGAGGCCCTCGGCGATTTGGACGGCATCGAGGTGCTGCCCTTCACCGGTCTGCTGGTCGACTTTGCACGTGAACAGGGGGCGGGGGCCGTGGTCAAGGGCCTGCGCGCCATGACCGACTTTGAGTATGAGCTGCAGCAGGCCGACCTCAATTATCGCTTGGATAGCGAGCTGGAGTCCATCTTTGTCATGAGTGCTCCGCAGTACGGTTACATCTCGAGCTCGGTCGTTCGCCAGATCGCCTCGCTCGGCAGCGATGTATCGACGTTTGTGCCGCCCAACGTGGTCGAAGCGCTCAGACATCGCTTTTCGTGACGTTTTTTATTGCCTGGTGGCATGTGGTAAACTAGCACGATGATATGTTACCTATGAAAGGAGACCGGATGCCGGGCGAGAATTTTCCTGGCGATAGGATCGTCAGCTTGGTCGATGAGCTCGAAGGGCTGATCGAGGAAGCCAAGC
>DBEZXT010000154.1:0-24862 GCA_048291645.1 Collinsella aerofaciens | reverse complement strand
CCTCGATACCCGCCTTGGCGGCAATAGACCCCTCGTCAACCTGACCGATCACGTTGGTATCCATCGGCACGGTGACACCCGCAATAGAGTAGATGCTCATAAGCAGCAAAAAGCCCGTCAGGATATTGACGAGAATGCCCGCGAGCAGCATAAAGGCGCGCTTGAGAAAACCCTGGCCCAGATAGGTATGCGAACGCTCTTGCGCAAGGAACTCGGCTTCGCCGCACGGCAGCTCCCACACATCGCCCTCGGTAGTCGCATGCTCTCGATCGAAACGGCGGCCGTCAAAGGTGGTGTAACCCGCCGCGTCTCGCGGCAGCGTCTGATACTTGGTGGGATAGTAGCTCGGCGAGGGCTTCTCCCCTTCCTCATACCAAGGCGCGATAGAGCCCCAACCCAAGAGCAAGGCGCATGCCTCGAGCACAACCTCCTCGGATAGCTCGAGCTCGACAGCAAGGTCGGCCACGGTCACGCGACCATGACGATAGATAGCCGCGAGCACGCGATCGGCACACGAGACGTCGGTCGGATCCATACCGCAGATGGCAGCGTAGCCACCCAGCAGCAGCGGGGTCACGCCAAACTTGGTTCCAATGCGACGCGACGTGTAATGGATGTCAAAGCGGCACGGCAGGCCCAAAAAGAACTCGGTCACACGGACGCCGCAGGCACGCGCCGCCAAAAAGTGGCCGCCCTCGTGCAAAAACACGAGGACGGAAAGCATCAGCAGGCCCCAAAAGACCGATGAGAGAACGCTCGGAACAGTATCCATAAAACGAAAAAGCAATCCTTATGGGTTAGGAACGGGTTGCGGCGAGCACCTGCGCAGCCTTTTCACGCGCCCATGCATCGATGTCGTGAAGCTGCTCAAACGAATCGACCGCCTGCATATCGTGGGAATCCATGCAGGATTCCACAATGCGATCGATATCGGTAAAGCTGCAGCCATCGTGCAGGAAGGCATCGACGGCGACCTCGTTGGCGGCATTGAGCACGCACGGCATGGTGCCACCCGTCTTGCCGGCACGTTCGGCCAGTGCCAGACAGCGGAAGGTATCCATGTCGGCAGCATCAAACGTGAGCTGCCCCAGCTCGCGGAAATCGATACGAGGCGCCGGGGTATCCCAACGCTCGGGATACGAGAACGCGAACTGGATGGGAATACGCATGTCGGAAGCACCGAGATGCGCCATCACGGAGCCGTCGGCGAACTCGACCATAGAGTGAATCTTGGACTGACGCTGCACGACCACGTTAATGAAATCGAGGTCGCAGTTAAACAGATGCATGGCCTCAATGCGCTCCAGGCCCTTGTTCATGAGGGTGGCGGAGTCGATGGTGATCTTGGCGCCCATGGCCCACGTGGGATGTGCGAGGGCATCGGCACGCGTCACGCGGTCGAGCTCGTCGCGGGTGCGGCCAAAGAACGGACCGCCCGAGCAGGTGAGCCAAATACAATGAGCCTCGCGTGGGTTCTCCCCCAGATAGCACTGGTAGATGGCGGAGTGCTCAGAGTCGACTGGAATAAGCTGGCCCGGTTGCGCCAACGGCATAAGCAAGTCGCCGCCGACGACGAGGGACTCCTTGTTGGCAAGGGCAAGACGCTTATTCGAGGTCAAGGCCGCATGGCTCGCCTCGAGACCAGCGGCACCCACAATAGCAACGAGCACGCAGTCGACATCGTCGCGACGCGCGAGCTCGCAAACCGCCTGCGCGCCAAGGCCAAGCTTCGTTCCCTCGGGCAACTCCTGCAGCACGGCGTCATCGCCATGAGCGACATCGGCCACGGCAACCGCCGGAACCGAGAACTCGCGGGCAGCGGCAACAAGCTCGGAGGTGCTGGAGTTAACGGACAGCGCCGTCACCTGCAGGCGATCGGCATGCTGGCGGCACACATCGAGCGCCTGGGTGCCGATGGAGCCCGTACAACCCAGGATGGCAACACGGAGGCGTCCATCGGGGCCATACGTCGTCTGGAATGACATTACAGCACGCCTCCGATCATCAAAAGAAGCTGCGCGGTAATGCAGCCAAAGATAAGCGAATCGCTACGATCGAGCATGCCGCCGTGGCCCGGGATAAGGTTGCCGGAATCCTTGACGCCCACACCGCGCTTGATGCGCGACTCGATGAGGTCGCCGATAACGCCCAGAACGGACACGACCACGCCGCAAAGCAGCGCATAGGGCAGACTGAGCTTGTAGAAGTGCGTCGCCCACAGGATGAGCCAAATCAAAACCGAGCCTAGAATGCCGCCGACAAACCCCTCCCAGCTCTTTTTGGGAGAGATCTTGGGAACCATCTTGTGCTTGCCGATACGGCTGCCCACGATGTAGGCAAACGAATCGGAGACCCAAAGGGACGCGCAAACGCCCACCGAAAGCAGGGCGCCGGCAAAACCGGGCACGGCATCGCGCAGCAGCACGATAGCCGACAGCATAAAGCCAGTGTAGATGGGACCCATGAGCGTCACGGCCACATCAGAGATGCGGGTACGCGGCGACCAGACATACCAAATGCCCACAGCGAGCATCAGGGCAAAAAGCAGGGCATTCAGCAACATCGAATCGCCCAACGCCGACAGCGGAAAGAGTACGGCGGCAGCGATACCCATGCGCTCGTTAGCCATCTTGCCGTCCAGCCTTGTCATACGGAAAAACTCATAGCAGCACAGACCGCTCATGACAGAAACAAAGATGGCCGTGGGCACGATACCCAAAACCAGGCACAGGATAAAGACAACGGCGTAGACGATACCGGCAGCGGCACGGGTAATAAAGCCCGCCAGCCACGAACCGGTGCCGCTTTTCGCTGCAGGCGCGCCAGCAGTGGCAGCTTTGCGCGCAGGCGTCTTGGGAGCAGATGCCTTGGGACGATCGGACACGATTAAGCCTCCTCGGTCTTGCTCAGTCCACCAAACCTACGGTCACGGCCCTGATAGGCCAAAATGGCGTCGACAAGGCCCCAACGATCAAAGTCGGGCCAATAGGTATCGGTGACGTAGAACTCGGAATAAGCCACCTGCCACAGCAGATAGTTCGAAAGGCGCAGCTCACCAGAGGTGCGAATCACAAGCTCAGGATCGGGTAGGCCGGCGGTATAGAGGTGGGAAGCCACCATATCGTCATCAATTGTGGCAGGATCGATCTTACCGGCAGCAGCGTCGAGTGCGATCTGATGGACAGCGCGGGTAATCTCGGCACGCGCGCCGTAGTTGACGGCAAGCGCCAGCGTCATACCGGTGTGACTGGCGCACTCGGCAAGACCGCGTTCAAAAACGTCGCGGGTCTTCTTGGGCAGCGCGGAAATGTCACCCAAAAAGACAACGCGCACGTTTTCGCGCTTCAGAAGCGGCAACTCGTCGATAAACGTCTTGGCAAACAGGTGCATCAAGACGTTGACCTCATGCTGCGGGCGGTTCCAGTTTTCGGTAGAAAACGCATAGGCCGAAAGCACATCGACGCCCAGACGCACGCAGGCGGTAATAATCTCGCGAAGGGAGACGATACCCGCCTTGTGGCCCTCAGTGCGCGCAAGACCGCGCGACGTGGCCCAACGACCGTTGCCGTCCATGATGCACGAGATATGGTGCGGAATGTTATTGAGGTCAAGGTCGGAAAAACCGACGCCCGCAGGGGCGTCGGCAAAGTACTCGACCAGTTTATGCTCGTCGTATTGCACCTTAGATCTCCATGACCTCGGCTTCTTTTTCCTTCAGAAGCTCCTCGACCTTGGCGACATACTCATCGGTGTGCTTCTGGACCTTGGCCTGCTCGCGACGGACATCGTCCTCGGTGAGCTCCTCATCGCGCTCGAGCTTGTTGTTGAACTCGCGACGGATGTTACGGATAGACACCTTGGCCTGCTCGGCGTACTCGCGGCACTCCTTGACGAGCTCGCGACGACGCTCCTCAGTGGGAGCCGGGAACGGAAGACGAACGACGGTGCCATCGGAGTTGGGGGTAATACCCAGATCGGAAGCGCCGATGGCCTTGACGATAGCATTGATGAGTGCCTTGTCCCACGGCTCGATGAGCAGCATGTGGGCCTCGGGGGTCTTGACGGCGGCAACCTGCGTGACCGGTGTGGGAACACCGTAATAATCGACGGTGATGTCGGACAGAATATTGGCATTGGCGCGGCCGGTACGGACCTTGGAGAAGTTATGCTTGAGGGACTCGAGCGACTTGTCCATATGGGCGGTGATGTTCTCTGCCATGCTTAATCCTCCTGATAGACGAGCGTGCCGACGGGCTCACCCGAAAGCGCGCGTTTGACGGTGTCCTCGCCATCGATGTTGAGGACCAAAATAGGCATACGGTTATCCTGGCACAGTGCCGTAGCCGTGGAATCCATAACCTGCAGACCGCGGACGAGAACCTCGTGATAGGTAATCTTGTCAAAACGGACGGCATCGGCGCACTTGACGGGATCCTTGTCGTAGATGCCGTCAACCTTGGTGGCTTTAATCAGAATCTCGGCGCCGATCTCGCACGCACGAAGAGCCGCGGCGGTGTCGGTCGTAAAGTACGGATTGCCCGAACCGGCAGCGAAGATGACGACGTTGCCCTTGGAAAGGTGGTTGATGGCGCGACGGCGAATATAGGGCTCGCAGATCTCGTTCATCTGGATAGCGCTCATAACGCGGCAGGGAACATCGTTATGCTCGAAGGCATCCTGCAGGGCGAGCGCGTTCATAACGGTTGCCAGCATGCCCATGTAGTCGGCCTGAGCACGCTCCATGCCACCGGCAGCGCCGGCCATGCCGCGGAAAATATTACCGCCGCCGACAACGACGCCGACCTCATGGCCAACGGCGAGCAGCTCCTTGACCTGCTTAGCAAGAT
This sequence comes from Collinsella aerofaciens, assembly GCA_048291645.1. Taxonomy (GTDB): domain Bacteria; phylum Actinomycetota; class Coriobacteriia; order Coriobacteriales; family Coriobacteriaceae; genus Collinsella; species Collinsella aerofaciens_CG. The sequence continues at coordinate 20,015 of DBEZXT010000154.1, read as the reverse complement.
GGTCGGTAACCTTGGGGTCGATGCCATATTGGCCGTCGCCCATCAGCGCTTCGCCGGAAAGCTTAAGAAGCACGCGTTTATATCGGATGTCGGACAAAGCGATCCTCCTTTAGATTGAACTTTCAACATTCTATCAAAGGCTCTAAGAAGAGCCATGAAAAAGCAGGCTGTGAGTAAAACCCACAGCCTGCTCATTACCAGCTACAAGAGCTTATTTACTCGCCACGGACCAGACGGTCAAAGGCAACGACGGTAATGGTGTCGCCGAGCTCCTTGGAGACCTGCTCAGCGTACTTCTTGATGGTGAGGGAGCTGTCCTTGATGAACTCCTGCTCGGTGAGCACGGACTGCTTGTAGAACTTCTCCAGACGGCCGACAGCCATCTTCTCCTGGATAGCCTCGGGCTTGCCGGACTCGGCAGCCTGGGCCATGTAGATCTGCTTCTCGTGCTCGACGGTCTCGGCCGGAACCTGATCGCGGGTAGCGCAGATCGGGGCGACGGCGGCAACCTGAAGGGCAACGTCGTGAGCGAAGGTCTTGAAGGATTCAGCCTGAGCGGTCTCAGCCTTCTCGAAGGCGAACTCGACGAGGACGCCGATCTTACCACCCATGTGGATGTAAGAAGCGAGCGCGCCGTTCTCAGCCTTGCGGGCAGCGAAGCGGGAGATCTTCATGTTCTCGCCCATGATGTGAATCATCTCGGTGAGCTCGGAGGAAACGGTCTCCTCGCCCATCGGCTTCTCGAGCAGAGCGTCGACGTCAGCAGGCTCGGTGGTAGCGACAACCTCAGCGACCTTGGAAGCAAAGCCGGTGAACTTGGCGTTAGAGCCAACGAAGTCAGTCTCGCAGGAGAGCTCGAGCAGAGCGCCGGTCTTGCCATCCTCGGAGACGAACGCGGCGACAGCGCCCTCGTTGGTCTCACGGCCAGCCTTCTTGGCAGCCTTGGCAAGGCCGTTCTTACGCAGAACGTCGACAGCGGCGTCCATGTCGCCGTCAGCCTCGACGAGAGCCTTCTTGCACTCCATCATCGGGGAGTCGGTCATCTCGCGGAGCTGCTTGACCATAGCGGCGGTAATCTGGGCCATTGTGGTTCCTTTCAAAGAGATGAAAAAGAATTAACTAAGACTGATTTACTCGGCCTTGGGCTCAGCGGCCATCTCGGCCTCGGAGACCTGCTCCTTGCCGGAGCCAGCGAGGCAGGCGTCAGCCATGAGCTCGCACATAAGGGTGACAGCGGAGATAGCGTCATCGTTGCAGGGGATGCCGTACTCGACCTCGTCGGGATCGGAGTTGGTGTCGATCAGGGCGACGACGGGGATGTTCAGGCGCTGGGCCTCCTTGATGGCGTTCTCCTCGCGCTTGGTGTCGATGACGAAGAGAGCCTGGGGCAGACCCTTCATGTCGCGGGCGCCACCGAGGTTGGTCTGGAGCTTAGTGAGCTCCTTGCCGAGAACAGCCTGCTCCTTCTTGGGCAGAACAGCCATGCGGCCGTCCTCGACCATGGCCTCGAGCTCCTCCATGCGGTTGATACGGGAGCGGATGGTGACGAAGTTGGTCAGCATACCGCCGAGCCAACGCTGGTTGATGTAAGGCATGTTGGCGCGCTCAGCAGCGTTCTTGACGGCCTCCTGAGCCTGCTTCTTGGTGCCGACGAACAGCACGTTGCCACCCTTGGCGACGTTCTTGACGAAGGTGTAGGCCTGGTCGGCGTCGAGGATGGTCTGCTTGAGGTCGAGGATGTAGATGCCGTTGCGCTCACCGAAGATGAACGGCTTCATCTTGGGGTTCCAGCGACGGGTCTGGTGACCGAAGTGGCAGCCGGCCTCGAGCAGGGTGCGGATATTAATCTTGGTAGCCATGTTAAACCTCCTGTGGTTTGCCTCCGCGCGGGGTCATCCTCCAAAACCAACCCGGACATGTGCTACCAAAGCCCGGGCACCACGGTATGAAGTAGCCGCGCGTGCGTGATAAAAACATGTTGCCGTGAAGCAACCCGATGAATGATAGCAGGAATGCCTCTTCCTGCCAACCCGCAATCAAAACCACACACCTGAGTGCGGCGCGGGACGTGCCAGCCACTATTCGCCGCGGGGATGGGCTTGAGCCACAGCCCGCTTAAGCCGATCGGGTGTGAGATGCGTGTAGATCTGCGTCGTGGACAGGCTCGCATGACCTAGCAGCTCTTGAACCGAGCGCAGGTCCGCACCGCCCTCGAGCAAGTCGGTCGCAAAGGTATGGCGCATCGCATGCGGGGCGATGTCAGCCGGAATGCCGGCGAGCGTCGCCAGCGTATGGAACCGCCGCCGGAGCATCGCGGCGCTCATGCGATTGCCGCGCGCCGATATAAGCAGCGGATGCGGCCCGGTAGCGAGGTCGCGGCGCTTTGCCCGAGCGAGCAACTCCGGCCTCCCCTCTTCAATATAGAGACGCGTCACATCGAGCGCACGACGATACAGAGGAACGATGCGCTCCTTGCTTCCCTTGCCCCACAGGCGCAGCGTGCGCTCGGACCATGAGATGGATTCCACATTGAGCGCCGCAAGCTCTGAGATGCGGGCACCCGAGGCATAGAGCAACTCGAGCATCGCCGCATCGCGCAGTCCCGCGGGTGTTGAGGTATCAGGCGTCTTGAGCAGCGCCTCGACCTGCTGGGTCGTAAGGACGCCCGGCAGGTCACGCGGCAGCTTGGGCGACGCGATCGCCGAGACCGCATCGCCCTCGACAATGCCCTCGGCAGCCATCCAGCGATAGAGAGATCGAATAGCCGACAGGTGCGCCGCAAGCGTTCGGGGAGCCACCTGCTCACGCGAAAGCTCGGCAAGATAGCGACGAATGGTGCGCACGTCGGCAGCGAAAGCATCAATATCCTCGCGCTCGCACCAGGCAGCAAAGCGCTCTAGCCTCGAGCCATAGGCCGTCACCGTGTTGGGAGAAAGCCCCTCAACGCGTGCGATATAGGCGATAAAAGAGTCGACGGTGTCGTACAGGTCAAAGGCTATGACCGGTCGCCTCCAAACAAGTCGGAACGCGTGGCCAAGTAGGCATCGAGGGCCTCGAGCGCACGGTCCGCATAGGCCTGATAGCGGTCGCGCTTGCTGCGGCGCTTACCGTCCTCGAGCGGCGGCACCAGGCCAAAGTTGACATGCATAGGCTGATAGCCCACGGTGGCAGGATCGGTCGCATAGCCCACGAGCGCACCCAGGGCACCCACACGCGGCAACTCGACGCCCGCGGCACCGATAGCCTCGGCATAGGTGTTGAGCGCCGCGAGCAGACCTGTCGCCACGGCTTCCATGTATCCCTCGGTACCGGTGATCTGACCGGCCAGACGCACGCCGGTACCGGGCACGGCAAAGGTGCCATCGAGCACGTGCGGGGCGTCGACAAAGGTATTGCGGTGCATGACACCGTAGCGGAAGAACTCAGCATTCTCCAGGCCCGGCACCATATGGAAGACGCGCTTCTGCTCGCCAAAGGTCAAGTTGGTCTGGAAGCCCACCAGGTTATAGGCGGTCTTCTCCTTGTTCTCGGCACGCAGCTGAATCGCCGCCCAGGGGCGACGTCCGGTACGCGGGTCGGTGAGGCCGACGGGCTTCATGGCGCCAAAGCGAATGGCGTCCTTGCCGGTGCGCGCAACTTCCTCGGCAGGCTGGCAGGCCTGGAACAAATCGCCGCCCTCAAAGTCTTTGAGCACCACGCGGTCGGCCGTGGTAAGCGCCTCGATAAAGGCCTCGTACTCCTCCTTGTTGAGCGGAGCGTTGAGATAGTCGCCGCTCCCCTGCTCCTCGTAGCGCGACTGCGAGAACAGCACGTCCATATCGAGCGTGGAGGCATCGACGATCGGCGCCGCGGCATCGAAGAACGCAAGGGCGTCGCCACCGACGAGCTTCATGACCTCTTCGCTCAGCGCCGGTGAACACAGCGGGCCCGCGGCAATGACCACGTGACCCTCGGGAATCTGCGTGACCTCGCCGTGCACGACCTCGATATTGGGACGAGCGGCAACCTCGGCCTCGACAAGCTCGGAAAACTTGACGCGGTCGACCGCCAGGGCACCGCCGGCGGGAACAGCCGCGCGATGGGCGCAATCGAGCAGGACTGAACCCATGCGCTCAAGCTCGGCCTTCAGCAAACCAGCCGCGGAATCCGGACGGGTCGACTTAAACGAATTGGAGCAGACGAGCTCTGCCAGATGATCGGTATGGTGGGCCGGGGAGCTCACCTGGGGGCGCATCTCGCACAGCTTTACGGCAAACCCGCGGTCTGCAAGCTGGATCGCGCACTCCGAACCCGCCAGACCGCCACCGATAACCGTCACCTGATCGAACTGCATCTGCAAACACCTTTCTAATTGACACGTTTTCCATTGTGACCGAAGGGTGTCTGGGCGTGAAGGGCAAACTTGGAGGGCGCATACCTTCCATCCATCATGCGCTCGATAAGGCCCTCGAGTTCAAGCGAACCCAAGAGTTTGAGTACGCCGACAGCATCGAGCGAGACGAGCGCCGCAATGTCGTCGACCTTGAGTGGAGAGGCGATGAGCGCATGCATCACGGTCTGCTGCGTTGAATCCAGGTCGGCAATGCCTGGAGCATCGGGGCGCGAGTAGCGCAGGGTGCCGTAGATGCGTGAGATAGCCATCTCGATAGATTCCTCGTCGATGATGCAGCAGGCACCGTTCGCAATGAGGTAATTCGTGCCACGCGACTCGGGCGATAGGATCGACCCCGGCACGGCAAGAAGTTCGCGCCCCAAATCCATAGCAGCCTCGGCTGTGGAAAACGTCCCAGAAGGCATACCCGCCTCGGATACAAAGAGGGCTTGCGACAGGGCCGCGATTACGCGATTGCGGCGCGGAAAGGCGAACTTGCGCGGACCCATGCCCCACGGAGAGATCGACACGACCGCGCCACCCGTATCAAGCGTGCGCGTAATCAGCCCCGCGCTCGAACGCGGGTAGACCACGTCGGCGCCCGTCCCCAGCACCACAACGTGTTTGCCGCCGGCGTTGACCGCAGCCCAACCCGAGGCCTGGTCACAACCGACCGCACCGCCCGAAACTACCGTCACTCCCGCCTCAACCGCCACCTTCGCCGCAAGCTCTGCCACGGCAAGACCATACGGCGAGGCCTTTCGCGCACCGATGATGGAGAGCGCGGGCGTCGAAAGCGCCTCGGGGTTGCCGCGCACATAGAGTGTCTGAGGTACATCAGAAAGCTCCAAAACGGTCTCGGGATACAACGCGTCACCTGGATGCAGCTCGAAGGTCCCCTCAGCCATCATTGGTCCCTCCTTCCCTGGTACATCGCCGCCTCGAGCACGTGGTCCTGCGTCACCTGCTCGCTCTCGGCGACATCTGCGATCGTGCGCGCAATGCGAACAAGGCGCACGATGCCACGCCCTGTGAGAAGTGTGCGCTTCGACAGGCCGAGCACACACTTCTCCGCCGCATCATCGAGCTCAAAGGTCGAAACGACGCCGTCAATGGACCGTGTCTCGTCATCCTCGGCCTCGGCATCCGCATCGTCCATGCGGGATTCGCGCCAAGCGCGAAAGGCGCGACCGCGCACAACGTAGTCACGTAACTCGGCCGACGACATGCCCTCCGCACCCTCGATAATCACTTGAGGGTCGGGACGGGTCACATCAATCATCATGTCGATACGGTCGGCCAAAGGACCGCGCAGTTTAGACCGATAGCGCTCGACCATCGCCGCCGAGCAGCGGCATGGCACCTCACGGTCGCCCAAAAAGCCGCAGGGGCAGGGATTGCTCGCAGCGAGCAGCTGAAAGCGCGACGGGAAGGTAAAGGCCCCGTCGACGCGTACGATCCTCACATAACCGCGTTCGATGGGCTGACGCAGCGTCTGCAGTACGCCCGTGGGAAACTCGGCAAGCTCGTCCAAAAATAGCACGCCGCCATGAGCAAGGCTGATCTCACCCGGGTGCACCGGGCGCCCACCGCCGATAAGGCCTGCGGTCGAAATACTGTGATGGGGACTGCGGAAGGGGCGGTGCCCCGCCAACAAGCCATCAATGTTCTCACCCAAAACCGAATGGATGCACAGTGCCTCCTGCTGATCCTCAACGGAAAGCTCGGGCAGGATGCCGGTCATACGGCGTGCGAGCATCGTCTTGCCCGATCCCGGAGACCCGATCATGAGCAAGCCGAGTTCTCCTGCCGCCGCAAGCGCCATGCCGCGTTTAGCGACTTCCTGCCCCAGCACGTCTGCATAGTCGAGCTCGGGCTCAAAGGTCGCCTCGACACCCTCGGAATCCAAGTAGTGCCGTGCGGCATCGCCCATGCCGTGAGCAAGCTGAGACAGATGGTCGATAAAGCCGCAATCCACGCCCGCGAGTGGCACATGCTGGTCGGACCTGCCGGCGATAAAAGACAGCCCCATGTCGCGAGCCAATAGCTGAAACGCCACCTCGCCTTTGACAGGAAGCACCGTGCCGTCCAAGCCGAGCTCGCCGGCGATAAGACAACGATCGAGGTTGTCGCGGGGAATCTGACCATCGGCCGCTAGAACCGCGATGGCGATGGGCAGATCAAAGCCGCTACCGGTCTTGCGAATATCGCCGGGCGCCAGATTGACCGTAATGCCCGAGCGCGGGATCTCAAAGCCGGCCGAGCGCATCGCACAGCGAATACGACCACGTGACTCCATCACCTCCATACTCGGAATACCGAGCATCTGAATGCCCGGAACGCCACCGGCAAGCGAGACCTCGACCGTGACGGGAATCGCCTCGACGCCGCGGATGCAGGCCGCGTGAACGGCAAACGTCTCGAACGCCATCACGACACCTGCCAATCGAACGCGTTGTACTGATGCTCGATCTCGGCGATATGCCCGCCGCGAATGGTGACACCCACTGCATCGAAGCGGATCGCCTTGAGCGGATAGTGCTCCATGAGATAGCAGCTCGCGATACGGCGGTAGCGGCGTTGCTTTTGGGCGTCCACGGCCTCCTCGGGAAAGACCCGCGTGTTGCAATCCAGCGAAACGCGTCTGGTCTTGACCTCGGCCATCACCACCACATCGTCGAGTTCATCGAGCAGCACCAGGTCGGCCTCGCCCTCGGTGCAACGATAGCCCTGCTCCAGCAAGGTGTAGCCGCGCTCGTTAAAGTAGTCGATGGTGATCAGCTCGCCCAGCATGCCCAGCTCGCGGGGACTGAGCCCCTTGATAAACTCGGGCGTCATCGCCCCGCAGTCGAGCTCACCGTTTTCCCAACGCTCCTTAAGCTGCTGCGTCTTGCTCTTTTTCCTTGCGGCACTCATGGGGTCTCCTTTCCCGCACACTGCATAGCCCCGATGATGAGGGCACCTTTCATGCGGGTAAGTACCGGAAGCAAACCAAAAGCTGACCAAATGCCGTCAAAAAACGGGCCGTACGCAGCAATGGTGTTGCATACGGCCCGCTACCAGCAGGTTTATAAAACGCCAGAGGTCCCTGTCTCCACAATTGACCTAGAAAAGGCGCTCAGTCTGCAGAAAGTTTCCGCAAAAGCTCACGCGGTGCAGAGGACAAAGTCCATGTTTGCGAATGGCCTCGATATGCTCGGGGCTTGCATAGCCCTTCGACTCGGCCAGATGGTACTCGGGATACTCGGCGTCGTACTCGACCATCATCTCGTCACGCGTGACCTTGGCCATGATGGACGCCGCGGCGATGCAGGCGATTTTGGCATCGCCCTTCACCACGTCGCGCTCGTTGGGAACGGCGCCCAAGGGGTTACCGTCCATAAGCACGCAATCGGGCTCGAGCCCCGTATCGGCCACGGCGCCCGCAACGGCAGCGCGGATGGCGCGGGCCATGCCCATCTCATCGATATCCTTAGGCGCGATATGGCAAAAACCGATCGCCGTCGCCACCTCGGCAATCTTCACCGAGAGCAGCTCGCGGCGCGCCGGCGTGAGCTTTTTGGAATCGTTGATGCCCCAGACGCGCGGCTCCATGGGAAGGCACACGGCACACACCGTCAGGGGACCGGCCACCGATCCGCGACCCACCTCGTCGACACCAACGACCACACCATCGCCGCCAAGCTCATGCATAAGCTCGTACATGTCATTGACGCGCTCGCGCTCGGCAAGCTCTTTGGCATAGCGTTTGAGGGCGCGTTCACAAGCCTTGATCACCTGCTGGCGCGGGTCCTCGCGATAATGCTCCACGAGGGCGGGAATCTCCTCAAACGTAGCGCTCGCCAACTCACCGGCAACCTGCGATGCCGAAACCGAGCTCGTCATGTTGGCCATACCAGGCCCTCCTTGCATGCAAATCAGATAAAAAGAAGGGCCACCCGAAGGTGACCCTTGTGTCCAAACGAGTGGACAGACGCTGCGATCTTCTTAGCGCTTCTCGGGGATGCGAGCAGCCTTGCCCACCTTGTCGCGGAGGTAGTACAGCTTGGCGCGACGGACGCGACCATGACGAACGACCTCGAGCTTGGCGATCTTGGGGCTGTGAAGCGGGAAGGTACGCTCAACACCGACACCGAAGGACATCTTGCGGACGGTGAAGGTCTCGCGGGCACCGGCGCCGGCCATGCGGATGACGTCGCCCTGGAAGACCTGAATGCGCTCGCGGTCGCCTTCCTTAATGCGGTAGTGAACCTTGACGTTGTCGGCGACACGAACCTGAGGAATGTCCTCGCGGATCTGCTGACGCTCGATTGCGCGGATGTAATCCATGTGCAATTCCTTACTCTTCTAGAGGTGCCGTACCACCTTGGCCGGCACGTAGTTGAACAAACGTATTCGAGTATACACGCGCGGGTTTCTGCTGCAAGAACAATTTTTTACGCAGACAAAAAGACAAAACCCGCACATGATAACCGCCCGCCTCACGAATGAGACGGGCGGCATGAAGGGGGCTACGCTAGGCGTCTAAACCCAAAACGTTACGCGGGGCGCTTCGCCTCGAGCTTGGCCTGGGCGGCAGCAAGACGTGCGAGCGGCACACGGTAGGGCGAGCAGGACACATAGTCCACGTCAGCCACGTTAAACAGGCCCTTGATGGACTTGGGGTCGCCGCCGTGCTCGCCGCATACGCCAAAGTGCATGTCGGGATTGGTGGCACGACCCTTCTCGACGGCCATGCGCACCAGCTCGAGCACCGCTGTATCGATGGTCTCGAAGGGATTGTCCTTCAAGATCTTCTTATGCATGTACAGCGGGATGAACTTAGCCTCGGCGTCGTCACGCGAGAAACCGAAGGTCGTCTGGGTGAGGTCGTTGGTGCCAAAGCAGAAGAAGTCTGCGTGATGGGCGATCTCGTCAGCGACCATGCAGGCGCGCGGCAGCTCGAGCATCGTGCCCACGGGAATATTGAGCTCGACGCCTTCTTCGACGGAAACCTCGGCGATCACGCGCTCGATAACCTCGCGGGTCTGAACATGCTCGGCCGTAATGGAAACGAGCGGGACCATAATCTCGGGGCGCGGGTCGACGCCCTCCTTGATAAGGCGGGCGGCAGCCGTGGCGACGGCGCGGACCTGCATGAGCGGCAGATCGCTAAAGACGACGGACAGGCGCACGCCGCGTAGGCCGAGCATGGGGTTCGACTCGACCATGCCGTCGATACGACGCAGGCGGGTGCGCAGGACGGCAAGCTCTTCCTCGCTGGCGCCAGCGGCTTCCTTCTTGGTGATGGCAACCTCGAGCTCGCGAGGATTATCCAGGAACTCATGAAGCGGCGGATCGAGCAGGCGGACGACCACATCGCGACCGGACATGGTCTTGAACATCGCCAGGAAGTCCTCGGTCTGAACCTTGAGCAGGTCGGCCAGGGCCTGCCGCTTCACGGCCTCATCGTCAGACAGGATAAAGCTCTGGATGATGTTCTTGCGGTCACCCAGGAACATGTGCTCGGTGCGGCACAGGCCAATGGCCTCGGCGCCAAACTCGAGGGCGAGCTCGGCATCCTCAGGATTGTCGGCGTTGACGCGCACATGGTTGGCATGGCCACAGGTCTCGTCCAGGCGAATCTCGTCGGCCCAGGACAGGATGGTGTCCAGGTCGCCGGTAAGCTCGGCGGAGACCAGGTCGACGGGACCATCGACGACGATGCCCTGGGTGCCGTCGATGGAGATGACATCGCCCTCGTGCAATACGCGGTCGCTGCCCTCGATGCGCACGACCTTCTCGGCGGCGTCGATGTGGAAGCGCTCAACGCCGCAGACGCAGGGCGTACCCATGCCGCGGGCGATAACGGCGGCATGGCTCGTCTTGCCACCGTGGCTGGTCAGGATGCCCTCGGCGGCGACCATGCCCTTCAGGTCGTCGGGGTTGGTCTCCCAACGAACCAGAATGACCTTGTGACCCTCGGCGGAACGCGCGACAGCGTCGTCGCTCGAGAACACGACCTCGCCCACGGCGGCACCGGGGCTGGCATTAAGACCGCTGGCCAGCGCCTCGTACTTCTTGGAGGCGTCAAACTGCGGATGAAGGAGCTGGTCGAGTTGCGCGGGATCGATGCGGCTCACGGCCTCTTCGCGGGTGATCAGGCCTTCCTCGACCATTTCGATGGCGATGCGCAGGGCGGCGGTGGCGGCACGCTTGCCCACGCGGGTCTGGAGCATCCAGAGCTTGCCCTGCTCGATGGTGAACTCGATATCGCACATATCGCGGTAATGATCCTCGAGTGTCAGGAACACGCGCTCGAGCTCCTCACCTGCGGACTCGAGGCCCGGGGTGGTCTTGAGGTCGGCGATAGGCTCGGTGTTGCGGATACCGGCGACGACGTCCTCGCCCTGAGCATTAACCAAAAAGTCACCGTAGAACTCCTTGGTGCCGTCGGCCGGATTACGCGTAAAGGCGACGCCTGTCGCAGAGGTCTCGCCCTTGTTGCCAAAGGCCATGGCCTGCACGTTGACGGCGGTGCCGAGGTCGTCGGAAATGCCATGCTGCTTGCGGTAGATGCAGGCACGCTCGTTCATCCAGCTGCCAAAGACGGCCTGAATGGCAAGGCGTAGCTGAAGCTCCGGGTCGTGCGGGAAAACGGGCTTGCCGTCAGCGACCTCGAGCTCGGGATACAGGGAGGCATCGACGTTCTCGGAGAAGATGCCCTTAAAGGTCTCGACGAGTTCCTGCAGGTCCTCGGCCGAAAGCTCGGAATCGACGCGAACGCCGGCGACCAGACGGGCCTGGGTCAGGGCGTTCTCGAACAGGTCGGCGTCAACGCCCATGACGACATTGGAAAACATCTGGATAAAGCGGCGGTAGCTATCCCAAACAAAACGCGGGTTCTGCGTCTGCGCGATGAGGCCCTGGACGGAATCGTCATTGAGGCCCAAGTTGAGGACCGTGTCCATCATACCGGGCATGGAGAACGGAGCGCCCGAACGAACCGACACGAGCAGCGGATCGGAGGCGTCGCCGAGCTTCTTGCCGCAGCGGGCCTCGAGGTCCGCCTCGGCGGCAACGATCTCATCGAGTGCGCCCTCGGGCCACACGTTGCCGGCACCGGAGTACTCGACGCAAGTCTGGCAGGTAATGGTAAAGCCACCGGGAACCGGCAGGCCGATACGGCTCATCTCGGCAAGGTTAGCGCCCTTGCCGCCAAGCACGAAGTTCATGGACTTGTCGCCCTCGGTGACACAGGTGCCCTGGGCGTCGGTTCCAAAACGGTAAACCCTCTTGCAATCGCTCACGATACTTCCCCTTCCATGCACTTACGCGCACGACCGTGGTAACGAATCGACCCGCCAGATGCGGGCCGTGAGGGAACTATACGGCGGGTTTTGAGCGGGCTTAAGCAGAGGATGCGCGGTTTGGTAAACGTGCTAAAACTGGCGGTAAACGGTAGGTAAAGGTGGTTACCTTATGAAGATACCACTGTAAGAGAGTGCAGGTCAGATGCGATATTTTTGCTAAATCGCTTTATCAAAATGCTGCTACTATTAGGCTCGACGGGCGGCGCGGCGGGCACGGGCTTCTTGGATTTCCTCCAAGTGGCTAATGATCTCGGCAGCGCTTTCCTCGATGGCCTTGCCGTCGGTACGCACCACAAAGCAGCCTAGGCGCTTCATGAGGGCACGGGCTTCCTCGAGCTCGCTGTGCACGCTCTCGGGCTCGGCATAGGAGCCGGCAACGGCACGAGCGTAATCATCGCCCAAGCGGCTATCGCGAATTTCGGAAATCACATCGACGGTCGAAATCAGGCCGAACAGGCGCATCGGGTCAACCTCGTAAATCGACTTGGGCGGCTCCATGCCATGGGCCAACGGAACATTGGCAACCTTGTAACCTTGATAGGCCAGATACATCGACAGCGGCGTCTTGGACGTGCGCGATACGCCCAGCAGCACGATATCGGCACCCGACAGATCGTCGCAGCCGCGCCCGTCATCGTGCTCAACGAAATACTCCATGGCCTCGATACGATGGAAATAGCGGTCATCGGTCTTGTGAATCACGCCCGCAACGCCCTTGGGCGGCACACCGATGAGCGACGACAGCACGGCGAGCGTCGGGCCGATCAGGTCGACCGAACGGATATGCAGCATGCCCAGGTAATCGAGCACACGGGCGCGAAGCGCCGGATCGACAATGGTGTGGAACACGGCAATATCGCGATGATCGGCATCGACGCGCGGACCCACAAACGACTTGACCTGCTCCACCGAGTTCACCTTGGGCAGGCGCAAGAGACGAAAAGCCCCTTCATCAAATTGCCCGGACGCCGCAAGCACCACCTCACAAGCGGTATCACCGAGCGAGTCGGAGATAACGATAACGGTGGGACGAGCGGTGACCGGGCAATCCATGCGGGGCTCCTTTTGCGCTTATGCGCAGGCTGGCTTACTTTTTGCGAGCAAGCTCACCGATGTTTGCGATGCCGGAGAAAACGGCCTCGAAGCGGTTGAGCAGCTTAAGGCGATTATCGCGAAGCTGCTCGTCCTCGTCCATGACCATGACCTCGTCGAAGAAGCGGTCGATGGGGGCGCGCAGGGCGGCAAGGGCGGCAAATGCGGCCGGGTAATCCTCGGCAGCAAGGGCGGCGTCGACAGCGGTCTGAGCAGCCTCGGAGGCATCGGCAAGCGCGAGCTCGACCTCGCCCATCAGGGCGCGGTCGTACTCCGCGCCCAGCTCGGGCTTGGAGATGTGCGCGGCGCGGGCATAGGCGGTCGCCAGGTTATCGAACGTCTCGGCGTCGTTCTTGCGGGCCTCGTCGAGGGCGGCGCAGCGGGCGAAGAAGACGGACGGGGCGATGATGTGCACCGCGGAGACGGCGGCAACGGTATCGGCAGGAATCTTCTCGTCGCGGGCCATGCTCACCAGGCGGCCGTGGAAGAAGTCACGAACCTGCTGGGCGACCTCGCCGGCGTCGAACTCAATGCCCTGCTCACTGTAGAGCTCGAGAGCGAAGTCGATGAGCGACGTGGGGTCGATCGGCAGGCGGTCGCGCAGGATGTTGATGATGCCGATAGCGGCACGACGCAGCGCATAGGGGTCCGAAGAGCCGGTCGGGGGCTCGCCGATGGCAAAGATACCGGCGATGGTATCGAGCTTGTCGGCACAGGCCACGATGCAGCCAGCGGTGCCCTCGGGCAGCTCGTCACCGGCAAAGCGGGGACGATAGTGATCGCGAATGGCGTGGGCGACCTCGTCGTTCTCCCCCATCGCGGTCGCGTAATAACCGCCCATCACGCCCTGCTGGCTCGTGAACTCGACGACGGCGTTGGACACCAGGTCGGCCTTGCACAGGTGCGCGGCACGGCCGGCGTCGGCTGCCAGATGAGCACCCAGGTGTGCCTCGCGGGCAATAGCGAGCGCGAGCTGCTCGATGCGCTCGGACTTAGCGAGCACGCTACCGAGCTTCTCCTGGAAGGCAACCTTGGCCAGACGCTCACGGAACTCGTCGAGGGAGATCTTCAGGTCCTCCTCGTAGAAGAACTTTGCGTCGTCCAGACGGGCGCGCACGACGCGCTCGTTGCCGTCGATCACGCGCTCGGCGTTCTCGGGCTTGCTGTTGGAGACGACCACGAACTCACGCGTGAGCTTGCCCTCGCCGTCATAGATCGGGAAGTAGCGCTGGTTGGTGAGCATGGACTCGCAGATAATCTCGTGCGGGACCTTGAGGAACTCCTCATCGAAGGTACCGACGAGCACCGTCGGCCACTCGCAGAGGTTGATAACCTCCTCAAAGACCTTCTTGGGCGTATCGACATGGCAGCCGGGACGGGCAGCCTCGACCTCGGCGATACCGGCAAGGATGGCCTCGCGACGGCGCTCGGCAGAAAGCACGCCGGCGTCCTCGAGCACCTGCTCGTAGACGGCGGGGCTGGCGACCACATGGTCACCGGGGCCAAGCACGCGATGACCACGCGTGGTGTTGCCACTCGTCACGTCGGCAAACGACACGGGCACAACGTCCTCGCCCAGAAGGCAGCAGATCCAGCGGACCGGACGAACAAAGGTCGCATGCTCGTGACCCCAGCGCTGGCTGCGGTAGTTGGGCCACTGCAGGCCAGCGATAGTCTTCTCGCACAGAGCGGTCAGAATCGGCGTAGCCGGTGCGGAGGGAATGTTCTTCTCGGCGAACACATACTCGCGACCGTCAGTATCCTCGCGACGGGCCAGGTCCTCGGCAGCCACACCGCACTTGCGGGCAAAGCCCTGGGCGGCCTTGGTGGCGTTACCGTCAGCGTCGAAGGCAATGTTGGCCGCGGGGCCACGCTTGACCTCGTGAACCTCATCGGTCGCGGTGGCGACGTCGGCAACGAGTGCAGCCAGGCGACGCGGACTCGAGATCACGCGGACCTCGCCGTGGGCCAGACCGGCCTCGTCGAGACCCTTGGCGATCAGGGTGCCAAGCTGCTTGACGGCATTGTTCAGCGGTGCAGAGGGCATTTCCTCCGTACCGATCTCAAACAGGAAATCCTTAGCGTCTGCCATGGCTTACGCCACCTCGCCTTCCTGGTCGGCATTCTCGTTGACTCCGGCGACCTCGGCCATGTAGGCCTCGCAGCACGCCTTGGCGACGGCGCGGACGCGCAGGATGTAGTTGGCACGCTCGACCGCGGACAGCGCGCCACGGGCATCGAGCAGGTTGAAGGCGTGGCTGCACTTCATGACGCAGTCGTACGCCGGCAGCGGCAGCTTGCGCTCCAGACAGGAGTGGCACTCGGCCTCGTAGTCGTCAAACTTCTGACGCATCATCTCGACGTTGGCAACCTCAAAGTTGTAGGCGCTGAACTCGCGCTCGTTCTCGAGGAACACGTCACCATAGGTCATGGGCGTGCCGTCGGGCAGGTAGCTCCACACCAGGTCGTAGACCGAGTTGACGCCCTGGGCGTACATGGCGATACGCTCCAGGCCATAGGTGATCTCGACGGGCACGGGGTCGACCTCGATGCCGCCCACCTGCTGGAAGTACGTAAACTGCGTGACCTCCATGCCGTTGAGCCAGACCTCCCAGCCAAGACCCCAGGCGCCGAGCGTCGGGCTCTCCCAGTCGTCCTCGACAAAGCGGACGTCATGGTCGTTGGGGTCCAGGCCGATAGCGGCAAGAGACCCCAGGTAGAGCTCCTGGGCGTTGACCGGCGAGGGCTTGATGAGCACCTGGAACTGATAGTAGTGCTGCATGCGGTTGGGGTTTTCGCCGTAGCGGCCGTCGGCAGGACGGCGGCAGGGCTGCGCATAGCAGGTGCGCCACTCGGCGGGACCGAGCGAGCGCAGCGTGGTCGCGGTGTGGAAGGTACCGGCACCGACCTCGGAGTCATAGGGCTGCATAATGACGCAGCCCTGCTCGCCCCAGTACTGCTGGAGGCGCAGGATGATGTCTTGGAAGGAAAGCGATGAAGCGTTCATGCCTCTAATATCCCCTCGTCGAAACGATTACACGGTTAGGTACTGTACTATAGCGGTTTTTAGTCGATAGCGCCGATGCGGTTGAGCGGCCAGTAGCGCACAAGCGCCACAGCGATCAAATCAGAGCGATCGACGGGACCAAAGTAGCGTGAGTCGGCAGAGTTTTCACGGTTGTCGCCCATCACCCACACGCACCCGTCGGGAACCGTGTAGGGATAGCTTACCTGAGCGCCGGGCGCCTGGACGGAAAGTGGCCAGCTCATGCCAGTCGTATAGTCCTCGTCGAGCGCCTGGCCGTCGACGACGACCTTGCCGTCCTGCAGGTCGACCGTCTGGCCGGCCGTGGCGATGACGCGCTTGACGAGAACATCGTGCTCAGAGGTGGCATCGGGGTTGTGGAACACCACGATATCGCCCTGCTTGACGGGCTGGCCGAGTTCGAGCGTCACCTTCTGCGCCAGAATCTGATCGCCGATCTCGATCGTGGACTCCATGGAGCCGGTGGGCACCACAAAGGGCTCGATCACAAACGAGCGAATCACGAAGGTGGCGACCAGTGCGATCGCAACGATTACGATCCACTCAAAGGCGCCCCTCAGGGCAGAATGCTGCGATGGAACCATTCTCACTCCTCGCTCTGCGAATACGAAGCGTCCAGGATCTCCTGCGCGTACGCGCGCTCCTTGGGCGTAAGGTGTGCCGTCTCGATAAGATCGGGACGCCAACGACAGGTACGCTCGATGGCATTCTTACGGCGCCAGGCATCGACCTTGGCGTGATCGCCGCTCACAAGCACCGGCGGCACGCCCTCGCCGTTGAACTCGGCGGGGCGGGTGTACTGCGCGTACTCGAGCAGGCCTCCGTCCTCGGCGGTCGAGAACGACTCGTCGACGTTGCTCATCTCGTCACCAAGGGCGCCGGGAATGAGGCGCACGACGGCATCGGCAACGACCATAGCGGGAAGTTCACCGCCCGTAAGCACGTAGTCGCCGATCGACAGACGCTCATTGGCATACGCATACGCGCGCTCGTCGACGCCCTCGTAGCGGCTGCACACAAACAGCAGGCGCTCACTTTTGAGCAGGCGCTCGGCCACATGCTGCGTAAAGGGCTCGCCACAGGGGGTGAAGAACACAACCGTGGGCTTGGGACCCTCTGCGCTAATGGCCTCGATGGCCTCTGCGATAGGCTCGACCTTCATGAGCATGCCCTGCCCGCCGCCGTACGGCTCGTCATCGACGGTACGATGGCAGTCGTGCGTCCAGTCGCGCAGGTTATACGCCTTAAAATCAAAAAGGCCGGCCTTGCGGGCGCGGCCCAAAATCGACGTGGACATGACGGGCTCAAACATCTCGGGAAAGACCGAAAGGGTCTCGATCAGCATGTTGTCCTCCCTACTTGTCCATATCGATCAGGCCGTCCATCACGTGGACGGAAATTGTTCCTGCATCGGGAAGATCGAGCACGACCTGCTCGATCACGGGAATCAGTACCTCGCCGTACCGATCACCCTCGACAACCCAAACATCGTTAGCGGGCGTCGACATGATCTCGACAACCATGCCGAGCGAACCGAAGCGCTCGTCGACCACCTCGCGACCCATCAGGTCGGTATAGGCAGCGTCGAGCGAATCGAGCTCAAAATCGTCACGATTTGCCAGCACGTAGCATCCCGTGATGCCCTCGGCGGCCGTCAAGTCGTCAATGCCCTCAAACGAGACCAGATCGCCATCGCCCGTATCGGTGACGGACACGACCGTGCAAAAGCGGTCGCGCTTGAGCGCCGGCGGCGTCAGGGCTACGCGCATACCAGGCTCTAATACAGAAGGAAGCCCCCGCAGCGGCTGCGCGAGGACCTCCCCCTTCCTTCCGTGCGGCTTGACCACACGGGCGATGTTTTTGTACTGGGACCTCAAGGTCCTAGCCCAGAACCTCTACCTCGACAGCAGTGTCGAGGCGAGCGGCCAGCGCACGGGCGAGCGTGCGAATGGCCTTGATGGTACGGCCACGACGGCCGATGACCTTAGCGACGTCATCCTCGGCGACCGAAACCTCAATCGTAGAGGCGTCATCACCATCGATGACCTCAAGGCTCACGGAATCCGGGTCGTCGACGATCTGAACAACGAGATATTCGACGAGATCGGCGATGCGATCTGAGAGCATTGCCTCACCCTCGAGCTGTGCAGCGTCAACCTCAGGCACGATTTACTCCTCGGCGCCCTCAGCGGCCTCAGCGGCAGCCTTAGCGGCCTCGGCCTCTTTGGCGAGCTGCTTCTTGGACTTCTTGACGACGGTCTCGGTCTTCTCGCCCTCGTTGGCGGCCTTGACCAGAGCGGCGACGGCGTCGGTGAGCTGAGCGCCCTTGGACTGCCAGTCGGCAATCTTCTCGAGGTCGAGGTTGATGGTCTTGGGGGCGGTCATCGGGTTGTAGCGGCCAACCTCCTCGATGATACGACCGTCACGCGGGGCGCGGGAATCGGCGACGACGACACGGTAGTACGGACGCTTCTTAGCGCCGTGACGAGCAAGGCGAATCTTGACTGCCAAAGGAAACTCCTCCAACCAAGCAGCTTTAGGCTGCAACTACAAACAAACAGTTGAACATAATACGCCATCGACGCGGGCAGGTGAAGTCCGTGAGACCAACTTCTTCGGTGTAGTCGAGGGCAAATCCATATCTTAGACAAGAATTCGGGATTTGCAAGCACATACACGCACCCCACATGAGCTGCGCGGTATACTCATGACATGGAAAGACGCGAACATACATACGGTTATGAGGATGCCATGGGCGTCACGCCGCCTCCCTGGACGGGTCCGGCGGTGGGCCTCATGGACCTCGATGCGTTTTTTGCGAGCGTGGAGATGCTCGACCATCCCGAATGGCGCGGAAAACCGCTCATCGTGGGCGGAGACGCCGATTCGCGTGGCGTCGTGTCCACGTGTTCATATGAGGCACGTCGCTTTGGCGTGCACTCCGCCATGCCCTCGGCCGAGGCACGGCGTCTGTGTCCTCAGGCCATTTGGACACACGGGCACTTCGACCGCTACCGCGAGGTGAGCGCGCAGGTCATGGCGATTCTTGCCGAGGAGACGCCGCGCGTGGAGCGCGTATCCATCGACGAAGCCTTTATCGATATCACACCGGGTCGCTTTGCGCCCGAAGACCCGCTGCTGGTTGCGCAGCGTATAAGCGACCGCGTGGCAGGGCTGGGAGTGACCTGTTCCATTGGCGTGGGCTGCAACAAGACGGTCGCAAAGATCGCAAGCGAGCGGGATAAGCCGTTTGGGCTGACCATCGTGCGCCCCGGAACCGAGCAGCGCTTTTTGGCCGCGCTGCCGGTATCTGCCATGAGCGGCATCGGGCGCTCGGCCGAGGAGCGACTGCGCCGCATGCGCATCTACACCCTCGGCGAGCTATCACGTGCACCGGAATCCACCTTGGCCTCTATTTTTGGCGTCAACGGCGAACGCATGCGCCAGCGTGCGCTGGGACTCGAAATCTCCGAAGTCACGAGCCTCGATGAAGAGCGCGAGGTCAAGTCGGTCAGCAATGAACGCACCTTTGCTAAAGATTTAACTGAGCGTGGGGATATTGAGGCGGCGATTGCGCTGTTGGGAGAGTCAGTGGGACGCCGCCTGCGCCGTCAGGGGCTGACGGGTGCCACGGTAACGCTCAAGCTTAAGTATTCGTATGGCAGCGGGCGTACGGCACAGCGCCGGCTGCCTCATCCGACCGACGATGAGAACATCTTCGTGGCGGTTGCACTCGAACTGCTCGACAACATCTGGCAGGATGGCATGCATGTTCGCTTAGCGGGCATCGGCATGAGCGACTTCGACCACCAAGGCGGCATCCAGACTGACCTGTTCTGCGCGATCGATGACCGCGGAGCCCAATCCAGCGACCGCCGCGACCTCTCCGTCGCCATCGACGCCGTCCGAGACAAATTCGGCGACACCGCCCTTTCCTTCGGCCGCCAATCCCGTTTCAACGATTAACCGCCTTTGGGCAAAAAGAAAGCCGGGCAGGTGCGGAAAACCGCAACTGCCCGGCGATATGCGTGAGGGTAGCTAAACCCCGTCTCAAATGAGCTACTAGAGGAGGTTGAGGGGGAGCTGGGGAGCGTCACCCCAGAGCTTTTCGAGACGGTAGAAGTCGCGCGCCTCGGGAGTGAAGACGTGGACG
>DBEZXT010000153.1:0-4085 GCA_048291645.1 Collinsella aerofaciens | reverse complement strand
TAGAACGCGGTGGGGGAGATATCGAACTCGCAGCCGAGCAGCTGGTCGCGCATGCACTCGGCGCCATATACAATGCGGGTTTCCTCGCCGAGGATGGCGTTGCCGGGACGCCCGTTGATGTTTTGGGCGACGGTGACGATGTGCGGATTGAGTGCGGCGACAGCCTCAAAGAACTCCTGCGCATGCGGCAAGTCGCGCTGAGCGGTCACGAGCGTGACCATGACCTGGTCGGTACGCCAACCGCAGCGGACGACGGCATAGCGGAGCAAGCCCAGATGCTTGTCCTCGTTAAAGGCGGGAATGTGCAGGCGCTCAGCTTCACGCGCGATGCCGTTAAGAATTTGTCGGGCGCCCGGTGCCTCGACGGGGCATTCGGGTACGGCAACGATCTTGTGCGTGCCGCGCTCAAAGAAACCGCAACGGACAGCGCCCTCCTTACCGGGAGCAAAGGGAGTGGCAGCCTTATGACGAAAGCCACGCGGCGCAGGATATTTACCCGGGTCGCCAAGGGTGACGCCCATACCGCGAATAGGATCGACAGCAATGCTCTCGCGCTCACAAAGCTCGGCAAACAGCTCCTCCATAGCAGCCTGCTTAGCCGCCAACTGCTTTTTATAAGGACGATTGAGCGCCGTGCACCCACCGCAAGATTTCATGATCGAACAGGGAGACTTGGGGTCCACGGCCTTACGTGCAGACGAAACCCGATCTTTATGCGAGCGCTTGGAACGAGTCTGAGGCGCTTTATCCCCGCCTCGACGAGAGTCAGAACGCTTGGTCTTAGCTCTGCTCTTGGTCGGTTTGCTTTTTGCAGCTTTAGAAGACTTGGATTTCGTAGAAGATTTCTCCTCCTTCGACCCCTCAGCCGCCTCCACCAAAGCACGACGAGCCCTACGCTCCGCACGAGATTCTGCCATCGATAACCCCACTAATTTATAAATTTAAAGCTACAAGCATTGTACCGTGCCAGGCCAACAGACGATATGCAAGCGGTTTATTGGTGTCAGTGATAAGTCCAACGACGGTTGCCCGCCGCGCGAGGGGTGCGGGGGTTAAGTTTATCGCGAGTTCCGCACGAACAGGAGGCCACTTAATGTGGCCTCCGTCGTGAGCAGGACTGTAGAGCAGGAAACTTAACCCCCGCACCCCTCGCGCGGCGGGCAAACTCATCTTGTGCTCTATCACGCTAAAGTGTATGATTCTGAACGTTACATGACTCACTTTACCTAACTAAAGTGTCATCAAGGGGGAATACCATGAACACCGATATGTCTCGTCGTCAGTTTGTTGGTCTAGCCGGCTCGCTCGCCACGGTGCTTGGCCTTGGTCTTGTCGGTTGCGGCGGTGGCGCCGGCAAGGGCTCCGCTGCTGGCTCTGCCGCGGCCAAGGATGTGAAGGGCGCTGCGGAGTCCAAGAAGCTCGTCGTGGGCTTTGACAAGTCCTATCCTCCGTACGGCTTTGTGGGCGACGACGGAGAGTACACTGGTTTTGACCTCGATCTGGCCAAGGCTGTTGCCGATAAGCAGGGCTGGGAGGTCAAATACGAGGCCATCGACTGGGATGCCAAGGATACGCTGCTCAACTCGGGTGCCATCAACTGCATCTGGAACGGCTTTACCATGGAGGGTCGCGAGGACGACTACACGTTCTCCGAGCCGTACATGCTCAACGAGCAGGTGCTGGTGGTAAAGAAGGATGCGGGCATCAAGAGCTGGGACGATCTTGCCGGCAAGACCGTGATTACGCAGACCGATTCCGCTGCGCAGGATGTGCTCGAGGGTGACCAGAAGGATCTGGCGGCGACGTTTGCCACGCTCGACACGATCGGCGAGTACAACACGGCCTTTATGCAGCTCGAGAGCGGCGCGGTCGATGCCGTGGCTTGCGACCTTTCGATTGCCCAGTATCAGCTTGCCGCCAAGCCCGATGCCTATACGCAGCTTGATGAGCCGCTGTCCAGCGAGCACTACGCCGTCGGCTTTAAGAAGGGCGACACCAAGTCGGCCGCCGCCGTGACCGAGTCGCTCAAGGCGCTCTATGAGGACGGCACGGTCAAGGACCTGTGCGACAAGTATTCAAACTATGGTCTATCTTTCGATAATTGGGTGCTCAAGTAATGTCTATTCAGGTCATGATGCAGATGCTTGGCCAGGGATTCTTGGTCAGCTTGCAGCTGTTTGTGCTGACGCTGCTCGGGTCGATTCCGCTGGGAATCCCCGTGGCGTTTATGCGCATGAGCAAGGTCGCGCCGCTGCGCTGGATTGCGCGCATCTACATTTCGGTCATGCGCGGTACGCCGCTCATGCTGCAGATGTTTGCCATCTACTTTGCCCCGTATTACGTGTTTGGCATTTCGCTCACGCCTGATTCCAAGTGGACGGCGTGCGTTGTGGCGTTCATCATCAACTACGCCGGCTACTTTGCCGAGATTTATCGCTCGGGCTTGCAGTCGATTCCGCGCGGTCAATATGAGGCCGCCGAGGTGCTGGGCTATTCGCGCACGCAGACGTTTCTGTATATCGTGATGCCGCAGGTCGCCAAGCGTATTCTGCCGGCGATGGGCAACGAGATCATCACGCTGGTCAAGGACACGTCGCTGGCGTTTGCCATTGGCGTGGGTGAGATGTTCTCGACCGCCAAGGCGCTGGTTGCCTCGCAGGTGAGCATGGTGCCGTTTGCGATTGCGGCGCTGATTTACTGGGTCTTTAACTTTGTGGTCGAGATGCTGTTGGGCGCCGCCGAAAAGAAGCTGGACTATTATCATGACTAACTCAGTGATGAAAATCGAAAGCGCGCGCAAGGCGTTTGGCGGCAATGAGGTGCTCAAGGATATCTCGCTTGAGGTGAAGCGTGGCGAGGTCGTGGCGATTATCGGGCCTTCGGGCGGCGGTAAGTCCACGCTGTTGCGTTGTGCCACGCTGCTCGAGACACTCGACGGAGGCTCGCTCTCGTTTGGCGACCTTGCCGTTGCGACGGATGCGGGTTCGGGCGCGGTCTATGCGAAGGGCGATGTGCCCAAGCAGGCGCGCTCGCGATTCGGCCTGGTGTTCCAAAATTACAACCTGTTCCCGCACTATACCGTGATGAAAAACATCATCGACGCGCCGATCCGCGTGCTTAAGCGCCCGCGCGAGCAGGCGGAAGCTCGTGCGCATGAATTGATTGCTCAGATGGGGCTTGTGGGCAACGAGAACAAGGTTCCGTGTGAGCTTTCGGGCGGTCAGCAACAGCGCGTGAGTATTGCCCGCGCCTTGGCGCTCGACCCGGAGATCTTGTTCTTTGACGAGCCGACCTCGGCGCTCGATCCCGAGCTGACGGCCGAGGTACTGCGTGTCATTAAAGACCTTGCCGCGCAGAATATGACGATGGTGATCGTGACCCACGCAATGCAGTTTGCGCGCGATGTTGCCGACCGCGTGGTCTTTATGGATGGCGGCCGCATTGTCGAGGAGGGTCCTGCCGAGCAGGTCATCGACCATCCGCGCGAGCAGCGCACGCGTGAGTTCTTGAGCCGTATCGAGGGGTAGGCTCAGGTATTTACTCAACTATTAATTGAGGCGAAGCCGCCGCAGGTCTTACGGTCTGTGGCGGCTTTTTGTTTGCATCGACTGGGTTCAATAATCGCCTCACAAGTTTGTCTCTTCCTCTCGCCGCCTGTATTCATACGTGCGCCGAAAGGTATGCATGGACAGCCGCCCGTGAGGGTAGGGTGGTGGCATAGGACATTTGGAGGGTGAGTCGGCTCGGCTGCCGACCATGCTGCTCCCGGGATGGCACCGACCGCGAACTCTCCCCGTTGGCGTCGCGCATTGCGCGCGGCCCTGCAAGGAGGTCATCATGGGTGCTCCCAAGACCGGTAACGTAAGGAACGTGGTGCTCGTAGGCCAAGGCGGGGTGGGCAAGACTTCACTCGCCGAGGCCATGCTCCACCTTTCCGGCAAGACCGCCCGCCTGGGCGGCCACGACGGCACCAAGCCCACGCTCGACTATGACCCCGAAGAGGTCAAGCGTGCATTTTCCATCTCGACGACCATTGCGCCGATCGACTGGAAGGGCGCGCGCATCAATGTGCTCGATGCCCCGTG
>DBEZXT010000152.1:0-3821 GCA_048291645.1 Collinsella aerofaciens | reverse complement strand
CATAGGCTCAAAAGAAGAGTTGTTGTCAATTCAATTTGACGGTACCCCTGTTTAACGAGGCGAGGAGACCTCGGCTTGCTTCCTCTCTCAGAGCTATCGTGTCGAAACCAGTCGCCCCCGAATGTCGGGAAAGTCTGGATGGCATTGGGCACGAGCGCCCAACACCCGTCGACTTTTCAAGGAACATGCGGGGCGAGCCCCGCTTGTGGAGTGTTATCTTACCACGTTCTGAAAGCGGACAGCTGTTCTATGCACGAGCTGTGAAGACCCCAATGTGCGCCGCACTTCACACTTTTGCTACCGATCGCGTCACGTATATTTTCGCCAAGCAAAATTGACCCGTCGAAAGGACCGTTATGGATACCAAGCAGCAGCTCGTCAATGCCCTCGCAGGCCTGGGCTCAACCATTACCGAGGCTATGGATGTCATCGAAGGCTTTGTCCCCTGCGGACATCCCGCCCTCACGGTATCGAACGCACTCGTCGCGCTGGACGCTGACGATGATGCAGCTCTCGCCCAGCAGCTTGAGACCGTCGAGGGCTTTATCGACCACGTAAGTGAGAACCGCGGCGTGACCGCCTACCACGGCATCGAGGTCGAGCTCGCGGGTCCCAAAGCCAATCTACTCGCAGAAATCCGCGAGGTAGGCGCCCTTATGCAGACCGCAGGCGTCAAGAACACCCAGGTCAACGAGTGGGTCTACCGCAGTCTGGCAGCACTCGACAGCTCCGACGAAAAGGCAGCCGAGCAGCTCGCAGAAAGTCCCACCATTAAGGCCGAGCTTTTGTAAATAGCAGACGCGGGTCCCTTGGCGCATCGTCGTCCAAGAGGCCCGCAAACAGTTCGCGTCAACCGATAGCCGCGCCACCGCGTTCGGCCAAAGCAAGAATCGGCATCATTTGGCGCGGGGTCTTCGCTGCAAGATCGGCATGTTCGAGCAGTTTGCGATCGTTAGTCACCAAGTAATCGACCTGTGCGCGCTTGCACGCGGCAAGCACCAAGTTGTCCTCGTAATCGCGATGGAGCGCTAAGTATTTGTCGGCCAGCCAAAGGTCCGACGCATCTGCACCCACGGCCGTGGCGTTTTCGGTCATGTTCCGAACAAACGCCAACGCCACATCGTCAATTGCACGGGCAGATGCCTCGTCGAGCGCTCCCCCGCCGGCAAGAACGCTACGCTTCAGCTCGTGTTGGACAACGTACAGCACGTCCTTAGCGATATGCACCGGAAAGAACAGCAACGCCCCCGTCTCCGTCGCCTGCCCAATAAACGCACGCGCGGCAAGCGACTCGGCATGGTCGACGCAAAACGAATCAACCCATACGTTGGCGTCCACCATTATTTTGAGGGGAGCTCCGCTCACAGGATCATCCCCTTTTGGCGATAGCGCTCGTCCATGGCTTCGGAATAGATTGCGTCCCAATCGCGATCGTCGGATACGGGCGACGCAGCGATGCCCAAATCTGCATAAAGCCGGTCTGCCGCTGCCCATGATGCGGCGAACGGAGTATCGGGCGCGACGGTCTGCTGCCGGTCGTCGACGACCGCAAGCACTTCCTCGCACTGCCCGCCACCCTGCGCGACCTTGGCCACCACCTTTTTGATGAGCTCGGGCAGTGACCCGCCCGAAAGCCGCAGCGCCTCCTCGGCACGGTTCTTAACCTGGCGATCCACGCGAACGTTCACCTGCGCCATGCCACTAACAGTACCCACGTTGATCCCGCTCCCTTCAATTGCTAGCACCGCTAGCAATACTATATAGAGTAGCTAGCAAATGGTCAAATGCAAAAGGCCTGCGCCCGGACGGCACCGATGCCGTCCGGGCGCAGGCCAGATAGCGTGGGCGAACACGCCTGTTAACGCAGATATGCCTTCGCGTTGCTCAGGCTGTAGGCGATCGTCGAGCCGTTGTGCAGCAGCGACGACGTCTGCGGCGTAATCGTGCCGGTGATGCCGAGCGCCAGCAGCGCCGAGTTGGTGAGCATCACCTTAGAGTAGGAGCTCGTCAGGCGATCAATGAGGCCCTGGCTCATGCGGCGCAGGCGCACGATTGCGGCCAGATCCGTATCGGTCAGGATGATATCGGCGACCTCCTTGGCGATGTCGCTTCCGCCGCCCATCGCCAAGCCCACGTCGGCCAAACCGAGCGCCGGTGAGTCATTGACGCCGTCGCCCACCATGGCAACGTAGCGCCCCTCGCGCTTAATTCGCTCCACATAGGCGTACTTGTCCTCGGGCAGCAGCTCGGCCTTAAACTCGTCGACACCTGCCTCGCGCGCAATGCGCTCGGCCGTGCGCTCCGAATCGCCCGTAAGCATAACCACGTGCTTAACGCCCAGCGCATGCAGGTCGGCGATGGCCTCACGGACCCCGGGCTTGAGCGGATCCTCGATGCCGAGCACGCCCACAACGGTGCCATCGACCGCCAGATACAGCGGCGACAGGCCCTGCATCTGGGACTCGATGCGCTCCTTTATGTCGGACTCGAGCTGCGCGCCCTCATCCTCAAACACAAAGTGTGCCGAGCCGATAATCGCGCGACGTCCTTCGATGGACGAAGCGATGCCGTGTGCCACGATGTACTCGACGGCAGCATGGCGCTCGCGGTGCTCGAGCCCGCGCTCGCGGGCGGCGTTGACCACGGCACGCGCCACCGGATGCGGGAAATGCTCCTCCAAGCAAGCGGAAAGGCGCAGGACCTCATCCTCGCTCCAGCCGTCGGTCGTGAGCACGCAAGCTAGGCGCGGCTGGGCCTCGGTCAGCGTACCGGTCTTGTCAAAGACAATGGTATCGGCCTTGGCAAACGACTCAAAGTACTTGGCGCCCTTCACCATCACCCCCATCTTGGCAGCATCGCTCATGGCGGTCATGACGGCAACGGAACCCGTGAGCTTGAGTGCGCACGAATAGTCGACCATCAGTGCCGCCGAGGTCTTGATGAGGCTGCGGGTGGTAAGCGCAACCAGGCCCGCGAGCAGGAAGTTCCACGGGACGATCTTGTTGGCAAGGTCCTCCATATGCGACTGACCCTCGGACTTGAGCGAGTCGGCCGTCTGCACGAGCGAGACAATCGAGCGCAGCTTGGTCTGCGCCGTGTTGGCGCGCACGCGCACCAAGATGCTGCCGTCTTCCACGACGGTGCCGGCGAACACGTCGTCGCCCGCGCTGCGCTCGACGGCCAGCGGCTCGCCGGTCAGGGTCGCCTGGTTGACCATAGCGCTCCCCCGCTCGACCACGCCGTCGATGCAGATAGACATGCCGGTGCGCACGGCGACCAGATCGCCGGGCTCAAGCTCGGTCGCGGCAACGCTTACCTCAGTGTTGCCGACGACCTTTTGCGCCTTGTCGGGCACATCGAGCAGCGAGTTGATGAGCTCGTTTTCGCTCATGGCGCGGGTGTAGTCCTCAAGCAGCTCGCCCACGTTGAGCAGGAACATCGTCTGACCCGCGGTGTCGACGTCGCGCTTGACGAACGAGATGCCGATGGCCGAAGCGTCGAGCACAGGAACGGTCAGGCGCGGCTGCGCGAGCTCACGGAGGGCGGCGCGCAAAAATGTCATGTAACCGACCACGACAAACACCGCACGCAGAGGCGTCGGCAAGAACCAGCGACGTGCGTAATGGGCACCGACGAGTGTCGCCAGATCCATGACGAGCTTGTGCTTGCGTGGCTCAAGCTGCATCACGTAGCCCGACTTGGCATCGGCGATAGCTTGAGCATCGAGTGCGCCCAAGGCGTCGAGCACGCTCGCGCGGCGCGGCTCGTCGTACTCCAGCGCCATCTGGCCAATGCGGCCATACACGCGCACCTTGTGCACG
>DBEZXT010000151.1:0-5771 GCA_048291645.1 Collinsella aerofaciens | reverse complement strand
GATGATAAAGCCAACGAAGGCATAGACGACGCCCATAAGCTGCGGCGACATGAGCTCGGAGATGTACTTGGACATTGGGGTGTACCTTTCGGAATATTAACAGTCCGGTCAAGTTTACCACGGGGTTTGTTTATATGGGACCACGGCTAGGGGCGGCGCCGGCGCGGACACAAACATCTCAATCTGTAACAGGTGGGAGTGGAATCCGATCCTAGATGTTACAGATTTAGACACAGGGGTTCCTCCCCGACTTCAATCTCGATCTGTAACATCTTGGGCTCCAAAACCCCTCTTACTGTTACAGATCGAGACAAACTTCCGGCACCGGGGTCAGCAGACAAAGACGTCGACGTTACCGAGCTTCCCCTCGCCTACCGTTGGCAGATGCAGCGGGGCTGTTCGCCGCATTGCCGCCGTGTTGGACGCACGCAGACCGTAGGATGGTCTTATTGACATCCTGTCAACTTGTCTTGGAGGCACCGTGGCAGAAACGTTTGATATCGCAATTGTGGGCGCGGGCATTACCGGGTGCGCCATCGCGAGGCAGCTCGCGCGCTATGACCTATCTATTTGCGTAGTCGAGGCCGCCAACGATATCGCGCTGGGCGCGTCGAAGGCCAACGGCGGTCTGGTGCACGCCGGCTACGATCCGGCACCGGGCACGGTAAAGGCGCAGGTCAACGCCCGTGGTTGCGAGCTATATGGCACGTGGGCCCAGGAGCTCGGATTTTTGTTCCGCCGCACCGGTTCGATGGTGCTGGGTTTCAGCGACGAGGACCGCGCACAACTGAAGAAGCTGCGCCAGAATGGCCTGGCCAACGGCGTGCCCGAGCTGTCGATTGTCGGCCCCGAGCGCATCCACGAGTTGGAGCCGCGCGCGAGTGCCCAGACCACGTGCGCGCTATGGTGCCCTTCGACCGGTTACGTTGACCCGTTTGAAGTAGCCATCGCCGCGCTGGAGAACGCCGTTGCCAACGGCGTGACGTTTATGCGGTCTGCGCCAGTGGAGGCAATTGAAGTTGCCGACTCGGATGACAGAGCTGCGCGCTTTACGCTGGCAACGCCCGCAGGAGACGTGCACTGCCGTTACCTAATCAACGCCGCGGGCAACGGCGCCGCCGACATCTCGCATATGGCGGGCGCCGAGGAATTCCAGATGGTCTGGCGTCAGGGCAACATCGTGGTGCTGGACAAGGAGCCGCGCACGCTCATGCCGCTCTACCCCGTGCCGACGCCGGTGTCGAAGGGCGTTATCGTCACGGGCACCGTGCACGGCAACACCGTGATCACCGCCACGGCCGCCGTGCGCGAGCCGGGCGACACGCAAACCTATGCGAGCGATGTAAACGCGCTGCTGACAGGTGCACGCAAGTTAGTACCCGATCTGGACACGCGTCGCGTGGTGCGCG
The DNA here is from genome assembly GCA_048291645.1 of Collinsella aerofaciens. Lineage (GTDB taxonomy): Bacteria > Actinomycetota > Coriobacteriia > Coriobacteriales > Coriobacteriaceae > Collinsella > Collinsella aerofaciens_CG. The sequence continues at coordinate 4,362 of DBEZXT010000151.1, read as the reverse complement.
CATTTGCCGGCGGACGTCCGGTCATTCAGGGAACGAACGACTTCTTTATTGGACAGTCGGCCGTGGTGCCAGGGCTTTTCCAGGCGGCGGGCATTCAGTCGCCGGGTGTGGCAAGCGCGCCGGCCATTGCCGAGCGCATGGAGCTTGTAATGCGTAAGGCGGGCGTGGAGCTGCACGAGCGGGCGGACTGGAACCCAATTCGCCGCGCGCCGGACGACTTTGACCGCGCACCGCTGGCGCGCAAGGAGGAGCTAATCGAGTCCGACCCCGCGTGGGGGCAGATTGTCTGCCGTTGCGAGACGGTGCCCGAAGCCGAGATCGTGGCCGCAATTCGACGCCGCCCGGGCGCGGTTTCGGTCGAGGGCGTCAAGCGCCGCTGTCGTGCCGGCATGGGTCGGTGCCAGAGTGGTTTTTGCCAGAGCCGCGTGGTTGCGATCCTTGCTCGCGAGTTGGGCTGCGACCCCAGCGACGTGCTGTTGGAGGATGCCGGATCTTGGCTGGTTAAGGGACCGCTGAAGGGGGTGTGCTAGGATGGCGGAATTCAAATCGAGCGCGATTGATTGCGGCATCGCAGAAGCCGTACAAACGCAAGTCTTCGACGTGGTCGTTATCGGCGGCGGACCCGCCGGCATGGCGGCCGCGCTGGCCGCGCATAAGGCAGGCGCACGCGTGGCCATCGTGGAGCGCGAGCAGCACCTGGGCGGCATCCTGCGCCAGTGCATCCACCCCGGCTTTGGCCTGTCGCACTTTAAACAGGAGCTCACCGGTCCCGAGTACGCGCAGCGCTTTATCGACCAGGTGCACGCAACCGACATTGCGCTGTTCCTGAACAGCATGGTGCTTGGGATTGATTCAGGCGAGCTTACGGAAGACACCGCGGTCCATACCGTCACGCTCATGAGCCCTGCCGACATGCTGCAGCTCACCGGGCGCGCGGTTGTCCTTGCAATGGGTTGCCGCGAGCGCACCCGCAGCGAAATCAAAATTCCCGGTAGCCGTCCCGCCGGCGTGTTTACGGCCGGCCTGGCGCAGCGATACATCAATATCGAGAACCTCAAACCCGGCTCGCGCGCGGTCATTTTGGGCTCGGGCGACATCGGGCTGATCATGGCGCGCCGCTGCACGCTCGAGGGGATTTCGGTTGAGGGCGTCTACGAGCTCATGCCATACGCCAACGGCCTGCGCCGCAATGTGAAAAACTGTCTGGACGACTTTAGCATTCCACTGCACCTGTCCACCACCGTGACGCGTGTGATTGGGCACGATCGCGTGGAAGCCGTCGAGGTAAGCCAGGTCGACGAGCACCTGGCGCCCATTGCCGGGACGGAGCGCCTCGTTCCGTGCGACACGCTGCTGCTTTCTGTGGGTCTGATTCCCGAGAACGAGCTTTCGGTTGCCGCGGGCGTTGAGCTTGATCCACGCACGCGCGGAGCCGTGGTGGACCAAAGCCTGCAAACGGGCGTGCCGGGCATCTTTGCCTGCGGCAACGTGTTGCACGTGCACGACCTGGCCGACAACGTAACGACCGAGTCCGAGAGGGCTGGCGCAGCTGCAGCGGCGTACGCGCTGGGGACCGGCGCGGGCGCCGTTCCGGACTGCGAGCTCACCGTCTCCCCTGCCGGCATTGCGGGATACGCGCTGCCGGGACGCATTACGGCTATGGCGCTCACCAAGCTCAACTTCCGCGTGCGCCGACCCGTCGACGCCGCCCGCGTGAGGATCTTGACCGACGGCGTGGAACTGTTCGCCGGCAAGGTCCGCGCGTTTAAACCGAGCGTAATGGAAAGCTTCCCTCTGCCGGCGAAGGTGATTCAGCGCGCACTCGACCTAGGTGCTAGAGAGATTATTCTGTCTGTCGATCCCATTGAGGAGGCGTAAAGCCATGAGCACGAACGCGATCGAGACGCTCAAGTTCAACTGCACCACCTGCCCATCCGAGTGCCTCCTGACCGTAGAGGTGGAGTGTGATGCCAACAGTGCCGTGGTAGAGGTGCGCTCCGTGACCGGCAACAGCTGTCCGCGCGGTGATAAGTTCGCACACCAGGAGTTCACCTGCCCCATGCGCGTGCTCACGACGACCATAGCGGTCTCCGGCGGCGACGAGGCCCTGCTCCCCGTGCGCACGGCCGAAGCCATCCCGCTAGAACTCCACGCCCAAGCCATGGCCCTCATCCGAGGCCTGGTCGTCAACGCCCCCATCCGCATGGGCGACATCATGCTGGAAGACCTCCTCGACACCAACATCAACCTCATCGCCAGCATGGACATCGACCGAGTCAAAGTAGCTAATTAGGGACGGGGCTCTTTTAGCTACCCCGCCATCCACCCCGCCCCTCCTCAATTGCGGTGAAATAGTTCCTGATTTCCGCCAAAACCCCGGCATCCAGGAACTATTCCACCGCAACTATCCTTGGAATCGGTATTTAGCCTGTGTCTACTTTAGTGTCATTTCAAAACTATGCCGGATTACGGGGCCGATTCGTAGACCCCCATCCATACCGGCAATTTTCGATTTTTGATAAGCCGTCTACCTGCGGTTTTAAATTCGCAATTATTTCCATGGTCAAGCAATACAGGTCCAGCCCCGTAATCCGCCATAGTTTTGTAAGCAGCCCATTTGGGACGGGCCTCTTTTAGCTACTTTTGCCCGCATGGTTGCCAGAGTGACCATGCCAAGGAGTGTCCCAAAGTGTCGGCATAAAAGGAACGTCCCTATGTGCCGGGCTTGGGATACCATGGTGGCACCCTAGCGAAAGGATGTTTCATGGCACATGTCGATGACCAGCGCGTGGCGCGCGTGCTCGATGCGCTCGAGGCTCAGCACCCCGGTGCGCAGCTGCTCGTAAACGACCCGTGGTCGATCTATTACCTGACCGGCTTTTATGCCGATATGTTCGAGCGTTTTTGCGGCGTACTACTCGCGCGCGGTGCCGAGCCGGTGATCCTAGTCAACGCCCTTCATCAGTTGCCCGAGTATGACAATGTCCGCATCGCCTATCACACCGACAACGATGTCGTGGCCGATGCCATCGCTCGCGAAGTCGATCCGACCAAACCACTCGGCATCGACACCGTCATGCGCTCTGGCTTTTTGATGCCGCTCATGGAGCGCCACGCAGCCAGCGAGTTTTTCCTGGGTGACTTTGCCGTCACCGCCGCACGCACCTACAAGGATGCCGCCGAGCAGGAGCTTATGCGCGCGTCCTCGACCGCTAACGATGCCGTGATGGCCGATGTTATCAAGCTCGTCCACGAAGGCGTGACGGAGCGCGAGATTGCCGACCAGATGCTCGGCCTGTATCGCAAGCACGGCTGCGAGGGCTTTAGCTTTCCGCCCATCGTGAGCTTTGGTGCTAATGCCGGCGACCCGCACCACGAGCCCGACGACACCGTGCTCAAGCGTGGCGACGTAGTGCTGTTTGATATTGGCGGGCGCCGTCGCAACTACTGCTCGGACATGACGCGCACGTTCTTTTTGGGCGAGTCGGACGAGGAGACCGCGCGCATCTACGACATCGTGCGCCGCGCCAACGAGGCCGCCGAGGCGCTCATCGCACCGGGTGTGCGCATGTGCGACCTGGATCGCGCCGCACGCGACGTGATTGAGGATGCGGGCTACGGCAAGTACTTTACGCACCGCCTGGGACACTCGATCGGTCTGCAGGACCACGAGCCGGGCGACGTCTCGCTCGCCAACGAGCAGGTCGTAGAGCCGGGCATGACGTTCTCTATCGAGCCGGGCATCTACCTCCCCGGCCGCACCGGCGTCCGCATCGAGGACCTAGCCCTGGTGACCGAGAACGGCGTCGAGATTCTCAACGCCTACCCCCACGATCCGGTCCGCCTAGACTAGCCAATGTGACAAAGGGACAGCCCCTTTGTCACATTGCGATTACGTCGCGCCACGAAAACGGGCCATCTACTACGTTTAACCCGCATGGGTCGACCATGCGGGTCTTTTTTGAAAACTGGCAAGCCTTTTACCTGCGGTTTTGATTTCACGATTTTCCGTGTGGTCGAGGGTAGCCTGTCAAACGTAGTAGATAGGCCCATTTCGTGACAAGCGAGTCAACTCGGGGTACAGGGCAGCTAAAAAGCCCTATCCCAAATTAGCTGCTTTTGAGTTGCGGTGATATACGGACCGTTTGAGGCTTCTGGCTCGTAAAACAGTCCGTATTTCACCGCAACTACTGGGGGGATGGGTTAGCGCAGCAGGACGGCTACTTCGCCGGCTAGGGTGATGGTGCCGGCTGCTACGAAGGACTCACCTGCGGCTTCGAAAGCCGCGAGGGCCTCGGATACGCTGGGGTACACGCCTGCGAGCTTATCAGCGTCTACCAGGGCGGCGAGCTCCTCTGCCGG
>DBEZXT010000150.1:0-40641 GCA_048291645.1 Collinsella aerofaciens | reverse complement strand
ACGTAGATGCCAGCTTGGCGCGGTGTGGTGATGGGAAGGATATCCACGGCGATCTCCTAACGTGCAGACTTTTGCATATCAGTATGACATGCAAAAGTCTGCATGAAAAGGCCTCATGCAAAACTCTGCATGAGGCCTCATACGGACGTTTAGTTTTGAAGGGTGTTTTACAGCACCAAAATCCCCAGGTGCTCCAGCAAAATCTTGAGGCCGATGAGGATGAGCACGACGCCGCCCACGATGGTGGCGGGTTTTTCGTAGCGCTCGCCAAAGGTGTGGCCGATCGCTACGCCGGCGACGGAGAAGATAAACGTTGTGACTCCGATAAGCGATACAGCGGGAACGATGTCAACCGAGAGCGCAGCAAATGAGATGCCCACGGCCAGGGCGTCGATTGAGGTGGCGATAGCCAGAATCAGGTACTCACCCAGGTCAATCTTTTCGGCATCCTTGCCGTCGCTCTCGTCCTCATCCTCGTCTTCGGTAAAGGCCTCCCACAGCATTTTGCCGCCGATAAAGGCCAAAAGGATAAAGGCGATCCAATGGTCGATGGGTCCGATGATGCTCATGAATTGACTGCCGAGCGCCCATCCGATTACGGGCATGCCGGCCTGGAAGCCGCCAAAGAACAGGCCGAGCACTACGGCGACCTTAAGGTTGATCTTCTTCATGCCAAGGCCCTTGCAGATGGATACGGCAAAGGCGTCCATCGAAAGGCCGATAGCGAGCAATACGAGCTCTGCGAGTCCCATAGTCTGGCTCCCTTTCTGCGGGCGGGCCCGCGTGTACCTCTTGGGGGAGTAACAAAAAAGACCCGTGGCGTACGCGTTGTGCGCACAGCCACGAGTCTCGTTCATTAAGGCAAGCCAGACCGCATCGGCCAGTATGTTGACTTGCCGCGCCACCGGAGGCGAACCCGGTCACGCGACTACTCCCTCATTTATGCGAATCCCGATGCTACCACATAAGCAGCTCATTTGGATTGGGGCTCTCAGCTGTGTTCGCTCATTCTGTAAGCATCGTATTTCGCAAGCGCCGCAGGGACAAACCGTGAGAAACTATTTAGCGTTTATGGAGCGTATACGATGGGAGCGATGCCTTGGATAAGAACGAGCTGCAAAAGCGTATGGAACAGGCTATTCGCCTGACTGCCCCCGGCCAGCCGATCCGCACCGCCCTCGACATGATCCTTGCCGGTCATCTGGGAGCCCTTATCTGCGTCGGCGACACCGAAAACGTGCTCGCTGCCGGTAACGACGGCTTCCCGCTCAACATTTCGTTTACCTCGAACCGCCTGTTCGAGCTTTCCAAGATGGACGGCGCCATCGTTATCGACGGCGACCTCACCCAGATCCTGCGCGCCAACTTCCACCTCAATCCCGACCCCTCGCTCGCCACGAGTGAGACGGGCATGCGTCACCGTACTGCCGCTCGCATGTCGGTGCTCACCGATGCCATCGTGATCTCGGTTTCGGCTCGTCGTGCCGTCGTCAACGTGTACGTCCACGGTAAGAGCTACGAGATCCAGCCTGTCACCACCATCATGAGCTCGGTCAATCAGCTCGTCGCCACGCTCCAGACCACCCGTCAGTCGCTCGATCGCTCCCTGCTGCGCCTGACGGCACTCGAGCTGGACGACTACGTCACGCTCGCCGACATCACCGGCATCTTCTCGAGCTTCGAGATCATGCAGCAGGCAAAGACCGAGCTTAAGGATTGTATTGTCAAGCTGGGTAATCAGGGCAAGCTCGTGCAGATGCAGCTCGAGCAGCTCGCGGGCTCCAGCATGGATACCGAATACGACTTGATGATCCGCGACTACGCAAGCGATTCCTCTGAGGCCAAAGCCGAGAAGATCCGCGCCGAGCTCGCTCGCATGACACCTAAGGACCTGTCCGACCCACAGCATGTGGCGGCGGTTCTGGGCTATGACGACCTGGACGAGGACTCCGTCATGACGCCGCTGGGCCTGCGCACGCTTTCGCGCGTGTCCGTCGTGCGCGACGGCGTGGCCGAGAAGATCGTCGACGAGTACGGCTCGCTGCAGGAGCTCATGGACGACATTAGCGAGGATCCGGAGCGCCTGGGCGACTTTGGCGTCAACAACCCTGCCATTCTTGCGGACTCGCTGTACCGCATGAAGGGCACCAAACAGGGGAACGCATAATGGCGCCCGTATGCGCCGTGGTCGTTGCCGGCGGCAGCGGTCAGCGCTTTGGAAATCCCGGCGGCAAGCAGCTCGTTAACGTGGCGGGCCGTCCGCTTATGAGCTGGTCCATCCGCGCGTTCGACCGGAGCGACAAGGTCGGCCACATCGTGGTGGTGTGTCCTGCCGAGCGCCGTGCCGAGATGCGCCGCCTGGCCATCGACCCGTTTGACTATGACACGCCCATCAGCTTTGCCGATGCCGGCGCGACCCGCCAGGATTCCACCCGTGCCGGCGTGCATGCGGTGCCGGCGGGCTTTGAATACGTCGCCATTCACGATGGCGCTCGTCCGCTCATCACGACCGAGGCCATCGATCATGCGATCGACGTGCTTGTGGGCGACCGCTCGCTCGACGGTGTCGTGTGCGGTCAACCCGCGATCGACACACTCAAGATCGTCGACGGCGATAACATCGTCGAGACGCCGCCGCGTGAGCTTTATTGGGCTGCGCAGACGCCGCAGATCTTTAGCGTCGATGCTATGAAGCGCGCCCACGCTGCAGCCATTGCCGAGGGCTTTATCGGCACCGATGATTCGTCGCTGGTCGAGCGCATGGGTGGGCGCGTCCGCTGCGTCCAGAGCCCGCGCGATAACCTTAAGGTGACGGTGCCCGAGGACTTGCGTCCCGTAACCGCGATTCTGCTTGGCCGTATGGCCGAGGGAGAGGACCTTCCCCATGTTCAGTAACCTGCGCATTGGCCATGGCTACGACGTTCACCGTCTGGTGGAGGGGCGTCGATGTATCATCGGCGGTGTCGACATTCCCTACGAGCGCGGCCTGCTGGGCCACTCGGATGCCGATGTGCTCGCGCACGCCTTGGCCGACGCCATTCTGGGCGCCTGCCGTGGGGGAGACATTGGCAAGCTATTCCCCGATACCGACCCCGCCTATGAGGGTGCCGATTCGATGGTGCTGCTCGCTCGCGTGATGGACTACGCGCGCGAGCTGGGCTTCGAGTTTGTCGATGCCGATTGCACCATTGCCTGCCAGCAGCCTAAGATCACCCCGCACCGCGATGCCATGCGTGCCAACCTTGCCCATGCCCTGGGCGTTGACGTCGAAAACGTGGGCGTCGCCGCCACTACGACCGAAAAGCTCGGTTGGGAAGGCCAGGGCGAGGGAATCGGCGCCTGGGCCGTCTGCCTGCTACAGAAAACCGTTAAGGAGTAACGAATGCGTATCTACAACAGCGCTACCCATAAAAAGGAAGAGTTCCAGCCCATCGAGTCCGGCAAGGTCCGCATGTACGTGTGCGGCCCCACGGTCTACGACAACATCCACATCGGCAATGCCCGCACGTTCATCAGCTTTGACGTGATTCGTCGCTGGCTCATCGCGAGCGGCTACGAGGTCACGTTCGCCCAGAACCTCACCGATGTCGATGACAAGATCATCAAGCGCGCCAACGAGCAGGGCCGTACGGCTGCCGAGGTCGCGACGGAGTTCTCCGACAAGTTCATCGGCGTCATGCGCGCCGCCAACGTGCTCGATCCCGATGTGCGCCCCCGCGCCACCAAGGAGATCGGCCCCATGATCGCCATGATCAAGACGCTTATCGAGCAGGGCCACGCTTACGCAGCCGATAACGGCGATGTGTACTTTGCCGTGCGCAGCGATTCCAACTATGGTCAGGTCTCGGGCCGCAACATCGACGACCTTATGGTTGGCGCGCGCATCGAGGAGAACGAGGACAAGAACGACCCGCTCGACTTTGCCCTGTGGAAGGCCGCCAAGCCCGGCGAGCCCAGCTGGCCGAGCCCCTGGGGCGAGGGCCGTCCCGGTTGGCACACCGAGTGCGCCGCCATGGTGCATCGCTACCTGGGTACTCCGATCGACATCCACGGCGGCGGCTCCGATCTTGCCTTCCCGCATCACGAGAACGAGTGCGCTCAGGCCACCTGCGCCTGGCACCAGGGCTTCTCCAACACCTGGATGCACACGGGCATGCTGCTGGTCGACGGCGAGAAGATGTCCAAGTCGCTTGGTAACTTCTTTACGCTGGCCGAGGTCCTCGAGCAGCACTCCGCTGCCGCCCTGCGCCTGCTGATGCTGCAGACGAGCTATCGCTCACCGCTCGACTTTTCTTGGGAGCGCCTGGAGGGTGCCGAGAACTCGCTCACGCGTATCGCCGGTACGGTCGAGAACCTGCGCTGGGCTGCGAACCACGCGACGGCCGATGCCGATGCGGCTGCCGCCGAGGCGTTTGCCGCCAAGGCCGCCGAGGCCCGCGCCACCTTTAAGGAGTGCATGGACGACGACTTTAACACCGCTGGTGCCATGGGTGCTGTCTTTGGCTTTGTCACCGAGTGCAACCAGTACCTGGAGCAGGCGGGCGACGCTGCCGACAAGACCGCCGCGCTTGCCGCCGCCGACACGCTGGCCGAGCTGCTCGATACGTTTGGCGTCGAGCTTCCCGAGCCCAAGGTCGAGCTGCCGCTGGGTCTGCTGGGCGTTGCCGCCGGTCTGGTCGCCTACACGGGCGACGACGTGGACGAGGCCGCTGCCAAGATTCTCGAGGCCCGCGCCGAGGCCCGTGCCGCCAAGAACTGGGATCTGGCTGACGCCATCCGCGACCAGCTCAAGGACCTGGGCCTCACCATTGAGGATACCGCCGCCGGCACCCGTATCAAATCTCTCTAATCCCCGCGGGTTTCCCAAGCACCCGACCTTGCCGTTCAAACCGTCGCTCGCGTACTCAAGTACGCGTCGCTCCTCTTTCACGGCAATCTCGGGCACTTGGAAAACCCGTACCGACCGCTTGAGCTATTCGTCTTAAGCGGTCGCTTCTTTTGTCCTGTTTGAAAAGTATTTAAAGGAGGCCGCTTTATGGCCGACAATCGCAAGCGTGCACCTCGTGGCGGCAAGCAGGCCGCTTCTGGCTCGCGTCCGATTCGCCGCAACGACCGCGCTGTCGCTCCCAAGGGCCAGCGCGAGCGCTCCCAAGGCCAGGCTGCGCGTCCGCAGCGAGATCGCAACCGCGACGCTGTCCAGGCTCCCAAGGGCGAGTTTATCGAAGGCCGCCGTGCTGCCGCCGAGGCGCTGCGTACCGGCTTTCCCGTCAAGTGCGCGCTCATCGCCGAGGGCGGCGAGCGCGATGCCGCCCTGTCTCGTCTGGTCGATGACCTTAACGCCGCGGGCGTCCGCATTAAGTATGTGCCGCGCGCGCAGCTCGATGCGCTGTCGAGCCATGGCGCTCACCAGGGCATTGCGCTCGAGGTGGGCAACTTCCCCTATGCCGATGTCGCCGATATCCTCGACCGCGCGGGCGACGGTCCGGCGCTCGTCATCGTGCTCGACCATGTGACCGACGACGGCAACTTTGGCGCCATCGTGCGCTCCGCCGAGGTTGTGGGCGCGGCCGGCGTCGTCATCGCCAACAAGCGTGCCGCCGGCGTGACCGTGGGCAGCTACAAGACCTCAGCCGGCGCCGTCATGCATCTGCCTATCGCGCAGGTTCCAAATATCGCCCGTGCACTCGACGACCTCAAGGCCGCCGGCTTTTGGGTGGGCGGCGCCTCCGAGCACGCCGAAGGCAGTTGCTGGGACGCCCCCTTCGAGGGCCGCGTTGCGCTCGTCATGGGTTCCGAGGGCGACGGCATCTCGCATCTTGTGCTCGAGAAATGCGACTTTTTGACTAAGCTTCCCCAGCGCGGAATGACCGAGAGTCTCAACGTTGCCCAGGCGACCACCGCGCTGTGCTTTGAGTGGCTGCGCCGCAATGCCGGCGAGCTCATGGGGGAGGAGTAGCGCATGTCCAAGAAGAACCGCGCCAAGTCCAAGGCCAAGCGCTTTGGCGAGGGCTCGGCCAAGCCGATTGTTTCGGCCGCGACCTATGGCGTGGGCGGCAATGCGTTTGCGCAGGCCATCGCCGATCCGGTCTCGACGGTGCACTCCAATAAGCCCGAGCTGCTGGTGGTCGACGGTTACAACGTGATTCACTGCACGCCGCGCTACGAAAAGCTCGTCTACGACCATTCCGACGATCCGTATTCCAGCGACGTCCACGATATGGCGCGAACTGCACTCATCAACGACGTCGCCGCGTTTGCCCAGGGCCGCTACGAGGCCGTGATCGTGTTTGACGGCGCGGGCAACATCTCCAGCGAGCGCCCCAACCTGCCGGCCCGCGGCGTGCGCATCGAGTTTTCGCCGACGGGCGTCTCTGCCGATACCGTGGTACAGAAGCTCTGCATCGAGGCACGCGAGGAAGGCCGTGCGTGCTCTGTGGTGTCGAGCGACGGCACGATCCAGGCCGTCGTCATGGGCAAGGGCGTTACGCGCATCTCGAGCCGTATGCTGGTGGACGAGATCAAACAGATCGATAACGACGTTCACGAGGCAGAGGAAGCTCCGCAGATCAAGATGACCTTGGGCAGCCGCCTGAGCCCCGAGGCGCTGGCCAAGCTCAAGGCCCTGCGCGGGAGGTAGGGGAGTTGGCGGGGCAATGCTGCCTCGCTAACTCCATTCAGCGATGTCGATCATTCTTTCGAGGCGCCACGTTAGCGCCTCTTTTAGATAAGGCAGTCTCGCTGCTAGGGCATCGTTTTTAGACAGAATCTCGATTGCCTCGTCGACAAAACCTTCGAGTTTGTCCCCGTCAAACCAGTTCATATCCTCAACAAGCAACATTTGTTTCGCGGGACTTGAATGGAACTGCGCGCTGGCAAAACTGTGCTCTCCTGCCCTAAGCTCATCTAGAGATATGTTGCACCAGAGCGATGAGCCCGAATCGAAGATGGGGGCTGGTCTGCAGACTAGTGAGTTGACGTTTCGCACGAGGCCGAAGTTGCGCCAATGACGATCGTAGTTGGCGATGATGTCGTCACACACGATCATGTGGTCAAGGGCATCCTTGACGCCTGTCACCCCGAGTTCCTCGCAGTTTGCTACGTATCGCTCGTAGTCAGTTAGCCGTTCATCTGCGTTTGCGTGCTGGTTTACATAGAACGCAGGGACATACTCTTCTTCATCAGTTAAGAAGACATCGCATATGCTCAGGGCGGAAGTGCCCGTGCCCTCGAGCGAGTAAGGTACATAATCGCAGGCGTTTAGGATGCGACGGTGGAGCGCGGTCGCCACCAGCTCGTTATAAGGTTCCTGGTTCAGGTGCGCTCCTGCCTTATGCAGAATTCGACGCCCGCCCTCGCACGTCCAGTACTTTTGAAGATTGCCGTCCGAGGTGTTATCGGGCTTTGCGGCAGCCGCTTTTCCCTCTGGGGCAAAGGGCGCAATGGACAGCGAGACGTCATCAAAGGCGTTATTGAAGAAGTTAATATCCTCCCAGACGAGACCGGAATCTTGGGGTCTAATCCAATACTGGTCGGATAAGGAGAGGCCAAGATTTCGCTGTACGAGTTCATCGGGAACATCGACTGCGGCTTCTGCAAGCAGGGAGGCTAGCCCAATGCGTGCGAGCGGGATACCGCGACCGCGCCACCAGATGCGGAAGGAGTCGAGCGATACGGAGCTATTGGGGCCAAATACCCCAATAGGGGCGTGGGCGTAATCGATGTCGGCGCCGATGTGGGTAAAGTCTTTTCGCGATGTGTTGTAGACCAGCTGAGCGACTTCGTGCGTGCGGTTCATGAGGGTGAACGCGATCTCGCTCTTACCGTGGCCGCGGCGGGGACGTCCTCCCGTTTTGGTCACGGAGCGGAGTCGCGTATCGACGCTGTCTTTGTCGATGAGCCATACACCAGAAGCCTTGCGGGCCTCAAGTGCTCCGTTTTTTATGAGCTCCTGCACCCTGCGCGGAGTGATGCCGAGCAGTTCGGCTGCTTCCTTGGTAGTAAGCATCGCGAAACCCTTCGTTAGAACGAATAGTTTTATATAAAGCAATTGTAATTAAAACTATTCGTTTTGACGAATGGTTTTGAGATTGGGGGCGAACCGACAGAAATGAACGGGCCTGGTACCTGTTGTTGCTGGATTTTGCATATTTGTATAACGCCGTGTGGCCTGTTGCGCCTCGTCCGCAATTCCTTTATTCTTAACTGGCTTCGCGCGAAAGCGCCAAGTGTGCCAGTGTGGCGCAACGGTAGCGCAACTGATTTGTAATCAGTGGGTTGCAGGTTCGATTCCTGTCACTGGCTCCATGAGAGTTTCGGGCTCTGTTCCCTTGTGGGACAGGGCCCGTTTCTATTTGGGTGGTGCGCCATCGGGTTAGCGCCCATCCCGTTTTTGGTTTGTCTCGTCCTCCAGTTTGTCTAAATCTGTAACACCAAGACCGATATTTGGCATCTAACTGTTACAGATTGAGATGAAACTTAGGGTGTTTTAGGAATATCTTGATCTGTAACATGTAGAAGCGGAATAGGCCTCTTGCTGTTACAGATCGAGACAAGGGCGGGTGCGGACCTGGATGTACTGCTCGAGCGTGGATTTCTGGACACGCGAGAGAAGAAAATCTTCCGACCGGAGAACGAGCGTGGATAATTAACTTGGATAGGGAGCTAAGGTAAACACCGATTGTCTATCGAAGGCTTTAGAAACAACGACCCCGATTTCATTGTGGAATCGGGGTCGTTTGTGCCTGAGGAATCCGAATGGATTAATCGAGCTCCTAAGGGACTTCTTGGGTTCTTGCTAATGGTCTGCCGAGGATGTCCCCAATGCAAGCAGCGGGCATCTACTCAATATAGTTGGGATTCTTCTTGATGATCACGCGTGCAGCGATGAACGAGACGACGATGGCGATGACGGCGACAACGCACGCCAGTACGAAGTTGCCCATGGATCCATCGGGAGCGATAAAGATCAGCGCAGAAAGAAGACCGGGGCATGCTCCCGCAACATACTCCTTCAGGACGAAGATACCTGCAGGGAGTCCCGCGCAGAGGGCGCCGATTGCCGTGCCGACAAGCAGGCGGGGACGCTCGATGAGGCAGCCGTAAAACGCGGGCTCGGTTACGCCACAGAGTGCGGTGACGGCAACCGTGGTGACCATACCTCTCTTCTCCTTGTTGCCTTCCATTGCAGTTGCCAAGGCGAGACTCGTGCCGCCAATGCAGAGGTTTGAGATGAAGCCAAAGATGATGGGCGCCCAGCCGAGCTGCGCCAAGCTCGTAACTTCGATCGCGATGTAGGCCTTATCAAGACCGAGCATGACAAAATAGGGGTTAAGGGCTGCAAGGATTGGAGTAGCGATAAATGCCACGTTATCCATGAGCCACGTGGCGGCATCACTCAGCGCGTAGCCCATCATGCTGCCGGCGGGGCCGAGGATAATCAGCTCAACAGGCACGACGATGAACATGGTGAGCAGCGGCTTCAAGAACAGTTTGGTAATGTCGGGGATGATTTTCTGAAGACCGCGATCAACAAAGTACATGAACACAACGCCCAGTACGATTGGCACCACCGTGCTCGAGTAGTCATTCGTCGGGATGGGGATGCCAAGAAAGTCGAGACCCTCAGCACCGCTAATAGACGAGCTAATCATGATTGCGCCCAGCAGTGCGCCCATGATAGGCTGCATCTTCATGACGGCGGCGAGCTGATAGCCGAGGTAAACGGGCAGGAAGCTAAATGAGGCGCTGAAGATCGCCAGCAGAACCTGGGCGGTTCCGCTATCGGTGCTCAATCCACAATAATTGACCAGGAGATTCTTGATCGAAAGAATGAGTCCGCCAACGATGAGCGCCGGGACGATGGGCATGAATACCTGTGCAGAGACGTTCCCGAATTTCTCAATCAAGCCCATGGCGGTGTTACCGCTTTTAATGCCTTCTGCAAGGTCTTTGGCGGTTTGGGCATCGTCGGCAACCGTGCCACCGCCGACTTCGATTCCCGCGAAGTCGAGGAAGTCGTTGTAGGCCTCGGTGACGTTGGGGCCGATGATCACCTGAAGCTGGCCACCGCTGACTACTGCCCCGAGCGCCTGGTCAGCCGATTTGGCGAGCTGGAGATCGATGATCGAGGTGTCTCGTGCGTCGATGCGAAGGCGCGTCGCACAATGAGTTACCGATGTAATGTTCTCTTTGCCGCCAACAGCCTTTAGGACTGTTTCGGACATTGCCTGATATTTCATCTCTTTCTCCTAACCTTCCTGCTCCTGATACTTCGAGATAAGGTCTCGGTACCAATACCAGCTCTTTTTGGGGGTGCGCTCCAGATTGTTCTCGAAGTCGATATGGACAAGTCCGTATCGTTTTTCGTAGCCGTTGATCCAGCTATACAGATCCATCGTCGACCAGAGGTAGTAGCCCTCAACGCGCGCGCCGTCGCGCTTAGCCCTCATCATGTGCTCGATGAACTGGCCCAGAAGCTCGATGCGGTCATCATCGTGGATTATTCCGTCTGCGTCTGGTTGCTCATAGGCGCCATGTCCGTTTTCCGTAATAAAGATGCGGGGCGCGTCATAGCGCTCGTGGACATCCATGATGGTTGAATACATGCAACTTGGGAGTATTTCGCGGCCCCATTTATTGCGGGGAACATTGCTGTCGCGGGCGCTTTCAAACAAGGGCGCAATGCATTTTCCTTCGACCTTTTTGCTCGAACCGCCCTTATTGTTCGCCGAAACGGCAAGCTCTCCACCGTGCCAGTCGGTTACATACTCTCGGCAATACACGTTGAGTCCAATAAAATCGACTTTACCGTCTCTGAATTCTTCTACGTCATTTGGGGATCGATAGAGCGAGACGCCAAGTTTTTCAAGGATTTCGTCCATTTCTGGCGGCAGTTGACCCTGAAGTGCTGGTGCCAGAATCATGCGATTGGCGAAAAAGTCTGCGTATCGAAATACGTCATCGGGGTGCTCGGTTGCCGGGTCGAGTTCGACAACGCCGCCATCGTGGACGGCGCCGATGATGCCGTCGTAGCCCATTTGACGATATGCTCGGACTGCGAGTGCGCTTGCGCGCATCAGGTTGTACTGAAACTGCATGTACGACTGAACGTCGAGCGATCGATTGGGGGGATAGTTGCCCAACATGTTTACGCAGTAGCTGTAGAAATGCGGCTCGTTAACGGTAGCCCAGATTTTGACGCGGTCTCCAAAGCGCTCAAAGCAAATCTTGGCGTATTTGCAGAACCACTCTGCCATATCGTTGTTCAGCCATCCGCCTTTGCAAGCAAGCGTGAATGGCAGATCGTAATGGAACAGCGTAACGTTGGGCTCTAAGCCATTTTCGAGGCAGCAATCAATGACCCGATTATAAAAATCGATACCCTTTTCATTCACTTCACCGATACCCGTGGGGATGATTCGACTCCATGAAAGAGAGAAGCGATAGGTGTTTTGTCCGCCTTCTTTCATCATGCGGATATCTTCTTCATAGCGATGGTAGAAGTCGCAAGATACATCACCGTCAACATGGTTGATGTTCTTATTGCTTGTGTGGTTAAAGAAATCCCACTCGCCAAGGCCTTTGCCGTCTTCGTTCCAGGCACCCTCGCACTGATAAGACGCCGTGGCGGAACCCCAGAGAAACGGGATGTTGTTCACGTTGCCCATGAATCCCCTTTCCATCATTCAACACGGTGGATACGTGTGGCGGAATTACGATTAAGATGACGTCAACTGATTTGAATCATAGGAGAACGACCAAAGCTGTTTGATTCAATAAATGAACTATGATTTCGAGGAGAGCGGAAAGAGGGATCACGTGAATATCAATGACTTCGATGTGCTCAATCGCATTAGCTCCATCATCAACAGCGAGTTTGGGTCAAACGATGCCGCCATCGCTCGATATCTCATCGCTCACATTAGGCGTTCGAGCGAAATCAATGTTGCCACAATAACCCGCGATGCATTCGTGACCCGTTCCGCTGTTCGTCGTTTCTGCAATCGATTGGGCTACCAGTCTCTTAGCGATTTGAAAGAATCATTTACTCAATCAGTCTTTCCAAGCGACTTAAGCCATCGAGAGGAGGAATTTGGCTACGAGGAGTACAGGGCAGAGCTCGACGTTCGCATGATCGAGATGTTCGCTGAGGTTGAAAGCGGCGTGTCCGATATCGCTATTAAGCACCTTGCCGACGAAATTGATGGCCATAAAAACGTTGAAATCTGGTGCACCAATAATGTGAGCGCCAATCTCGTACGATTTCAGCAGGAAATGTTTTATGCGGGCAAGATAGTTCGCATAGTTGCTGGGGCTAACGTCGCGGAATTGAAAAACATGGGAGACGCTTCGCAGTCATTGATAATTCTCGTATCGGTCTCCGGGCTATTTGCGTCCCAGGCGCGTGAGTATCTTGATTGCCGTTCGGGCAGGAAGATTCTAATTACTGCGTTTAGCAACGATGACAAATCGAGGTCTTTTGACCGTGTATATCGTCTTGGTAATGCGGGAAACGGAATTGACCGACTCGGCGTTTATTCGAAATACGCCATGACTTATTTTTTCGACTTGCTATCGTCGTGTTACTTGAGTCGCTACCCCTGCACCAAGGGGGAGCCGCTCTATGGGTCTACTTTGGCCTGGCCCGAGTAGTTGCGGCTTTACAGTTCTCTCGCCTGGAGAATGAACGTGGATAATCTGCCACTTTGGACTTGATGGCACGGCAAAGTGAGAGAATATCCACGCTCGATTTTGCTGGGAAGAGCAATCTTCTGTCTGGGAAGCCCCGATCTAGACCTATATATAGGTGCAAATAAGCCGTTATCGAAGTTCGATCCTGAAGGTGTACTCCACTACACCAAAGTGTTACCTTGGGAAACGTCACCTCAGTATCCAAAACCACTGTCCTTCATATCCAAACTCAATAAAACCGCAGGTCACGGCTATATAGATACGCCCGGCACCGTGTATCTAGAGGTTTTCGTTGACAGCCCCCAAGGTTGCATCGTATTATCTTTTTCGTTCGCGGGGGCGGCGGTCCAAAAGACCAAAGGACCTGCGGATACTTGAACGATTGGGAGTTTGCCCGAGTGGTTAATGGGGACGGGCTGTAAACCCGTTGGCTCTGCCTACATAGGTTCGAATCCTATAGCTCCCACCCGTCAAGTGCCTGTATAGCTCAGTCGGTAGAGCACTTCGTTGGTAACGAAGAGGTCACCAGTTCAAGTCTGGTTGCAGGCTCCATCCGGCGGTGTAGCTCAGTTGGTTAGAGCACACGGTTCATACCCGTGGCGTCACTGGTTCGAATCCAGTCACCGCTACCATAGGTAACACGGTGGCTTCTCAATAGTATGTTGAGAGGCCACTATGGTATAAAGGCAAAGTCCCGTCCGGGGACGACCTGTTTAGAGGAGGGCTTTATGGCCAAAGAGAAGTTTGAGCGCACTAAGCCGCATGTTAACATCGGCACCATTGGTCACGTCGACCACGGCAAGACCACGCTGACCGCTGCCATCACCAAGGTTCTCTCCGAGACCGAGGGCTGCAAGGCTGACTTCACTGCGTTCGAGAACATCGACAAGGCTCCCGAGGAGCGCGAGCGCGGCATTACGATCTCCGTCTCCCACGTCGAGTACGAGACTGCTGCCCGTCACTACGCTCACGTTGACTGCCCGGGCCACGCTGACTACGTCAAGAACATGATCTCCGGCGCTGCTCAGATGGACGGCGCTATCCTGGTCATCGCCGCTACCGACGGCCCCATGGCTCAGACCCGCGAGCACATCCTGCTCGCCCGTCAGGTCGGCGTTCCCTACATCGTCGTCTTCCTGAACAAGTGCGACATGGTCGACGATGACGAGCTCATCGACCTCGTCGAGATGGAGACCCGTGAGCTCCTCTCCGAGTACGATTTCCCCGGCGACGACATCCCCGTCATCCGTGGTTCCGCTCTGGGCGCTCTCGAGGGCGACGCCAAGTGGATGGACGCCATTCGCGAGCTCATGAAGGCCGTCGACGAGTACATCCCGACGCCTGCTCGTAACAACGACCTCCCGTTCCTGATGGCCGTTGAGGACGTTATGACCATCTCCGGCCGTGGTACCGTTGCTACTGGCCGTGTCGAGCGCGGTGAGCTCAAGCTCAACGAGCCCGTCGAGATCGTCGGCATCAAGGATACCCAGAACACCGTCGTTACCGGTATCGAGATGTTCCGTAAGTCCATGGACTTCTGCGAGGCTGGCGACAACGTCGGTCTGCTGCTCCGCGGCATCAAGCGTGAGGACATCGAGCGCGGTCAGGTTCTCTGCAAGCCCGGTTCGGTTACCCCGCACACCAAGTTCACCGGCGAGATTTACGTTCTGACCAAGGAGGAGGGCGGCCGTCACACCCCGTTCTTCGATGGTTATCGTCCTCAGTTCTACTTCCGTACCACCGACGTTACCGGTACGGTCAAGCTCCCCGAGGGCACCGAGATGGCTATGCCTGGTGACCACATCACCATCGAGGGCGACCTCATCCACCCGATCGCCATGGAGGAGGGCCTGCGCTTCGCTATCCGCGAGGGTGGCCACACCGTCGGTTCGGGCATCGTCTCCACGATCATTGAGTAAATTAGCTCTTTGATATAGCTGACTTAGAGAACCCGGCACTTATATGGGTGCCGGGTTCTTTTCTGCAATAGATATTGAGCCGTTGCTGGTGTCGAGAGGATCGATAATGGTCCTGGATGCACCGTCGATTAGCTCTCGATGGCTTCATTGATGTGTTCCAAATATGAATGGATCCACCGAGAACCAATTGACTCGAGGTTTTCATTGACAGCACTTACGTGGAGCTGATAAAGTAACAACTCGTGCCCGTACGGGGCGGAAATGAAAGGTTCAGGATACATGCGTACTCTAGTTACTCTTGCGTGCACCGAGTGCAAGCGCCGCAACTATACGACCACCAAGAACAAGTCGACCATGCCTGATCGTATGGAGATCAAGAAGTATTGCCCCTGGTGCCGTCACCACACGCTGCACAAAGAGACTCGCTAGTCTCTAGTCACATACGCCAGTAGTTCAATTGGTAGAGCATCGGTCTCCAAAACCGAGTGTTGAGGGTTCGAGTCCTTCCTGGCGTGCCAGTCATTATTCCGTAAGCTCCCACTTGGGGGCTTACGGTTTACTCATGTATAAGCGCATTGCGCGGAGGTAACCCAAATGGCCAACAAGAAGAACAAGAAGAAGGCTCAGCAGCCGGCACCTGCCAACAAAGCTGCCGCCAACTCCAAGGTTGAGGCCAAGAAGGCCGTTGCCAAGAAGAACGAGAAGGCTGCGAAGTCCAAGAAGAACGAGAAGCCTGGTTTCTTCGCCCGCACCAAGAAGTATTTCGCTTCGGTCAAGTCCGAGATGAAGCGTGTCACGTGGCCCGATAAGAAGGAGCTCGTGAACTACTCGGTTGTTGTTTGCGCTTCTCTGATCGTCGTCGGCGTCGTCATCGCTCTGCTCGATGCTGGCTTTGGCGAGGCTCTTGCTCTGTTCTCTGGATTGAGGGGCTAAACCATGTCTAAGCGTTGGTATGTCGTTCACACTTACTCTGGATACGAGAACCGCGTTAAGTCCGATCTCGAGCATCGCATCGAGACTATGGGCATGCAGGACCGTATCTTTGATATCGAGATTCCTATGGAGCGCGTCACCGAGATTAAAGAGGGTGGCAAGCGTGAGACCAAGGATTCCAAGATCTTCCCGGGTTATGTCCTGGTCCGCATGGAGATGGATGACGATGCTTGGACGTGTGTTCGTAACACGCCTGGCGTCACCGGTTTCCTAGGCGGCAACGGCAAGCCCGCTCCGCTTTCCCGCGACGAGTACAACAAGATGACTCGTCGTCCCGGTAAGGGCGATTCGCCCAAGCGCACCTCGGTTGATATTGAGGTCGGTACGTCCGTCCGCGTCACCGATGGCCCGCTTACCGACTTTGATGGCAAGGTCTCCGAGGTTAACACCGAGGCTGGCAAGCTCAAGGTCACGCTGATGATCTTTGGCCGCGAGACGCCGGTCGAGCTCGACTTTAACCAGGTCGCTGTCATCGCTTAAGTTTTCGTCCGTTCGCGCGAGCGTGCTTCTTCTGTGACTGCTCATCTCAGGAGTGCTTCTAACACGTGCGTGCTTACGATATAGCAAGTACTTCACACTCGTGATTCGAAAGGAATGACCATGGCTGAGAAGAAGGTTGCCAACGTCATTAAGCTCCAGATTCCTGCTGGTGCAGCAAACCCCGCTCCTCCCGTCGGCCCCGCCCTGGGCGCTGCTGGCGTGAACATCATGCAGTTCTGCCAGGCCTTTAACGCCGAGACGCAGGACAAGAAGGGTGACATCATCCCCGTTGAGATCTCTGTCTACGAGGACAAGTCCTTCTCCTTCATCACCAAGACCCCGCCGGCGGCTCACCTTATCAAGAAGGAGTTGAACCTCAAGTCTGGTTCCGCTAAGCCCCAGGCTGACAAGGTTGGTCAGCTCTCCCAGGAGCAGCTCACCAAGATCGCCGAGATCAAGATGCCGGACCTCAATGCCAACGACATTGACGCCGCCAAGAAGATCATCGCCGGTACCGCCCGTTCCATGGGCGTCACCATCGCTGAGTAGCGATTTCTTATGGTAACGGCGGGTGCTCCGACCGGGGCGCCCGTTAAATGTGTGCAATAGGGCACACGATAGGATGTGGGAGGGCTCACGCCCGTTTAACCACAGGAGGTAATGCACATGGCTAAGCATGGTAAGAGCTATAACGCCGCTGCCGAGAAGATCGACCGCGCCACGCTCTACACCCCCCTTCAGGCTGCCAAGCTCATCAAGGAGCTCGACACCGCCAAGTTCGACGAGACCGTCGAGGCTCACTTCCGTCTGGGCATCGATACTCGTAAGGCTGACCAGAACATCCGTGGTTCCATCTCCCTGCCCCACGGCACCGGCAAGACCGTTCGTGTTGCCGTCTTCGCCGAGGGCGAGAAGGCCCGTGAGGCTGAGGCTGCCGGCGCCGACATCATCGGTTCCGACGAGCTCGTCGCCCAGATTCAGAAGGGCGAGATCAACTTCGACGCCGCTATCGCTACGCCGAACATGATGGCCAAGGTTGGCCGCATCGGTAAGATCCTTGGTCCCCGTGGCCTCATGCCGAACCCCAAGCTCGGCACCGTGACCATGGACGTCGCCAAGATGGTCTCCGAGCTCAAGGCTGGCCGCGTTGAGTACCGCGCCGACCGCTACGGCATCTGCCACGTGCCCCTGGGCAAGAAGTCCTTCTCTGAGCAGCAGCTCGTCGAGAACTACGCTGCCCTGTACACCGAGATTCTGCGCGTCAAGCCCTCTTCTGCTAAGGGCAAGTACGTCAAGTCCATCTCCGTGTCTTCCACCATGGGCCCTGGCGTCAAGGTCGATCCCGCTGTCCAGCGTGACTTCCTGGCTGAGTAACTGCTAGTTACTGCCTGAGTACAGCAAGCATTGCTAAAGAAACCCGGTTCTGCCTTGTGAACTGCCTCCCATTTCTTGGACATGAGAAATGGGAGGCTTTCTTTATGCGCGTTGATTTGAGGGTGAAGCATGATGTCGAGGCCAGGAAGGCGGCCATAGGGCTCTTCGAGCTCGGGCACGGGTATAAATCTGCCGCGATTGCCCTTTCGCTTCCCGCGGAAGCCGTGAGAAGATGGCAGGAGATATACCGCGCGTTCGGGAGCGAGGTGCTGCTGCGCATGGACGGAAAGCAGGGCAGGTACACATACGAGCAGAAGGTCGCCGCCGCGTCCGCCGTCGTCGACGGCGGCATGACGAAGACCGAGGCGATGGCGGCGTTCGGCATAATGTCGATGTCGCCGCTCAAGAAGTGGTGCGCGCTATACCGCCGGGGCGGCGCGGAGGCCCTGCGCCCGAGGCCCAAGGGCCGGCCGAGCGGTTCCAGGGCGAGGCCGCGGACCCGCGAGGAGGAGCTCGAGGAGCGGTGGCGTAGGCTCGAGGCCGAGGTGGCCTACCTAAAAAAATTACGCGCCCTGGTCGAGAGGGACGGGCTCTGACCAGGGCGAAGGCCGAAGCGGTCGCGGCCCTGCGCGCCGAGGGGCACGCGCTCGGGCACCTGCTCGCATGCGCCGAGCTCAAGAGGTCGACCTACTACTACGCCCTCGCGCACCCGCCGAGGCCCACGCGCCCCGAGCTCCGGGAGGCGGCCGCCGAGATCTTCTCGCGCACCGCCAACGGCTGCGGGCACCGGCAGATAGCGATGTGCCTCAGGGCGGAAGAGGGGGCCGTGATAGCCGACAAGACCGTGCTCAAGATGATGCGCGAGATGGGGATCCGCTGCGGGATCAGACGCGAGACGGCCTACCACAGGTACAACTCGTACAGGGGCGTCGTCGGCAGGACGTTCGAGAACGTGATCGCGAGGGATTTCGACGCCGGGGCCCCGTGGCAGAAGCTGGGGACGGACGTCACCGAGTTCAAGGTGGCTGGCGGCAAGGCCTACTGGGCCCCGACGCTGGACTTCTGCACCAAGGAGATCGTGGCGAGCGACATATCGACCACGCCCGACATGGCCCAGCAGGCGAGGATGCTCGACGAGCTGCTGCCCAAGATCCCCGAGGGTGCCGCCCCGACCATGCACTCGGACCGGGGCTGGCAGTACCAGCACGCCTCGTACACATCCAGGATCGAGGCCGCCGGCATCGTCCAGAGCATGTCCAGGAAGGCGAACTGCATCGACAACGCCGCCACCGAGCAGCTCTTCGGCCACGTCAAGGACGAGTTCTACAGGGGCCGCGAGTGGAAGACGTTCGAGGATTTCAAACGCGACCTGGAGGAATACATAGTCCACTGGAACACGAGCCGGAGGCAGGTAAGATTGAAGGGCCTGACCCCGGAGGAGTTCCGGAATCAGGCCCTTGCGGCCTAGTCGCTATTTAGGGCGTCCAAGATTTGGGGCGCAGTTCACTTGTGCAGGACCGGGTTTCTTGCTATCGCGTCAAAAGCACCATAAAGGGGACAGTGTCCCCTTTATGGTGGTTACCAGGGTGTTCTGGCTGTTGAAGACTCGATGGCTTCGTGGCGTTTGAGCTCGCGGCGCATGGTTTGTGAGTTGAGCCAAGCTGCTTGCCAGCCGCGGATGGGGTAGTGCGTCTGGTCGAGCTCAAACTGCGTATAGCCGCAGGCGTTGATGATCGTCGTTCCACACACATGCTGACGCTCGCGCTGAAAATCGCAACCGTAGCTTTGGTGCACATGCCCGTGCACCATGTAGTCGGGATTCCAGGATTCGAGTGCTGTGTTAAAACACTCGAATCCTCGATGCGGCAGATCGTCCAGATCACCCATACCGGCGGCGGGTGCATGGGTAAGCAGAATGTCGCACCCGCCGACCATCCTAACCTTACGCGACAGCTTACGCATGCGCTTGGACATCTCGCGTTCGGTGTACATGTTGGCGCCGTCGCGATAACGCATGGACCCGCCAAGGCCCGCAATGCGAATCCCTCGGTACGTGTACACGCTGTCCTCTACGCAGATACATCCACCCGGTGCATGACGTGCGTAGCGGTCATCGTGATTGCCGCGCACGTAGATGAGCGGTTTGTTGATGACCGTAACCAAAAACTCAAGATAGTCCGGGTCCAGATCGCCGGCGGACAAAATCAGGTCGACTCCCTCAAAGCGTTCCTTGCGAAAGCACTCCCAAAGGCATCGTTCTTCGGTATCGGCTATGGCAAGGATTTTCATAGGGCAGGGACTTTCGGCTCATCGTCGAGCTGCGGAATGGTGCCTACCACGTTGTCCGCCAGCCAATTCATCTCGACAATCTGCGTGCTCGGCAGCGGAGGGAAGCCTTCGATCTGTACCACGCCGTTCTGGCTGTGGAGCTCGCCGCCAAAGGGGTTGATGGATCCCACAACAATGCCGTTGCGGAGCAACTGCACGAGTTTGCGCGTTTGGTAGGGTAGGCCCGGAGCGTAACGGATGTCGATAACGCCGGAGCTCATGCCATACCAGTAGTTGACAGCGCGCACTTGGTTGTCGTCGCTGGTCTCGTCCCACGTGCCGTGAAGAAGGCTGCGAACGATGAGCTCGTAGTAACGGCCCCAGTTCCATACGGGCATGGCGATGCCGGTGACTTTGCCGTCGACCAAGCGGTGAAGCCCGTAGGCCGTTGGGTCTTCGAGCGACTTTGACATGTCAGCGCCGGTCATGACGCTTACGCCTTCGCGGCACATGGCTTCGGCAAGACCACCGGCGGGAACATCGCCCCAGGTGAGGATGACCTGCGCGCGCGGGTCGAGCAGCGAGGCGCCAATCGCAAAGGCGTTGATCTCGCTGAGTGCACCCGAGGCGAAGACCGACGCGTGGTAACCGATGCGGTGGTTGTCCGCCATGCTGGCCGCAAGGGCGCCCAGCAGAAACTTGGCCTCGTACATCTTGCCAAAGTACGAACGGACGCTTTGATGGGGAAGGCCGATAGAGCAGTTGAGGAACCGAACCCGGGGATACTCAACGGCAGCCCTGAGCGTGTATTCCATCAGGCGGTGCGAGGTCGAGAAGATGACGTTTGCTCCATGTTTGACAGCCGTTTCCACGGCGGCGTAGAACACATCCGGATCGTGACAGTCCTCGAACGCCTCGGTGCGCACGATACCGCCAAAGTGCTCATCGAGATACTGACGCCCTTGGTCGTGCAGGCTGTCCCAGCTCGACGTCGCACAGGGGAACTCATGGATAAAGGCGATGCGCAGGGGGTTGGCCGTCGAGTAGACGGTCTTGCCCATAAAGAAGTTGAGCACGCCAGAGGTGGACTTGGCGGGCGTCTCCTCCTCGTCGACGCTCGGTGCTTCGACAAGATCGACCTTGTCCTCGTCATTTTTGCCGGCAATGACCAGCTCGCGCCAGATCTTGCACAGGCGGTTTACGACGATATCCGTTGGCGTATCCAGCAGGCGGTCCTGGTTGTACACATTGAGGTAGACGAGCATGGCGTCGGCGGGCGTAATGTCCAGGTGATCGCCGCCTGCGCGAAGGTAGGCACGCTTAAAGAGCAGGAAAGTGTGGCGCAGGTAGTCGACCTTTTTCTGCGGCCATTTTTCGATAAGGTTCTGACCGAGCATCTTCGCGAGCGTTTCGTAGCTTCCCTCACGCGAGAACTCGATCTCGTATAGGGGGCAGACGCGCCAAAACGCGCAGAACTCGCCGTACAGGCGGCTTTCGACGGAATCCCATGTGCCGGGGTAGAGACGGGTGACCTTGGCCGAAACCGTCGGGGCGTCTAGGAATTTGAGGACACTGACGCGTTTGTTGCCTTCTTGGACATAGAACCGATGCATGAACTCGGTGACGATGACGGGGTCGCGATAGCCCTCGGTCACCTGGATGTCGTAGAGGTTGGACCACTTGCGGGCGAACTCGGTGCTAAACGGAAGCAGGGGCATAAAGTTACACGAAAAGGCGGACTGACGGCCCTTGGTGACCGTGCCGACGACCATTTCGAGCGGAATATCCCGCAGGCCGACATTCTCTCGCTGACCTAAGGGGAGCTGAGCAACCAAGCTATCGAGGTCCGTAAGGTATGGATGCTCGCTTTGGCTAATGGCGCGTCGACGTCCTTGCTCGCCGCGCTTGCGTGCTTGACGATAGGCCTCTTCCATGATGTTGCTCCCTTAGTCGTTTAAACAACTATATAAACCATGGTACCACGAATGAAAACCACCACAAAGGTGCCTGTCCCTATTTGACAGGTCAGGCAATGATGGGGGCGATGGCGCGGATGCAGGCGTCGGCTGCCGTGAAAGTAGTGCTGTCGTCGCTGACGATAAAGATGATCTTTCCCTTGATGCCAAAGTCGCCGATTTCGCTAAAGAGCACGTAGGGCTCCTTATCAAAGCCCGAGATGGGCGAGACGGCCGTTTTGGTTGCGCTCGTGAGCTCGTCTGCCAGCACGTCAAGGGAAGCCCACTTAGACGTGTCCTTTACGGCAACGGGCACGGCCACGCGCCCAAAGGGCATCAAATGCACGAGTGTGTTCTTGGAAATGTTGGAGTTGGGGACGATGATGGTCTGTCCACAGGCATCCTCAATCGTTGTATGGCGCCAAGTGATGTCTTGGACCACGCCGGATACGCCGCCGACCTCGATATTGTCGCCGGGTTTGATGATGCCCATAAACGTCACCTGCATGCCGCCGATAAGGTTTGACAGCGTGTCCTGAAAGCCGAGCGAGATGGCGATGCCGCCGACGCCAAGAGCGGCGACGAGGGCGTTTGCATTAATGCCAAAACAGTTGTCGAGGATAAAGCTGCCGCCAATCATCCAGATGACGGCGCGCGCGATGTTGATGAAGATACTCGATGCCGGAAGCGGATTATCGTCTCGGTTAAGCAGATGGTTCAGGGTCTTGGATACGACCTTGGCGGCGACGGCAGTGCCTATCGCCAAGATGACGGCCCAGATGATGTTGTGGACCCACCGTTGCTCAAAGAAATGAAGAATCGGCTCAAACAATTCCATATAGGGAAAACCTCCTAATGATCGTTCAACCATGATACCCACCAAGAAGCCCGTCCGATCAAATTCGGACGGGCTTCTGTGCTCGATATAAGGTTTACGCGGCGGGGCTGCAAGGCCCGGCGGTGTAGCTTAGCGTCGACGCTTCCAGATAATGCCGAGGATGATGACGATGATGCCGCCGATAAGGCACGCGCCAACTACTGCCAGCGTGTGGTCTCCCGTTGCGGCGAGCTTACCGCTCGTCTTCTTGGTGCTGACCTTCGTGGTCGTCGTGTCCGTCTTAGGCGAGGGCTTAGGCGTCAGGGCCGGTGTGGGCGTGGGGTCCACGGCTACGGAGCCGAAGCTGATGGTGCCGGCGAGCCCGGCCATCTTGCTCTCCCAGCCGTTCTGCCCAATCAGCGCCCTCAGCGCCGCCTCGCACGTGCCCCACTCGGTATACTTGGTGGCGTGTGCAAAGGTGGGAAAGTCGGTCGTGTTGGTAATGATGTAGTTGTTGGTGGCGACGGCATAGGTCTTGGCGGGGTCGAGCGTGCTGCCGTCTTTGGTGAGTGTGGCACTCACAATGCGCTTGCCTTCGGGCTGCGTCCAATCAATCGTCACGTTGATGCCGCCAAAGGAGAGAACGCTGCCAGAGTCATCGCGCCACTTGTACTTGTCTTGCGCCTCCTGCTCGGTGTGACCGGCCGCCACATAAGCCTGCTGAAGCTCGTAGCTGTCGTTGCAATCGTCGCTGATTTGTAGCGAGTGCTCGAGCGCTGCGAGGAAGTCCGCGCCGGTCATGGTCCAGGTCTCCACGGTGTTGCCGTAGGGCGAGATGGCGATGACGTTGCCAGCGGTCACGTTGCCCGCCGCGATGCCGCCGCGGATGCCGCCAGCGTTTTCGATAGCGAGGTCCGCGCCCGTCAGGGCAAGATAAGAGCCGCAAATCACGTGGCCGATGGTCTGGGCCTTGGTGGTGTCGCCCTCCTTGCTGGGACGGAAATCGGTGGTGCGCACCATTTCCCAACCATGCGTGCCTGCGGCGTCCTCGCCGTAGAAATAGTTGGTGGTGGATGTGCCGAGCACCTTGTTCGATTCGTTTTCAAAGTCCTCGTCGAGCGGCTTGATCTTGTTGCGGACGGCTTCAAGGCGGCTTTGGTAGTCGGAGCCCTTGTCGGGGTCTGCCAAAAGGTCGTTGACGTTCTTGGCGGTGTAGAGCTTCTCGTTGCTGTCGTCTGCAGGGACCGTGACCGTGTCATCGTCGGTCGTCTCGGTGCCATTCGTGTCGTATTTGTACGGAATGGAAAGCAGTCCCACCTCGGCAAAGGCACTGCCCGCCTCGACAACGTGGATTGTCTTGCCGTCGGCTCCCGTCACCTTCTCGTTAAGGTTGATGTGCTCGTGGCCTGCGATAAGGGCATCGACGCCACGGAGTCGCGTGGCAAAGGTCTTGGCGTCGAGCGTGTGCGCGATACACACAACAACATCGCAGCCCTCCTTGCGCAGCTGCTCTGCCTCGGCATTGATGGCGTTCGCGGCACTCGAGAACGACGTACCCGCGACCAGGTCCGCGCGCAGCGAGGATTCCAGCGACTCATCCATGGCACCCACGACGCCGACCTTGATTTTGTAGTCGAATGTGGAGTGATCCTCGCTATCCTCCCAGGTGCGATCGAGCGTCTTCGTGATGCTCGAGCTCCATACGCCGCTCGTAGACTTTGCGTTCGCGCAGAGCATGGCGAAGGGCGTGCCGGTGGTGCTGTAGCCGGTCATGGTGCGGAGTTTGTCCGCGCCGTAGCTCCAGTCGTGGTTGCCTGGCGTGGTCGCGTCGTAGCCGTCGGCGTAGAAGGTGTCCATGAGCTCGGCGATGCTCTTGCCCTCGCTCATGGTGGCGAAGGACTGTCCGTGGAAGGTGTCGCCCGCATCGAGCAAAAGATCGGGGGCGTTGCCCTGGGCGCTATAGAGAACCGCCAGTCCGTCAAAGCCCACAGTGCCAGCGCCCTTGCTTGCGTTGTAGCTGTACTTGTAGCTGCCGTGGATGTCGTTGGTGTGCATGATGGTCACAGAGCCGTCAATAGCGGCGGGCAGGTTCCCCGCGAAAGCGAGGCTTGGGATGCCTGCGAGCGCGCCGGCAAACAACGCGGCGGCTAACGCAAGGCGGGGGAGTCTTTTCATGGCGGTTTCCTTAGTCCTTAGCCAGAATGTCTGGTTGAATATCGGATTATCGACATAATATGCGAAAACCGCCGCAAGGGCGTCTGTCCCTTAGCGGCGGTTTTGACGTTTGCGCAGATAAAACCTACCAAAATAAACCTGTCCCTTTTTGGCAGGTTTTAGCTCAGCAGCATGCGGTCGTTGGCGAGCTCGCCGCCCGAGACCTCCTCGAACTTCTGCAGCAGGTCGGCCACGGTGAGCGACTTCTTCTCATCGCCCGCCACGTCGTAGATCACATGGCCCTCGTGCATCATGATCAGACGGTTGCCCAGACGGATGGCGTCGTTCATGTTGTGCGTGACCATGAGCGTGGTCAGGTGGTTCTCGTCGACGATCTCCTCGGTCAGGTTGAGCACCTTTGATGCCGTCTTGGGGTCGAGGGCCGCGGTGTGCTCGTCGAGCAGCAGCAGGCGCGGCCTGGTGAGCGTGGCCATCAACAGGGTGAGTGCCTGGCGCTGGCCGCCCGAGAGCAGGCCGACCTTGGCGTTGAGGCGCGTGTCCAGACCGAGGTCCAGGCGCTTGAGCAGTTCAACGTACTCGTCCTTCTCGGCCTTGGTGACGCCCCACGAAAGACCGCGACGCTGGCCGCGGCGCTTGGCGAGGGCCAGGTTCTCGGCGATCTGCATGTCGGCTGCGGTGCCGCGCATGGGGTCCTGGAACACGCGGCCCAGGTACTTGGCGCGCTGCGACTCGCTCAGGCGCGAGATGTCGGTGCCGTCGAGCTCAATAACGCCCGAATCGAGCGGGTACACGCCGGCGATCATGTTGAGCAGCGTGGACTTGCCGGCGCCGTTGCCGCCGATCACGGTTACAAAGTCGCCGTCATTCAGGGTGAGGTCGACGCCGGTGAGCGCGCGCTTCTCGGTGACGGTGCCCTTGTTAAAGGTCTTCTTGACATGCGAGAGCTTAAGCATCTGCCTCATCTCCCTTCGTGTAGGAGCTGCGGAGCTTATAGCGCTCCCAAACCACGGGCACGCACAGGGCCACAGCGACAATTACGGCGGAGAGCAGCTTCATGTCGTTGGCGTCCATGCCCAACTGCAGCACGATGGCGCGGATAAGGAAGTACACCACGGAGCCAAAGACGGCGGAGGCAAGACGGACGCTAAACTGCGTGAGGCCGCCGGGCAGCAGACGGCCGAGCACCTCGCCGATAACAATGGCGGCAAGACCGATAACGATGGCACCGGTGCCCATACCAATGTCGGCATACTTTTGGCTCTGGCAGATGAGCGCGCCCGAAAGGCCGATGAGGGCGTTGGAGAGCACGAGGGCGATCATCTTGGTGGAGTTGGTGTTGACGCCCAGAGCGCGGATCATGTACTCGTTGTTGCCGGTGGCTCGCAGCGCCGAGCCGATCTCGGTGCCAAAGAACCAATACAGGATGGCAACGATAGCCACGGCGAGCAGGATGCCCAAGATGATGGCAACGGTGGACTGCGGCAGACCGGTCATATTGCTGACGGCGGAGAACACGGTGCCCTTGGCAAGAATGGGCGTATTGGACTTGCCCATGATGCGCAGGTTGATGGACCACAGGCTGATCTGGGTGAGGATTCCGGCGAGGATCGCAGGAATCTCAAAGACGGTGGTCAAAATGCCCGTGACGGCGCCCGCGATGGCGCCGGCGCACATACCGGCCAGCACGGCGAGCAGCGGGTCGACGTTGTTATTGACGATGAGCACAGCGCAGACGCAGCCGCCGAGGGCAAAGCTGCCGTCGCAGGTCATATCGGGAATGTCGAGCAGGCGGAACGTGATAAACACGCCAAGCACCATAATGCCCCAGAGGACGCCCTGCGAAACGGCGCCCTGCAATGCAA
Organism: Collinsella aerofaciens; assembly: GCA_048291645.1. GTDB lineage: Bacteria > Actinomycetota > Coriobacteriia > Coriobacteriales > Coriobacteriaceae > Collinsella > Collinsella aerofaciens_CG. The sequence continues at coordinate 14,108 of DBEZXT010000150.1, read as the reverse complement.
TGAGCATGCTTCATACCTCCTAGGATAGGGTGGACACGTGATTCACCATAATAGCGGTAACAATGCATAGAAGAGCTGCGGACAGACGTTTTGTTTTACCTGAAACAAGCAGGGCGGACGCCGGTCTACAGCGCCCGCCCCTGTGGCTCAGATATTGAATAACGCGGCTAAAGCGCGAGCACGGGCTCTAGACGCATGTCGCGTATGGCATTACGCGTCCAGAGCGGAAAGGTCGATGCCCAGGGCCTCGGCCATCTCGTCGTTCTTGACGACGACCAGGTCCTTGCTCGAGAGGTGCTTGATCGGCATGTCTTCGGGCTTGGCCTCGCCCTTCAGGATCTTAACGGCCATCTCGCCCGCGGCGTAGCCCAGGTCCTCGTAATTGATGGAGAGGGTGAACAGGCCGCCGGCCATGCACATACCCTCCTCGCCAGTCACGAAGGGAAGCTTGTTTTCCTTGCAGATCTGGCCGACCTGCGAGGCACCCGCGGCGATGGTGTTGTCGGTGGGGGAGTACAGCGCGTCGACCTTGCCCACGGCAGACTCGACGACGGACTGAATCTCGTTGGAGCTCGAGACGGTGAAGTCAGTGTACTCGAGGCCCAGCTTGTCGAGCTCCTTCTTGGCGGCCTTGATCTGGACGTCGGAGTTGGACTCGGCGGTGCAGTAGAGCAGGCCGACCTTTTTAACGTCGGGCAGGACCTTCTGCATCATCTCGAGCTGCTCGGCGACCGGGGTGAGGTCGGAAGCGCCCGTGACGTTGGTGCCGGGCTTGTCGTTGTCCTGGACCAGGCCGGAGGCGGCGTAGTCGGTGATGGCGCAGCCCACGATGGGGATATCGGCCGTGGCGCCGGCGGCAGCCTGCGCGGCGGGCGTGGCGATGGCATAAATCAGGTTGACGTTGTCGCCCACAAACTTGTCGGCAATGGACTTACACGTGGACTGGTCGTTCTGGGCGTTCTTCTGGTCGATCTTGACCTTAAGGCCGCTCTCCTTGATGGCCTTGACAAAGCCGTCGTTGGCGGCATCGAGTGCGGAATGCTCGGTGAGTTGCAGAACGCCGATGGTGTAGTCGGAACCGGCGGCAGCAGAGCCGGAACCAGAGTTGCCGCCGCATCCGGCGAGCGGGGCGAGCGCGAGCAGGCCGGCGGAGACCAGAAGGCTCCTGCGACTGATGGTGATGTCCTTCATATCATTACCCCCAGTATAAAAATGGCTGGAAACACTGCACTGGGACAAAGTGCAAGTGGAACTATAGTAGCGCTGATGTCCATTTTTACAACAGCCTGGCGGGTTTTTTAATACAGAATCGGATGGGCGGTACGGGTAGTCGAATGGGCGGCGGAGGGTCTTATGCGGCGGAGGAGGCGTCGTCCTCCTCGTCGAGGGCGGCGAAGAGCTTCTTGCCGTCGAGGAGACGTGTGGTGACGTTTCTCATGCGGCCAATCTCTACGGTGCGCAGCGTGTCATCGGCACCTCGGGCGTCATAGACCGTTCCCAGCAGATACGAGATGCCATCGCGCTGCCTGATGGCAAAGGGGCGGAGTGTCATCCGTGCTACTTCGGTTTCGCCACGTGCCGTGACGCTCGAAATATCAAAACTCACCGTGGTTCCATGGTCGATGGCCTGCTCGACGAGCTCGCAGGTGTCGATGCGCTTGACGGGCGTGCGCGTGGCCTTGGTGGATTTGCCGCCGGCGCTTGGAGCAGGTTCGGGTGCATCGAGGTAGCCGCGAACATCGGCGCTCGCCATGGCGACCAAGTGCTGCGCCATGCTTTTTCGAATGGCGATGGGCGTAGAGCGGTTGCGCATGACCATGCCGTGGAGCCGGATGATCTCTTCGTCGGTGAGCGGACGGGTCAAGAGCCGATACCCCACGCCGCGTTTGTACTCAATTTCGTATCCGGCATGGCGAAGTGCGGAGATGGCGGTGTAGATGCTGCGCCGCGCCGCCGAGATGGGCATGCGGGCGGGGTCGTCGGGATGGGCGAGGCACCGGATCAACTCATCGGAAAGCATGGCCTTGTCCTCGCCGGTGTTTTCGCTTAATAGTTGCAGGATGCGAACGGCGCGATAGGCTGCCATCGAGGCGGCGCCTCTCGTCGTGGTGTCGTAGGTTTCAACAGCGGCTTCGGTCATGGTGCCCACGTCCTTTCCGTTTTGGGTGGCGACGGTATGGAGCCTAGGACGCGGGGCTTTCTCAGGGGCGCAGGGCGCTCTGGGCGGTCGGTAGTCGTCGGCAAACGGCGGGTCGAGTTTTCAACAGCCCTGCTCAACTGACCAAAACCTTGCCAAAAGCTTGACGGATGCTGTTGAAAAAAGCGCCTCTCGACCGATGTCGAGAGGCGCTTGTGCGATGAGCGTTGGCGTGTGGCGACGCGAGCTAGCGTCCGACGATTAGAAGTCGGCGTTGCCCACGGTGCGCGGGTGCGGCAGGACGTCGCGGATGTTGCCCACGCCGGTCAGATACATGACCAAGCGCTCGAAGCCCAGACCGTAGCCGGCGTGCTTGCAGGAACCGTAGCGGCGCAGGTCAAGGTAGTACTTGTACTGCTCGGGATTCATGCCCAGGTCCTTGATGCGGGCCTCGAGCAGATCCAGGCGCTCCTCGCGCTGGGAGCCGCCGATAATCTCGCCGATACCGGGCACCAGGCAGTCGGCGGCGGCGACGGTCTTGCCGTCCTCGTTCATGCGCATGTAGAACGCCTTGATCTCGGCCGGGTAGTCGGTCACAAAAGTCGGTCGCTTAAAGTGCTCTTCGGTCAGGAAGCGCTCGTGCTCGGTCTGCAGGTCGATGCCCCAGCTGACGGGGTAATCAAACTGGTGGCCAGCAGCGACTGCCTGCTCCAGGATTTCGACGGCCTCGGTATAGGTGACGCGGGCGAAGTCGGAGTTGGCGACATGGTCCAGGCGCTCGAGCAGACCCTTGTCCACAAACTTGTTGAGCATATTGAGCTCGTCGGGGCAGGTTGCCATGACGTCCTTGAGGACATACTTGAGCATGGCCTCGGCGTTATCCATGTAGTCGTTAAGATCGGCAAAGGCCATCTCGGGCTCGATCATCCAAAACTCGGCGGCGTGGCGCGTGGTGTTGGAGTTCTCGGCGCGGAAGGTGGGGCCAAACGTGTACACGTCGCCAAAGGCCATGGCAAAGTTCTCGGCATTGAGCTGGCCGGACACGGTGAGGCTTGCATGCTTGCCAAAGAAGTCCTGGCTCCAGTCGACCTCGCCGGACTCGGTGAGGGGCGGATTTTTGGGGTCGAGCGTGGTCACGCGGAACATCTCGCCGGCGCCCTCGCAGTCACTCGTGGTGATGATGGGGGTGTTGACGTAGACAAAGCCCTGCTCCTGGAAGAAGCGGTGGATGGCGGCAGCCGCGACAGAGCGGATGCGGAACACGGCGCGGAACAGGTTGGTGCGCGGGCGCAGGTGCTGCTGGGTGCGCAGGAACTCGACGGTTGCGCGCTTCTTCTGCAGCGGGTAATCCGGGGCGCTCGTGCCCTCGACCTCGATGGAGGTGGCAGAAAGCTCGAAAGGCTGGGGCGCATCGGGGGTCAGCTTGACGGTGCCGGTGCAAATGAGTGCGGCCGAGACGTTTTGATGGGCGATCTCGTCGTAGTTGTCGAGTGCCTCGCGGTTCATGACGACCTGCAGGTCGCGGAAGCAGCTGCCGTCGTTGAGCGTAACAAAGCCAAAGTTCTTCATGTCGCGGACGGACTTGACCCAGCCGGCGACGGTGACGGTCTGGCCGCCGAGCGACTCGGTATCGGCATAGAGCTGCGCGATTTTGGTGCGGTTCACGTATCCTCCCATAACGGTTGAATGATAGTTATCCATACAGTTCGATATTCTAGCAGCTCGGCTCATTTGAGCTATACAGATAAAGCATTGGCGGGATGGTTTTTCAAACGAAAAGCGCCCGCGGCCAAATGGTCGCGGGCGCTTGACGAGGTGCCTTTTGGCTGTGTGGCGTGGGGCCTGGCTACTTGGTCTTGGCAACCAGCAGCGGGTCGCCAAGCTTGACGAGCGGGTTGCCGCCGATAAGCGTTCCAGACTCGCCGACATGGTCGATGCTCTTAAGACGATCGAGCTCGGAGACGATGACGGTCACGATGTCCTCGTGACCAGCGGCCTTAATGGCCTCGCGGTCGAAGCTGATGAGCGGCTGGCCTGCCTTGACCACATCGCCCATCTCGACAAAGCGGGCAAAACCCTTGCCGTTCATTTCCACGGTGCCCAGGCCAACATGGATGAACACGCGCAGGCCGTCCTCGGTGATCATGCCGATGGAGTGGTTGGTGACAGTGGTGGCACCGATGCGGCCGTTGGCGGGCGCATAGATGGTGCCGGTAATGGGCTCGATGCCATAGCCCTGGCCAAGCATGCCCGAGGCGATCGTCTCGTCGGGAACCTCGTTCAGGTTGACGAGCACGCCGTTGACGGGGGCATAGATGACGCCTTCGCGGGTAGCGAAGCTTGCTGCGGGCGGAACGGACGCCTCGCCGGTCGAGGTGAAGGTGGACTTAAGCGAATCGAGCAGACCCATAGTTGCCTCCAACTTAAATAGGCGCATATCGCGCGTTTGGTTTGCCGGAAACGTTTCACATGTGTTTCGCGGCTTGGTCAACGCCCCTATTCTACGCTGCTCAATGATACCTCTGAACTGGGATTATGTGATATATCAGTTGAAGGGAAACTTATTGCCGGAGTGTTTCTGCGCCACGGATTCAAGTGGGGTACGCTTGAAGGCGAAAAACAAGGGCGCATAATTTGCGCGAAGGGAGCACATATGATTGTCGAGAACCATGCGCTGTGGGGCGAGGAGCCGACCGAGGAATATCCGGCGACGTTTACGTATTTGGGTGCCGAGCCGCTGCCCGATAAACCGAATGGGCGCCGCCCTGCCGTGATTATCTGTGGCGGAGGTGCGTTTACGCATATCGCTCCGCATGAGCAGGATCCTGTGGCGTTTGCGTTTTTGGATCACGGTTACCAGGCCTTTGTGCTCAACTATGTGACGAGTGGTACGGGCGATGTGAGCTTTCCGCACCCGCAGGCGGACCTCGCCAAGATGGTCGCTACCGTGCGCACCAACGCCGACGAGTGGCATGTCGATCCCAAGCGCGTGTGCGTCGTGGGATTCTCGGCGGGCGGCATGATCTGCGCTTCGCTGGCAACGCAATGGAAGACTGGTCCCTTCGCGGGCTTGGCCGGCGCGCGTCCGGACGACATTCGTCCCGATGCCGTGGTGCTGGGCTATCCATTGCTCGACTTTGCCTATGTGCGCGACATGCAGACGCGCGATCCGCGCATTGACTTGCGCGTGCCCAAGACGGGCGGCAAGACGGGGCGCGATTTGCTCAACGACTATCTGTCGATGGTGACGGGCGGCGAGGCAACTGACGAGCATCTGGCCGACATCTGCCCCACCACGCATGTTTCGCGCCAGATGCCACCGACCTTTGTGTGGGGCGTGTCCGACGACAAGACGGCGCCGATCGCGCAGGTCTACCCGTTTGCGCAGCGCATGGCCGAGGAGGGCGTTGCATGCGAGATGCACGTCTTCGACCAGGGTGGTCACGGCCTTTCGCTCGGCAACGCCAACACCGCGGTCGACAACGAGGACAAGCAGGTGGCGGTCCGTCCCTGGATTCGCCTAGCCTTCCGCTTCCTGGAGCGCCATCTGTAAGAGTAAGAGGGCCAGCCCCATCCCGTCCCTCATAACTTGCGGTGAAATAGTTCCAATTAAAGTCACGGGGCTTTAAACAGGAACTATTCCACCGCAACTTCGTTTTGATCTGTTGGAGACGGAGGAAAATGGATCATTTTGTCGAGGGAGCGGGCGGCTGTTTCTGCTCCCGCGGGAAACCACGTCCCGTTTGGGAAATCGTGACCCGTTTTGGGCGCAGATTCCGGGTCGCAGTTTCCCCGAGGGGCTCGATCGGGAAATCGCATCCCAGTCTGAGCGCCGATTCCGGGCTGCAGTTTCCGCTAGATGCCTCAACCGGAAAGCCCGTCCCGTTTAGGTGTTCCGGAGTGGGATTCGGTTTCCGCAACAGGCCCGTCTGGGAAGCAATGGCCCAGAATTCCCCTTGCACCGATCTGTCGATTGAACGTCATTGTGTGTTCACGCTATCATGTAAGTTTAAAATTGGTTAGCCATGGCAAACGGTTAGCCATGGTGAACATAAATACAACGCCCTGCGGGCGCCGGGGGAGGAACACGGACGTGAAGCTCGATACACTCGAGATTGGAAAGGACGCCGTTGTCGCATCGGTGGCATCGGACGATCAGGCACTCCGACAGCATATTTTGGACATGGGTCTAACGCCGGGCACCGAAGTCACCATGATGAAGTATGCCCCCATGGGCGACCCGCTCGAGATTCGCCTGCGTGGCTACGAGTTGACACTGCGTAAGGACGATGCCGCTCGCATCGAGCTCGTGGGTATTCACGACACCGATACGGGTCCGCGCGCTAACGCCGCAATCGGCACGACGGAGCATCCGGCCCTGGGCGAGGGGACGTATTCGCCCCGTGCGGCAAAGACGGCCGTGCCAGAGGGCGCGCCGCTGCACTTTGCCCTCGCCGGCAACCAAAACTGCGGCAAGACCACGTTATTCAACCAGCTGACGGGCTCCAACCAGCACGTCGGTAACTTTCCCGGCGTGACGGTCGACCGCAAAGATGGCACCATCCGTAACCATCCCGAGGCGAGCGTTACCGACCTGCCCGGCATTTACTCCCTGTCGCCGTACACAGGCGAGGAGGTCGTGAGCCGTCAGTTCATCCTCGACGAGCGTCCGGACGCCATCATCGACATCATTGACGCCACCAACATCGAGCGCAACCTGTACCTGACACTGCAGCTCATGGAGCTTGACCGTCCTATGGTCATCGCGCTCAACATGATGGACGAGGTGACCGCCAACGGCGGCGCCGTGGACGTCAACTTGCTCGAGAGCCTGTTGGGCGTGCCCGTTGTCCCCATTAGCGCTGCCCGCAACGAGGGCATCGGCGAGCTGGTGGACCACGCCCTGCACGTGGCGCGGTTCCGCGAGCGCCCTGGTCGCCTGGACTTTTGCGCGCCCGACGGTCCGGACGGCGGTGCGCTGCATCGCTGCATCCACGGTATTGCTAACCTGATCGAGGACCATGCCGTGACGGCGCACATCCCGGTGCGCTTTGCGGCGACCAAGCTGGTCGAGGGCGATGAGCTGGTAACCGAGGCGCTTCACCTGGATCGCAATGAGCTCGACGCTATCGAGCACATCATCACCCAGATGGAGGACGAGGCCGGCACCGACCGCCTATCTGCGCTGGCCGATATGCGTTTTAGCTTTATCGGCGACGTGTGCGGGCGTTGCGTCGTCAAGCCGCACGAGAGCCGCGAGCACGTGCGCTCCGTCAAGATTGACCGCATCCTGACAGGTCGTTACACAGCCATTCCGGCGTTTCTGGTGATCATGGGCCTCGTCTTTTGGCTGACGTTTGGCGTGATCGGCGCGGCGTTGCAGGGACTTATGGAGGACGGTATCGCTGCCATCATCGCCTCGGCCGATGCGGGCCTCAAGGCGTTCGGTACCAACGACGTGGTGCGCTCGCTGGCTGTCGACGGCGTGCTAACGGGCGTGGGCAGTGTGCTGACCTTCCTGCCGATTATCGTCGTGCTCTTTTTGTTCCTCTCCATTCTGGAAGACTCCGGATACATGGCGCGCGTGGCCTTTGTCATGGATAAGGTGTTGCGTCGCTTTGGCCTGTCGGGCCGCAGTTTCGTGCCCATGCTCGTCGGTTTTGGCTGCACCGTGCCGGCTATCATGTCGACCCGTACGCTCCCATCCGAGCACGACCGCAAGATGACGGTCATGCTCACGCCGTTTATGAGCTGCTCAGCCAAGCTGCCGGTTTACGGCTTGCTGTGCGGGGCGTTTTTCCCGCAGGCGACGGTTCCCGCCATGGTCTCGCTCTATCTGATCGGTATCGTGGTCGGCTGCGTCGCGGCTTTGGTGCTCAACCGCACGGCATTTAAGGGCGACCCGGTGCCGTTTATCATGGAGCTCCCCAATTACCGCCTGCCGAGCGTCAAGACGACGGTGATGCTGGCATGGGATAAGGCCAAGGACTTCATCACCAAGGCCTTTACCATTATCTTTGCCGCTACGGTGGTCATCTGGTTCCTGCAGACGTTCGATATCCGCTTTAACGTGGTCGCCGACCAGTCGCAAAGCCTGCTTGCCGGTCTGGGTAGCATCATCGCGCCGGTGTTGGCCCCGCTCGGCTTTGGCGACTGGCGCGCCTCGACGGCGCTCGTCACGGGGCTCATTGCCAAGGAGAGCGTCATCTCGACGCTCACGGTGCTTTTGGGCGCAACGTCGCCCGCGGCGCTGTCGACCATGTTTTCGCCGTTTACCGCCTACGTGTTCTTGGTCTTTACGTTGCTGTACCCGCCTTGTGTGGCGGCAATCGGCGCCGTCAAGAGCGAGTTGGGCGCGCGCTATGCCGTGGCCGTATTCGCGTTTCAGGTCGCCGTTGCCTGGATCGTGGCGTTTGTCGTGCATTCGGCGGGCATATTGCTGGGGTTGGCTTAAGGGCACGTTGATGCTCTGCGCTTTTGGGCGAGCAACAATTCAATAAAATGAGCCAAAATAACGGCAATTGTCGGCCTGCGGGGACTGTCCTACGCTTCAGATTGCCGTTCGCTGTCTATTTGCTGCCGTTTACGGATTCGTAAATACTTGCAATCGTCGGTCGATTTAACCGTATTACGCGATGTCGATGCGCATTTTGTGCGCCCCTTTCTACAATCACCTTGTTTCTATTGCCGAACATGTCTTCCGTTTCGCCTGTGTGGGGACGTGGGGTGCAATAGTCGTTTATAGAGGATCATTGAGAGGGGAATTGATGAAAGAAAAATTCCAATCGTTCGGAAAGGCAATGCTCGTTCCGATTACGCTCATTGCCATTTCCGGTCTCTTTTTGGGTATCGGTAGCGTTTTTACGACCGAACTGACCCTTGTGTCCCTTGGCGTTAATTGGGGCTGGTATGCCGCTTCGCCGCTCTTTACGTTCTTCTCGGTATTTAAGGGTCTCGGCGAGGTAATCATTGGAAACCTCGGTGTTTTGTTTGCCGTCGGCTGTGCCTTCTCCTTGTCTCGCAAAGAGAAGGGCTGGGCTGCCTTTTCTGCCCTTGTCTGCTATCTCACCATGCTCAAGACGGTTGAGATTCTGCTTGGAGCAGCTGGCTTGGCTGCCGACAATACAACGGTGGAAGCTCTTCAGAAGGTCGGCCTTACGTCCATTCAGGCGAGTGAGCAGTCCGCACTCTACACTACCTCGCTCGGCTTTTTTGGCTACAGCTCTGGTGTCTTTGGCGGCATTATCGTGGGCTGCCTGGTCGCCTGGATCACCGGCCGTTTTTACAAGACCAAGCTCCCAACGGCGCTGGCGTTTTTTGCGGGCAGTCGAACGGTCCCCATTGTATCGCTGGTCGCCGGTGGCGTCCTGGGCGGCATCATGTACTTCGTCTGGCCCGTCATCGGTGGATGCTTCTCGGGTATTGCGACGTTCGTGAAAGGCTCCGGTCTGGTCGGTACGTTTGTCTATCGCTGGGTGCTCGAGAGCCTTGTGCCGTTTGGCTTGCATCCGCTGCTCGAGACGCCCATGTATTGGACTGAGCTTGGCGGCTCCATGGTCGTCGATGGAACGCGCGTGGTGGGCAATAGCGCCATTCAGCTTGCACAGCTCGCTTCTCCCAACAGTGACAAGCTCTTGGTTAGGGCCTTCATGGCCGGCTATGGCATTAACGATTACGCGTTGTTCCCGGGCATCGCCCTTGCTATGTGGTCTTGTGCCAAGCCCCAGAACCGCAAGAAGGTTGCTGGTCTTTTAATCCCCACAGTGATTTCGACTGTTTTCTTTGGCGTCACGGAGCCTATTCTCTTTACGTTCCTGTTTGCCGCCCCCTGGCTCTACTTTGGCGTTTACGCTCCGCTTTCCGGACTGGGTGAAGTTCTCTCGGAGGCAATGGGCGTTTCGGTGTACCAGGGAAATATCAAGGACCTTATCCCATTCTTATTCCGCCCCGAGAAGCTTAATCTGCTTCCGTACCTTATTCTGCTCCCCGCCTTTTTCCTGGCAGCTTTCTTCCTCTTCCGGTTCTTTATTACTAAGTTCGATATCAAGACGCCCGGTCGAGACGATGGTGACGATATTGAGTTGATCAACAGCAGAGCTGAGTTCGAGGCAAAGGCCGCTGAGGCAAAGGGCGAGTCTGGTAGCACTCCCGAGAAGGCGGTCCAGGACCGTGCGACCAAGGACAGCGCGCTTGCTGTCGGCATTGTCGAAGCGCTTGGTGGAGCCGACAACATTGATGATCTTGACAACTGCATCTCACGTCTTCGCGTGATTGTCAAGGATGGTTCTAAGGTTGCAGACGACGAGGTGTTCACCAAGAATCTTGAAGCTATGGGCGTTATCCGCCTGAGCGACAAGGCAATCCAGGTCATTTACGGTCCTCGTGTCGGCGAAGTCGCTTCTGAGGTGCACGAAGTTCTCGGTGACGAGTAAAACGCGCAAGTGGCTTTCAATTGCATAGCGCAATTCCAGGGCTTGGCTTCCTATCGCATGATTTAGGGGGCCAAGCCTTCTTGTTTTAGATTGTCAAGGCAGATACTCAATAGTTCTTCGAATGCGAGAATACAACTTCCGGTAAAGCAGTTAGGCTTAACGTTCTTAAGATCCATTGGGTGATCGTCATGTATCGTAAAGATCGCGTCTGCCGTCTTGGCGAGTTCACTGTCTTCGTTGCCGGTAAACGCGAGAGTCGTAATGCCCGCGTCGTGGCATGCCCTTGCGGTTTCCAGGATGGCTTCTGTCTGGCCCGATTTGGATATGAGCATCATGCAGCTGAGCGTATTTCGGTTGGATTCGACAAACTGATCGGTTTCTAGGAAGTCCTGTATGACGGCCAAAAAGCCAAGTCCAACGAGCTTGGTCGCCATGTACTGCGCAACGATGCGTGAGAAGCCCTCTCCGTTTACTCCGATCATTCTGTTGCGATGCAGTGCGGCGATGAATACGTCTACATCTCCGGTGTGGCATACGAAGTGGACGCTACTGTCTTTGAGTGATTGATTCATTTCGCGGGAGACATGCTGAAGGTGCTTGAGATCGTACATCATTTCGCGGTAGCCACGGTAGCCGAGCTTTTTAGAAAGCCTGATGACTGTCGTCATGCTGGTAAAGCATGCCATGGCGACGGGTTTTATGCCAATATCATCGAGGGTGTCGATATTGTTGAGCAGGTATTCGAGTACGCTTTGCTCGGTTTCGGATAGCTTTGCGGCTGAGTAGAGCTTGGAAATCTGCTTTTTATCAACCATCGGTGCTCCCTTCCCGCCGGACGTGTGTGGCCGCTTCCGTTGCGTAAATAATAACTCCTTGGGGAATTCCTTTCCCGCCTTGCAGTCGGGGCGGGAAGCGACCCTCCATGCTGGATACAATATCCAAACACAGGCGAACCATGCAATATTGAATGTGCTATTGGGGGTTTCGATATGAAACTTACGGTCATAGGTGGCGGTGGCGTCCGCTCCATGTTTTTGGCAAAGAGCATAGCCCAGCAGGCGTCATCGCTTGGGATCGACGAACTTGTGTTTATGGACAATGATCCCGAGAAGCTGCGCATCTACGGTGGCCTTGCCGCCCATGTCTCGAGCATGCTTTGCCCCACGCTTAATTTTTCACTGACGGGCGATGCAGTCGAGGCTGTTAAGGACGCCGATTATGTGATCACGACGATTCGCGTCGGTGGGGACCATATGCGCGTTCGCGATGAGCGCATTGCTCTTTCGCATGGGGTTCTTGGCCAAGAGACGACTGGCGCAGCCGGCGTGTCTTTTGCCATGCGCTCCGTCCCTGCGCTTGCTTCGTATTGCGAGTTAATCAAGAAGTACGCAAAGCCGGGCGTCAAGGTGTTTAACTTTACTAATCCCGCTGGCGTCGTATCTCAGGCCCTACGCGATATGGGCTATGATTTTACTTATGGCATTTGCGATGCCCCCTCGGGCATGTTGCATCAGTTTGCCGAGTATAAAGGCGTTGATCCCGCATCGGTTCAGGGCGAGTGCTATGGACTCAACCACCTCTCGTTCTTCCGCAATGTGACGGTTGACGGCGAGGACATCATGCCCGACTTGATCCACGACGACGGGGCATATGCTCATACAGATCTTAGGTTCTTCGAGAAGGACCTCGTTCTAAATCGCGGATGCGTGCCAAATGAGTACCTATACTATTTCTACTATCGCGAGCGCGCCGTTGCCAACGTTCTCTCTTCGCCCCAGACACGCGGCGAACTAATCGAAGAAATTAATCGAGAAATGACGAGCGAGCTTGCATCTATCGATATTGAGAACGACTTCGAAAAGGGCCTCGCGTGCTTTGAGAAGTGGTACGGAATGCGTGAAAACAACTACATGGCGGCCGAGACGGGTATTCACCGCGACAAGCCGTGGACGTTTGACGTGTACGGCAAAGATGCTGGCGGATACGCAGGTGTCGCGCTCCGTTTCATGGATATTGCTCGCTCTGGCAAGACACAGCAGATGATCCTGTGCACCCCCAACAATGGCGCCATCCCTGGCCTTCTCGATACAGACGTCATTGAGTCAACGTGCGATATCTCCACCGATGGCTGTGTACCGCATCGCGTCGAAGCCGATTCTGTGCCCGCGGGAAACCTCGAATTGATTCGTCGCGTCAAGTACTACGAGCGCACCGTGGCGCGTGGCATCGTTAACCGATCGAAGCGCGACATTGTCGAGAGCCTCGCGATGCACCCGCTCGTTAATTCGTACTCCTTGGCGAAAGATATCGCCGCGCAGTACTTTGAGCTTAACCGCGACTTCATCGACGGCTGGACAGACTAGTCTGGACGTTAAAACTAGAAATTATGGATGGGCGGACCGGCGTTTATATTGGCGCCCGTTCGCCCTGCCTAGTAAGAAAACGGGTATAGAGTGAACTTGCGAGAGAACTTCAATGTCTTTCTGGAATCGGGCGATCGGGCGAAGGAATGCCGGAGTGGCTGCACGATGGCGTTATATATCCCCTTGTTTGTTATGAGCGCGCTTCAAATTGGTGTATCAAACGTTGCAACTGAGCTCGCCTATATCAATCCGTCCATTACGCTTATTTGCACTGTGGTCGCGGCCTTTTTAAACCTGCTTCTATCGAATGTGGCTTTTTCATTATTTGCCGTCGACCGGTCCAAAGAGACGGTGCAACCTGCTCGAACCCCTCCGGTTTATCTCTTGGCCTCGACGGTTCCCCTCCAGATTTCTGGGGCGCTGCTAATTTATTTGGTTCATTTGATTTTATCGGCAATTGTAGTCTTTGCCTCGCTTGCGAGCAGTCAGCTCGGGGTGTTGTGCTCTCTTGTGGTGGCAGTAATCGTGACGCTTCTTTCCGCGTCGTTCGTATTCGTGTTAATTGAAGATGCGGGCGTGGAGCAGAGGGGACTACGAGGCATTCGGTTTGCACCACGCTACATCATGCGTTCGGTCACGGTGCTTCGTTCCTCCTGGAGAGAAATCGCGCGTCCCGCAGCGCTGCTGGTGGCATGGAACCTGGTTGCAAGTTGCGCTATCCAGGTTCTTGTTGGATGGGTAGTTTCGAGTGCGGCGCTGCCGTCGGCACTTTCAGTGACGGCGCTTGTGCATGAGGGACTTTATTATGGGGCGTTTGCTTATATGCTGCTTTTGCTAGTTCATTGTGCGGTTGCGAGTTGGCTCGAAATTGACGTGCTCATGGGGGTGTCCTTGTGCGTATCCGAGCAGGCGCGATAGCCCGAAGATAAAGCCGCGTTTTCGACATTGAGTTCCTGCGTACCTTGCTTTCTAAGCAGAATTGGCGCGCCGTCTGTTAACGATCGTTTTCCAAGAATTCTTTTGTTGCTCATTTTATAGACTTCTCATTGCTATAATCGCCCACCGCTCAAGATAATCGGAGAGGTTTTCCTATATGGCTCAAACAAAGCAAGGTGGTATCGCACTCAGGCAGTGGCTCCCGCTTATCGGGCTCGCCTGTTGCGCGTTCGTGTTCAA
>DBEZXT010000149.1:0-12619 GCA_048291645.1 Collinsella aerofaciens | reverse complement strand
GCCTTTGTGTGCCCCGAGGACTCGCACAAGCCCATCGTGTACCCGGGTGCCGTTGCCGAGAGCTCCGAGCACGCCGACAAGGCCAAGGCGTTCATCGACTTCTGCCTGACCAACAAGAAGGCCCAGAAGATTTGGGCCAAGTACGGCTTTGAGCTTTCCGCGTAGTGCGGCTTGGCGCGATAATTCCATCGTTTTGTTTTTCACTTCGTCCTTGTATTCGCTTGGAGCTTTTCGTGCTTAATAGATTCCGCATGCTTGTCGCCTGTGCTTTGACCTTCGCGCTTTGCTGGGTGCCGGGATTTGCGTTTGCCGGGGACGCTGAGCACGGGGCCCAGGTTGCTGCGACCGCTCATGGGCTTTCCTATGGGATCGAAGGTTTTGAGCGGTTGGCCAAGGGGACCGCTCGTGCCATGGAGGGCCAGCCTGAGGGCTACCGGTTTCCCGTTGACGAGGACGTGGACCTTGTAGTGGCGCCTGCCGCCGATCGCGTTGTGGTGTGGATATCGCCCAAGGCGGTCGAGAAGTATGGGTTGGATCCGCAGGACAACGAGTGCGTATCGGGTCTCAAGGCCCTCGTCTGTGAGCTCGACAGCGCAAACTGCATGGGAGGTGCGCAGCTGGGGGACGTGGATCTTCCTTGGTATGTCACGGCGGAAACAACGTTTGATGCCGGCGGGTATACCTATAGCTTTGACGAGCGCGGTGCGGATGGGGACCGCTATGTGGTGATTGCATCAGCCTCGGGTGATGCCAAGGGCGGCGCGCGTTGGCTTGATAGCGCTCAAATGGTAGAGGCATCGTCTGTCGTGTTGCGGGATGAGCAGGGCCCCTTGACCTCCTTGGCCTCCTTTTTGGGCGACATCGACTATCGTCCGTTTTGGGTGTCTATCAAAACGAGCGGCCTCGCCCTGCTGATCTCCTTTGCGCTGGGCCTGTTTGCCGCATGGAAGACCATGGGTACTACGAGCCGTATCAAGGGCCTGCTCGACTCGGTCTTTACCATCCCTATGGTGCTGCCGCCCACGGTTTGCGGCTTTCTGCTCCTCATGCTGTTTGGTCGATCGACCGGGGTCGGTCGGTGGCTTATCGCGCATGGCATCTCGATCGTCTTTACGTGGCCCGCGGCGGTGATATCCGCCGTGGTGGTGTCGTTTCCCCTGGTCTACCGCACGGCGCTCGGAGCCTTCGAGAGCCTCGACACGCAGATGCTCGACGCCGCGCGAACCTTGGGATGGTCCGAACGTCGCATCTTTGCCAAGCTCATGATGCCGCTTGGCTGGCCCTCGATTGCCGCCGGCACGGTGCTCGCCTTCGCGCGTGCCATGGGCGAGTTTGGCTGCACCCTGTTCTTTGCGGGCAACTACGCCGGCATTACCCAGACCATCCCCATCGCCATCTACTTTGAGTGGATGGGCGGCAACACGTCGGTGGCCCTCTTTTGGGTCGTGGTCGTAATTGCGTTCAGCTTCCTGGTCATTCTGTTCATCAATATGTACACCGCTCATTCGCAAAAGTACCGCGAGCGGGGCCTTTCCCGTGCGGAGCGCAAGCAGGCCAAGCAGCTGGGTGGCCAGGCCGATTCGCTCGACCCAGTCGGCGGCGATGCGCTGCGTATCGATCGCGAGGCGCTGGCCGAGCTCATGCGCGATGACGCCGTCTCGAAGGGAGGTCGATAGGCCGTGTCGCTTGTCCTGGATATCAAAAAGCGCTTTCCGGGGTTTATGCTCGACATGCAGCTTGAGGCCGGCGAGGAGCGTGTGGCGCTGCTGGGCGCCTCGGGTTGTGGCAAGAGCTGTACACTGCGCTGCATTGCCGGTGTGGAGACCCCCGACGAGGGCAAGATCGTTGTCAACGGCGTGACCTTTTTTGACTCGGCGGCGGGCATCAACCTGTCGCCCCAGGAGCGCAAGTGTGCCCTGCTGTTCCAAAACTATCAGCTGTTTCCCAACATGACGGTGGCCGATAACGTGTGCGCCGGTGTAAAGGACGCGGGCGACGCCGCCGCGCGCAAAAAGCTCGCCGAACGCTATCTGGGCATCTTTGGCCTGACCGATTTCGCCGACCGCTATCCCGCGCGTCTCTCGGGCGGCCAGCAGCAGCGCGTGGCGCTTGCCCGTATGGTGGCGGCGCATCCGGGCATTTTTATGTTCGACGAGCCCATGAGCGCGCTCGATTCCTATCTTAAGAGCGCACTCGAGCAGAACATGCTCGACCTGTTCGATGTATGCAACCGCACCGTGCTCTACGTGAGCCACGACATCGACGAAGCGTGCCGCCTGTGCCAGCGTATCTGCGTGATGCACGACGGGCATGTTGAGGAGATCGGCTCCATTGAGGACGTGGTCCGCCGCCCGCAGACGCTGGCGGCGCTGCGCCTGACGGGCTGCAAGAATACAAGCCGGGCGCGCAAGATCGGCGACGAAGAAGTTGAAGCCCTCGACTGGGACATGACCTTTAACGTGGGCCGCGAGGTTCCCGATAATGTGGTGTACCTGGGCATTCGCGCAAGCTACTTCCATGTTGACAATCGTGCTGAGCGGGGTCGCAACAGCTACGACCTGCACGTGGCGCGCGTGAGCGATTCGCGTTTTGAGCGCCTGGTGCTGTTGGATGCGCCGCGGGCCGATGCGCCCACGCGTCTGCAGTGGAAGGTCAACAAAGTGGGCATGCCTGTCGACGAGCTACCGCAAGCAGGCGAGACGCTGCGCATGCATTTTGATGCCAGCAGGATCCATTTGGTTTGTCGATAGCGCCGGGTAATGCCGTCGGGGATATAAGCCTCGGCGGCTTTGTTTTTGTCGTTCGTCGAATGAGAGATGACAAACTCTTATCAATCAAGATAATTATTTATTAAACGACGGCACACGACGCTGTCGTACGAATGTCAACGGTGTTCGTCTGGACGACAACCGTTGATATAGTTACCTTCGACGAGAAAAGGAGGGTGCGCCGGTGCTGCAGATGACATATTCGCGTCGCGTTGCCGCGCGCGCCCTGTATATGGCTCGGAGCCGCATATGAGCAGGTATGTTCACGGCTCCGGGAGAGACGACGCACAACTAAATAATCGACCGCAAAGCAGGTTCCCCAAAATTCCGGGTTTAGGCGCGGCTGGGTTTTCGCCACCCACCGTGCAGCAATACCGTAGCTATTCATTTTTGGTTCGAGAGGGGAACCGTTATGGCTGAAGAATTTGATTTCCATCCGATGTGGGAGAGCCTCGGCATGAATCTTGCCGATCACGACATGCTGCTGGGCGCCGTGGGCCAGATGTACGGCGACATGTTCCTGACGCAGAACAATCGCCCCAAGTCCACGTCCTACCTGGACTTTGTGGCCACCAACATCCACAGCGGCCGTATTAAGGAGATGCTCGACAAGAAGGAGGCCGGCGAGGCCACCAAGATCGTCGGCTCATTCTGCGTGTACGTGCCCGAGGAGATCGTGCTTGCCTGTGACGGCATTCCCGTGGGCCTGTGCTCGGGTGCCGATTGGGCAACCGATAAGGTCGAGGAGCACCTGCCGCGCAACACCTGTCCGCTTATCAAGAGCTTTGCCGGCTTTAAGCTGGGCGAGGTCTGCCCCTACATTGAGTCGAGCGACCTGGTGGTGGGCGAGAACACCTGCGATGGCAAGAAGAAGGCCTACGAGTTCTTTGCCACGCAAAAGGACATGTACGTCATGGATATTCCCAACGTACACGACGAGTCGACGCTCGTGACCTGGAAGGCCGAGGTCAAGAAGCTCGCCGCCAAGATCGAGGAAGAGTGTGGCGTCAAGATTACGCCCGAGCGTCTGAAGGCCGCCATCCACGCCGTCAATGAGAAGCGTCGCGCCCTGCAGCGCCTCGCTGCCACGCGCGCTGCCGACCCGGCACCCATCAGCGGTCTCGACAGCCTGCTGACCGTTCAGGCCGCCTTTATGGACGATACGCCGCGTCTGACCGGAGCCATCAACGAGATGGCCGCCGAGTGCGAGCAGCGCGTTGAGGCCGGCGAGGGCGTGGCGCCCAAGGGGACCAAGCGCATCCTGTACACCGGCACGCCCATGGCCGTGCCCAACTGGAAGCTGTTCAACCTCATCGAGAAGGCCGGCGGCGTTGTGGTAGGCGAGGAGTCCTGCACGGGCTCGCGCTACTACAAGGACCTGGTCGACGAGTCCGGTGAGACGGTCGACGAGATGCTCGACGCCATCGCCGAGCGCTACTTTAAGATTAACTGCGCCGTCTTTACGCCCAACGATCAGCGTATGAAGGACATTGTCCAGATGGCCAAGGACTTGCATGCCGACGGCATCGTCGACGTGGCCCTGCAGTTCTGCACGCTCTACGAGATGGAGTCGTTTGCCGTGGAGAAGGCTGCCGAGGAGGCCGGCATTCCGTTTATGCACATCACGACCGACTACGCCGGCGAGGATGCAGGCCAACTGCAAACCAGGATTGAGGCTTTCTTGGAAACCATTTAGGACTATTCGTCCCGGCGGCTTCCCCAGGCACCCGATCTTGCCGTTCAAACCGTCGCTTGCGTACCAAAGTACGCGGCGCTCCTTTTTCACGGCAACCTCGGGCACCTGGGAAAGCCGTTTCCTTGGTTGGTTAAAAGGTTTGTTAAGGAGTTATATGTCGGAAAATATGGAGCAGCCGTTGCCATCCACGTTTGAGGAGTTCAACGAGCAGCGCAAGGCGGCGTTTATTCGCGTTAAGGATTACAAGCAGGCGGGCAATCGCCTGGTCGGCTTTTTGTGCAGCTATACGCCGCTCGAGATCATCGATGCCGCGGGCGCTGCAAGTGTGGCCTTGTGCGGTACATCCGACGAGGTGATTCCCGAGGCCGAGAAGGTGCTGCCGGCAAATCTGTGTCCGCTCATCAAGTCGACCTACGGTTTTGCCTACTCGCAAAAGTGCCCGTTTACGTACTTTAGCGACATGATCATCGGCGAGACCACCTGCGACGGCAAGAAGAAGATGTACGAGCTACTCAACGAGCTCAAGCGCACGCACATTCTGCATCTTCCGCAGGGTCGTGATCGCGCCTACGAGCGTGAAGGCTGGTACGAGGAGTGCCGCCTGCTCAAGGAGGAGCTCGAGGGCTTCTACGGCATCACGATTACCGACGATGACCTGCGTGCTGCCGTCCGTCGTCGCAACCGCTTGCGTGCGGCCCAGCTCGAGATGTTTGCGCTGCAGGCCAATCAGCCGGCGGCCATGAGCGGCGTCGACTTGATGAGCACTATGTTTGCCGGTACGTTCAGCTTTGATATTGAGGCCTATACGCAGCAGCTGGAGCAAAAGGTCGCCATGCTGCGCGAAGCCTACGACGCGGGCGAGCGCCCGGTTGCGGCGGACGCCAAGCGCATTCTGATCACCGGTTGCCCGGTGGGCGGTGTGATCAACAAGATTGGCCGCACCATCGAGTCCAACGGCGGCGTGGTCGTGTGCATGGACGACTGCTCGGGCGAGCGCACGGCGGCTATGATGATCGACCCGGACGCGCCCGACATTCTGCGCGCCATCGCCGACCGCTACCTGGATATCAACTGCTCGGTCATGACGCCTAACGACGGCCGCATGGAGAACACGCTGACCATGTGCGAGAAGTACCATGTCGATGGCGTGGTAGAGAGCGTGCTCCAGGCGTGCCACACCTTCAACGTTGAGAGCGCGCGCATGCAGGAGGCCGTCGAGGGTGCGGGTATTCCGTATATGAAGATCGAGACCGACTACAGCAACGGTGACATGGGCCAGATCGAGACCCGCATCGCCGCCTTCATCGAAACCCTCTAGCTTCCTCAGGCACCGGATCTTGCCCCTCAAACCGTCGCTTGCGTACCAAAGTACGCTGCGCTCCTCTTTCGGGGTAACCTCCGGCACCTGAGAAACCTAGAGTTAAGGCGCCTGAACGCGCCGCTACCTTTGATGTTTAGATTGGGAGAGAGCCATGATAGGGATCGGGATCGATATCGGGTCTACGGCGGCTAAGGCTGCTGTGGTCGACGGGGAGGGTTCGGTGGCGTGGACGTGCGTGCAGCCAACCGGGTTCTCCTCGGTCGATGCGGCCGAACGGCTGCGCGAGGCACTGGCAGCGGCTGGCTATGACGTGGCTGCCAACGACGTGCGCGTGATCGCGACCGGCTACGGCCGTGTTGCCGTGCCCTATGCGCACAAGGTCGTGACCGAGATCACCTGCCATGGCACCGGTGCCGTGCGCCTGTTTGGCGACCATGGCACCGTGATCGACGTGGGCGGTCAGGACACCAAGGTCATCCAGCTTAAAAGCAGCCGCGTGGCCAAGTTTGCCATGAACGACAAGTGCGCCGCCGGCACGGGGCGCTTTTTGGAGATCATGGCCGACCGCCTAGGCATTTCCCAGCAGCAGATGGCCGACCTGGCGCGTTCCGGCGAACCCACCAAGATCAGCAGCATGTGCACGGTGTTTGCCGAAAGCGAGGTCATCAGCCTGATCGGTCGCGGTGAGCCGCGCGAGAACATTGCGCGTGGCGTGATCGACAGCGTGGTCTCGCGCGTGGCGACCATGGCCGGGCAGGCCGCGGGCGCCCCGTACTACCTGACGGGAGGCCTGTGCGAGAACGCCTACGTTGTGGAGCGGCTGGGCGAACTTTTGGGCGCACCCGTGACCACCTCGCCCCAGGCTCGCTTTGCCGGAGCGATCGGCGCGGCTATCCGCGCCGCCGCCTTGGCCTAGGGGTGTACCGCGACATGCGCATCCTCAATATCTCGGCACAAAAACCAGATAGCACCGGCAGCGGCACCTACCTTGCCGCGCTCGTGCGCGAACAGATCGAGACGGGGCATCGCGCCGCCGTGCTTTGCGGCGCGGCACCGGGTGATACCCAAGGCGAGCTGGACCGGCGTGCTGCCGTGTTTGCCGTACCGTTCGAGTCGCCCGAGCTGCCGTTTCCCATCTGCGGTATGTCCGATGTCATGCCCTATCCCTCTACACGCTATCGTGACCTGACGCCTTCGATGCTCAAGGCATTTGAGCGGGCATTTGCTGCTGCAATCGATCGGGCGGTGGCTGAGTTTCGGCCCGATCTGGTGCTCTGCCATCACCTGTATCTGGTGACCGCATTGGCGCGCGAGTGCGTCCGGGGCGTGCCGGTTGTTGCCGTGTGCCATTCGACCGATCTGCGCCAGCTTCGTTCGCATGCGCTCGAGCGCGATCGCATCGTAAGTGCGGTTCGTCGGCTCGATGCCGTCTTTGCGCTTCATGCTGAGCAGGCTGAGCAGATTGGCCTGGTGTGCGGCGTCGATGCCGATCGCATCCACGTGATTGGGACGGGCTACGACCATCGCGTCTTCTGCCGCGACGCAAGCGTGGCGAGGCAGCCGGGATCGCTTGTGTACGTGGGCAAGATTTGCTTTAAAAAGGGCGTCGAGTCGCTGGTTCGAGCCGTGTCATTGCCGATTGACGATGACGTCTGCCCATCTGGCTTGGTACTTGTGGGCGGCCGCGGGGACGATGCCGAGTACGCGCGTATCGAGCGCTTGGCCGCGGCCTCGGATGTGCCGGTGACGCTGGCGGGGCGCCTGGATAGCGATGGACTCGTGCGTGCCTACCGAAGTTCCGATGTCTTTGTGCTGCCTTCGTTTTACGAGGGTCTGCCGCTCGTGACGATCGAGGCCCTCGCGTGCGGCTGCAAAGTTGTGGCGACCGATTTGCCCGGCGTTCGTCCCTGGATGGAGGCGATGCTTCCCGGTGCTCCCGTGACGTGGGTGGCGTCGCCGCGTATGACGGATGTCGACACGCCCGTGGCGGCCGACCTTCCGTTGTTTGAGCGCGCACTGGCAGATGCTATCGCGCAGGCGCTTGCGGCGCCGCCTTCGACGTTCGAGCCGTCGGCGGTCTCTTGGGAAGCGTGCCTGGGGCGTATACTTAAAGTCGTTGATTTGTTGGAAGGGGGTTCGTATGGCTAAAGACACCGTGAGGCTCACGTCCATGACGGCCGCGAGCGGTTGAGCCGCTAAGTTGGCCCCCGGAGCCCTCGCCCAGGTCCTGGGCGATTTACCCAATGTGCATAACGAC
Organism: Collinsella aerofaciens; assembly: GCA_048291645.1. Lineage (GTDB taxonomy): Bacteria > Actinomycetota > Coriobacteriia > Coriobacteriales > Coriobacteriaceae > Collinsella > Collinsella aerofaciens_CG. The sequence goes on along the minus strand of DBEZXT010000149.1, from coordinate 4,577 downwards.
AACTTGCTCGTGGGGTTCGATACCTCCGACGATGCGAGCGTCTTTCGCGTTGGCGATAACTTGGGCCTCGTGCAGTCCGTCGACTTCTTCCCACCCATGGTGGACGACCCCTTCCTCTTTGGCCAGATTGCCGCGGCAAACTCACTGTCGGACATCTACGCCATGGGCGGGCGGCCGAGCCATGCCATGAACTTGCTGTGCATCCCGAGCTGTCTGGGCGTTGAGGTTGCCGGGCAGATTTTGGCGGGTGGCGCCGACAAGTGCGTCGAGGCGGGTTGCTCCATCGCGGGTGGCCACACCATCAACGACGACGAGCCCAAGTACGGCCTGTCCGTGAGCGGCTTTGTCGCGCTCGACCGCATGCTCGCCAACAGCGGCGCGCGCGTGGGCGATGTCCTGCTGCTGACCAAGGCGGTTGGCTCGGGCATCATCACCACGGCCATTAAGGGCGAGCTCATCGAGCAGGACGAGGCCGCAGCCGTGTTTGACTCGATGCGTACCCTCAACGAGGCCCCGATTCGTCTGGCCGAGGGACTTGAGCTTCACGGTTGTACTGACATTACGGGCTTTGGTCTGATCGGGCATGCGTGCGAGATGGCCGAGGGCTCGGGCGTGCAGGTTGAGCTTGCGTCGGGGGCGGTGCCGCTCTTTGACCAGGTGCTCGACATGGCGCGTCTGGGCATTATCCCCGCGGGCTCCTACCGCAACCAGGGCTTCTTTGGCCCGCGCGTGGCTGCCGACGAAGACCTGGAGCCGGGCATGTTGGATGCGCTGTACGATCCGCAGACGTCTGGTGGCCTGCTCATCGCGGCACCTGCTGCCGATGTGGATGAGCTTGCGCGTCGTTTACATGCCGAGGGGCGCATCGCTGCCGTTGTTGGGCGCGTGTGCGAGGCAGAGCCGGGCGGCCCTGCCGTCCGCGTTGTGCATTAAGGAAAACTGTTTATGCGACCGCCTACTGTTCTGGGCGGCCCCTTTCGAAAGGAATTTGCTATGTCTACCAAGATTGAAGTCAATGCCATGGGCGATGCCTGCCCGCTGCCCGTCGTCAAGACGCTTAAGGCACTCAAACAGCTTGATGGCGAGGGCGCCGTGGTGACCTCGGTCGACAACGAGACTGCCGTCAAGAACATTTCCAAGATGGCACAGGAGAAGGGCTGCACGGCCTCGGTCGAGAAGGTTTCTGACGCCGAGTGGCACGTGACCGTGGCGGCCTCTGGCACCGTTGCCGTGGCCGATCTCGAGCAAGATGGCGCTGCCTTCTGTGATGCCAGCGCCGGCAAGGGCAAGCTCGTCATTTCCGTCTACACCGACTGCATGGGCCGTGGCGACGATGAGCTGGGCCACAAGCTCATGAAGGCCTTCATCTTTGCCGTGACGCAGCAGGAGGAGCTGCCCGCGACCATGCTGTTCTACAACGGCGGCGCCAAGCTCACCGTAGAGGGCTCTCCGGTACTCGACGACCTGAAGGGTCTGGCCGAGCAGGGCGTCGAGATCCTTACCTGTGGCACCTGCCTCGACCACTATGGCATTAAGGACCAGCTTGCAGTAGGCGAGGTCACCAATATGTACGTGATCGTGGAGAAGATGGAGCAGGCCGTGCGCGTCGTGCGCCCGTAGCGTATTGGTTGGAGTTGCTATGAGGGAGAAGCGCCCGGCGCTTGTCATCACGTTTCCCACCACGGCGGCCGCCATGGGCTGCGAGTCCCTTTGCATCGAGCGCGGCCTTCCCGGGCGAACGATTCCCGTGCCCGGGGAGGTCGCTGCCGGCTGCGGTCTGGCGTGGAAGGCGTTGCCTGCCGATGAGGAGCTGCTGCGCGGCGAACTCGCCGCGGCGGGCGTTCCCACCGAGGGCTATACCGTGATTGATATGTGGGAGGTCGTGCGATGATCTACCTGGATAACGCGGCGACGACCATGCACAAGCCGCAGACGGTCATCGATGCCGTGACGCAGGCGATGTGCTCGCTCGGCAATGCTGGGCGCGGTGCCACGTCGGGTGCGCTCGATGCGGCGCGTACCATCCACGGCTGCCGCGCCAAGCTTGCGCGCTTGCTGGGCTGCCCGCGGGCCGATCATGTTTGTTTTACGCCCAACTCCACCGCGGCGCTCAACACCGTCATCAATGGCGTGGTGTGCCCCGGCGACCGCGTGGTCACGACGGTGCTCGAGCACAACTCCGTGCTACGTCCGCTCAACCGCTTGGCGGCAGAGCAGGGCGTGACCGTTGAGCATGCGGGCTGCGACGCGAATGGCGCGCTCGACTACGACGAGCTCGAGCAGCTGGTCACGCAGGGCACGCGTGCCGTGGTGGTGACGCATGCCTCCAATGTGACCGGCAACGCGGTCGACATCGCACGCGTTGCCGCCATGGCCCATGCGGCCGGCGCGCTCGTGATCGTCGACGCCTCGCAGTCTGCCGGTACGGCGAAGATTGACATGGATGCCATGGGGCTTGACGTGGTGTGCTTTACCGGCCACAAGGGGCTCATGGGACCTCAAGGCACCGGCGGCCTGGCCGTGGCGGAAGGCATTGACGTGGCTCCGTGGGCCATGGGTGGCACCGGTGTTCACAGCTTCGATGAGCTGCAGCCGCTTGAGTGGCCCACGCGCCTTGAGGCGGGCACGCTCAACGGTCACGGTATCGCAGGCCTTTCCGCCGGTCTCGACTTTATCGAGGCACAAGGCGGGGTCGAGGCGATTGCGGCGCATGAGCGCTCGCTTGCAGAGCGCTTCCTCGACGGCGTTCGCGAAATCCCCGGCATTGCGCTCTACGGTGCGTTTGACCAACCCACGCGCTCGGCGATCGTCTCACTCAACGTGGGTGATATCGATTCGGCCGAGATCTCGGACGCGCTCATGCAAGGGTGGGGGATTGCGACGCGCCCCGGCGCCCATTGCGCTCCGCTCATGCACCGTGCGCTGGGGACCGAGCGCCAAGGTGTCGTTCGCTTCTCGTTTGGCTATTTCAACACGGTCGGGGAAGTCGACACCGCGATTGACGCTTTGCGCGATTTAGCCTGCTAAAGCTGCTAGACCGTTTATACTTGCGGGACGGGTGTTTTTGCCCGTCCCATTTTTTTGTTTCGACCCGAAAGGTGTGTCTATGGCCTCATCCGCTCCGCGCGGTTTGCGCTCCGACCATGTCGTTACCGTCGGCATTGCGCTGTTCTCGATGCTCTTTGGCGCCGGTAATCTCATCATTCCGCCGTTGTTGGCACTTCAGGCCGGCACGGCCACGCCGCTTGCCATGATTGGCTTTTTGATTGCCGCTATCGGTCTGCCCGTCATGGGCTTTATCGCCGTGGCGCTTGCTGGAACGGCGCGCGAGCTTGCCGGCCGCGTGCACCCCAAGTTTGGCGAATTCTTTGTTGCGGCGGTCTACCTGGCCATCGGTCCGTGCCTGGCCATTCCGCGCACAAGCTCCACGGCGTTCGAAATGCTGGTGCCGCTGCTACCCGAGGGTGTTTCGCTCGGCACGGCACGTCTGGTGTTTGCCATCGGATTCTTCGTCGTCGCGTTTGCGCTCACGCTGCGCCCGGGTGTCATCACACGCGTGCTCGGCCGCATTACGGGCCCCGCGCTCATTGCGCTCATCGTGCTCGTCGTGGGTGCTGCCGTGATCTCGCCGCTGGGACCGGCTGCCGCGCCTCAGGCTCCCTACGATGCAGGCGCCGCCGTGCAGGGCTTTCTGACTGGCTATCAGACCATGGACCTGCTCGCGTCGCTCGCCTTCGGCATCATTATCGCCGAGACTATCCATGAGCTGGGCGTTACCGATGACAAGCGCGTGGCCTTCGAGATCTCGCGTTCCGGTGTGATCGCCGGCGTGCTCATGGCCATCATCTACTGCGGCTTGGGCCTTGCCGGTATGCAGCTCGGCACCGTGATGCCCGACGCTACCAACGGCGCCGCCATCCTTGCGCGTTCGGCCTCCATGCACTTTGGTCTTGCTGGCACGGTTGTCGTCTTTGCGATTTTCTTCCTAGCCTGCATGAACGTGTGCATTGGCCTTATCAGCTGCTGCTCGCGTTACTTCTGCGAGACGTATGTGGTCGAAGGGGGAGCGGAGGCCTCCGAGGAGGCCATGCGCCGCCCCTTTGCGGTTCTCGCCTTTGTGTTCGCGGCGTTTTCGTGCGTGCTCTCCAACGTGGGCCTCGACGTGATTCTTATGTTCTCGGTGCCTATGCTCAACGCCTTGTATCCCGTTGCCATCGTGCTGGTGCTGATGGGCCTGGTGCACGGCTTTTGCGACGCCCATCCGCAGGTGTGGGTCTGGGTCGGCGGCGTGGTTGCCGTGCAGAGCGTGATCACCTCGGTCCGCGATGCGTTCTTTGCGGGCGCGTGGCTGCCGTTTGATGTGCTGCCGCTGGCGGATATCGGTGCCGCTTGGGCGCCGGTTGCCGTGGTGGCGTTTGTGATCGGTCTGCTCCATAGTCGTTTTGTTGCACATTCGAGGAGCTAAGGCATCAATGCTTGCACAGGCGGGGAGTCTCCCCTATAATTTCCTTCGCTTTGGGACACGCAAGGTTTAGACCTTAGCTGCTCAACACCTTCGGGACGTGGCGCAGTTTGGT
>DBEZXT010000148.1:0-24350 GCA_048291645.1 Collinsella aerofaciens | reverse complement strand
CCCCAGCCTCCTGGGAACAGGCGAGTAAAACATTGCTTAAATTCGCAACATGCTTTCTAAGTGCCCAGGTGGAAAACCTTTTCGCTGGCCCGCCCAGTGCTTGTGAACAATGATAATGACAAATCCTAACAGGAATATTCGCCTTAGCCGCAAGCTCAATTGTTTCAATATTCCAATAAGAGTTTGCATTATGCCAAAAAGCACAGTATTCAGTTCCATGCCCGTAAAATAAGCGGCGAAGTCGGGTTATATGTTCAATGGGATTTTCTTTCCACCCCGGTATATTGATGATTCTATTGTCTCCCATTGAGTACTCGACTTGTTGATATGGTCTTGAGCTAATAGTGTCGAAAGCATATTTTTCAGACAAAGCGCCAATATAGCGGCTCACTACGGTCTCAGTACCACCAAAACGTGTCCCAACTCCTGAAACTAAAACACGAGGTTTATTGGATTTCATAGTGCTTATCATTTAGATCCCAATTTTAAACAATACTGGGTTCCGGACACTAATGGCGTCCGGAACCGAAAACACAGCTGGAACTGTTGTAAATAGTTAAATTAGATTAGCTAACAATTGCTGTTACTATCAGCTAAAAAACCAATCAATCTGCGGTAAGATTCTTCTAAATTAACTATCGGTTCCCAACCAAGCGCGCGAAGTTTGTTCGAGCGCAGCGTCATCTTCGTAGGTGCAGCGTATCCGAACTGTGAGGAGTCTTTTCCTTCGATTACAACGCTACAATGGTCACCTCCGAATCTTTCTGCCACCATCTCTGCCATGCCGCGGATCGTTGAGTGGCATGCCTCATTCGCAATGTTGTAGGTCTCCCCAGAGATGCCCTTGGATAAGAGCAAAAGAATAGCTGAGAGAGCGTCGGTCGAATACACGTAATTGCCTTCGCTCATCCCGTCCGTATGGAGCACGATTGGCTCACCAGCCATGGCACTCGAGGCAAACTGTTTGAAGACGCGACCTTCGGTCGGCAGAATCCCCGCTCCGAAGGTCTGGGCGAGTCGCCCAGCCACGGCGTTGATGCCAAATTGCTTTGCATAAGCAAGACACATCAGCTCTCCGAGCCGCTTGCCCTCGGGGTAGCAAGATCGTACCGAGCCCATATCGATAGCACCCATCGTACCCTCGTATACGTCCACGGGATCGTCAAAGCTACCACAGGCCTCCATGGAGGATAAGAAGAGTACTTTCGACTTCGAATTCATGCATGCACTTTCGAGTGCCCATCTCGTGCCGCTGATCATAATGTTAATTACGTCTGCAGGACGCTCAACCATAACCTTCGAAGTGGTAATGGCGGCAGTGTGGACAAGACAGTCGAAGTCTATGCTGAGAGCCGCACAAGGCTCGGAGAAATCAACTACTGCGACAGTAACATCCTCCCTTGCGGCAATTCCGGGCATGATGACGTCGAGTTTAGCGGCGTTACGAACACACAAGATTAGTCTCGTGCCCAATCCTAGCTTGTCGTTGGCCCAAATAACGAGACGAGCGAGCAGGGACCCCAAGAACCCTGTGGCGCCGGAGACGGCAAGGACTTTACCCGATAAGGTGGCGATCAGCTCACGATCTATTCCTGCGAAGTCTGCCTCAAGGGTGTTGTTTATCCCGTATGCACCCATTATTCATCTTCCCCCTCTGCATATAGCTGGTTGTTCTCGCGTGAATCAAGGATGGAGCGCATCGAATAGTAGTCGTCTTGAGTGGTTATCTTTATGTTCTCATCGGGCCCAACGATTAGGTGTAAGTCATTTCCCTGCGCTTTCATCATTGTTGCAGAGTCGATGCAGCCAGTTTCGCCCGCGTCAAGTGCCATTTTATGTGCGGCCAGGATGTCGCTCAACCAGAATCCCTGCGGGGCACGAGCCAGCAACACGTTCTCACGTGGGACGATCTCTACTCCGTCGTCGGCTTTAACCAAGATAGTCTCCTTCGCCTTAACGCATGTGATGGAGGAGCCAAACTCCTCCACCGAGGCCACGTTGCGCTCGATGGTGCCTGCATCGATGAGAGGACGGACGCCATCGTGAATGAGTACTACCGTCTTCTTCGGGTCGGATAGTTTCGCTGCGGCCAAAAGGCCGTTGTGGATGGAGAGCTGACCCGTCTCGCCACCAGCGACAACGGCTCTTACCTTGTTCAGACTGAACTCGCTAATAATGCTTTGGCAGTAGTCGAGCCAGTTGGCATTGCACACAACAACGACATTGTCGATGCAAGGCGTCTTCTCGAAGACGCCTATAGTCCACGCAATTATCGGCTTGCCATGTATGCGAAGGAACTGCTTTGGAAGGTCCTTCGAATGCATTCTCGTCCCGACACCGCCGGCGAATATTACGGCGGTCACTGAGGTATCTTTATTTTTCAGTATCATTGGTTCTCCATGCCTTAATCTCATGCGTTATGCGCTTGTCCTCGGGTGGCAGCTGCATATAGTCGCCGTAGAGACCCGAAAGATAAGCATCCCAGCAGGAAATCGCGTTAAGCTTCTGTCCCTCAAATTCGAGTTGAACAGTTTCTTCCCAGCCCGAGTAGGAGTATCGCTCGCCCGTTCCGTATAGACCCCATACTGTGCAGCCAACCCAAGGGGTGCTCCCGAAAACGCATCCCCTTCCCAGATCGTCCAGCTTGGAGAGCGAGCGGTCGAAAGCCCCTACAGCATTTGCAACAGGCACAAATAGTCGCTTAAAAGCGCGTTTCAGCCGTGTCTTTCCTTCCTTAGAGTCTGCTTTGCAGAACATGAGAATCCGTTGGAGCCTACCAGCTCGCTTGTATATGCGAGCAAGCTCTTTCTCGTCGGCGGGAAGCCCCTCGACGGGAGTAACGTCCATCCAGAGAAAGCCTTCCCCGTTCTCGTAATGGGCATCCACAGCGATATTGCGATTAATGTATTTCAGAAAAACCGGATGTCCCCAGTTGCCCGAATAAGGTTCAAGTGAACGGTTTATCGGCAAAGCCCCTGAGCGCGCAAGTGCGACCAGACTATCAAAATCGGGACGTGGCATGGACACATCGATATCATCGTCCCAAGGGATGAATCCTTTATGACGCACCGCACCCAGCAGCGTGCCGCCAGCGAGCGAGTATCTAAGCCCCTCCCTCTTGCAGAGGTCCCCGAACTCGACAAGCATTGCGAGCTCCTCTGCCTTAACTTCGTTTGGGGTCAAATAATTAGGCATTTTTACCTCCTATTAGAACTCCAGCAACTATTCGAGCAGTGTCATCGGCATCGAAGCCTGCCTCACGCACCGACGCAGCGTACGCAGGCCTGTCAACATCCATGTACGACATCTCGACTGCCTTCTCAGCCCATGCGCGCTCACCGGCGGAAAGCGGCAGCAAGGCCTCAGCATCAGATACATGGGCCTCAGGAGGGAGAGCCTCGGAGCACACAATGCGGCATCCCGCGCATTGAGCCTCAATGCACACAATGGCAAGACCTTCGAATAAGGAGGGCATAAGGAAGCAATCGAGGGCTGAGTAAACGGGGGCGGGATCGGGAAGGTAGCCAGGCATGATCACTCTGTCATTGATACCGAGTTCCCGAATCAACGCTTTAACCTGGCCCTTCATATCGCCGTCACCAACCATCAGGTAGTAAGCACCGGGCACGGCGCGTAAGACCTCGGCGAAAGTCCTTATCTGGAAAAGCGGATTTTTCGCCTCTTCGATGCGACCCACGCTGCCGAACAGCACCGTGTCTTGTGGAATGCCGAAATGCGAGCGAATCTCGGTGCGAGCAGCAGGGTCGAAGGTAAAGCGCGAAGTGTCGATGCCGTTGTTCACGACCTCGAAGGGGCGGGCACCGAAGAGGTAATGCCCTGCGTCGGCGGAGCAGGCGAGGCGAACAGTGGCGCTACCGCCGAACGCGGCCCTGCCGAAGCTGTGCATGACGGCCTTGACGACAGCCTGCCCTGACCCGAAGGCCGAGTTGTGCGAGTGCACCACTCGCACAGGAACGCCGTGTTTCTGTGCGACCTCGGAATAAAGGAAGCCCATCCCGTTCATGGTGTTAACGTAGACGGCGTCGGGACGAATCTCGTTGATTAACGCACCGAAAGCAGCAGAGCCCTCGCAAAGGCGCTTCACCTGCCCGGGCTTGCTGTCGGGGAAAACTGTGAAACGATCAATCCCCAATGCCTCGAGTTCAGCATCTAGCGCAAGGTTCCAGTCCCAGCAGGAGAAAAGCGTAAAATAGAACCCCTTACCCTGCCAACGTCGAAATATCGACATTAGGAACGTCTCAACACCGCCCTGTCCCCAAGCTTCAGAATAACAAAGGACATGAATTCCATCAGAACGATGGTTTGACGCGAGAATCCGTGAAAGATATTTCATAAATTACCCCCAAGGCAAGAACGGCCCAAGGCATCTATGTAAAAGAAAATAAGATCCCTACTAAGCATTAAATGGGCCTTTCTGCAGCTCCGGGGCCTTAATCAGATAACGATGTTTTGCAAAGTAATATAAAAGCCCTTTAATATGCTCAAAATTAGTTTTACTAAAAAGCTTTTTGTGCGAAAGGCGTTGATATTCATGCACGATGTAAGCCTCATAGCAACGAACGACACGAAGCCCTGACTCATGACATCTCAAGCACCAATCGACATCCTCGGGCGCATAGAATATCTTTTCATCAAGAAAGCCTACGACTTCGAGAGTCTCGCGCGGTATAAACCAACAAGCCGAAAGTAAATAGCCAACGTCTTGCAGACCTCGTACAACTGAAGTACTTGGAATCTCTAAATCAGCGGCCTTTTGTGCAAATTCACCGAAAGGAAATGCTTTCGCTAGCTTAATAGGCAAAGTGGGCAAGGCCCTACCGGAGAGCTGTGTCTCGCCGGAGGAGTTAATCATCGTGGGCCCGACAACCCCGACAGAGCTATCAGAAAGCACTGCCGCCAAACACTCAAAGGCCGACTGGTTCACGACGGTATCAGAATCGAGAATGCAAATATAATCGGTATCAACGCTCAACTGCTTCAAAACTAAGTTACGAGACACCGTTGTACCGAGATTTCTACCAGCAGAGATAACGTGTAGTCTTTTATCGTCCTTAGCAAGAGCAGAAAGAATATCGGGCGTGGAGTCACTCGACCCGTTGTCCACAACCCAAACATCAAGGGTTCGACATCTTAGAGAAAGCGCCGATTCAACGCATGCACCGATGAAATGATCCGAGTTCCAGGCAATAATCACGATGGCTGTTTTTGATTCCTTGAATGAGGGGCGACCCATCTACTTACCCTTCCTCATCGCCTTGAAGGTCTTTACAAACACGCGAGCGTCAAGACCGAACGACTGGTGTCGTACATAGAAGAGCTCGCGTGCCTGACGCTGACCGCTCCCCCACGTTGAGTCGTTGCGATCTGTCGCTGCCCACCAGCCAGTAATGCCAGGCTTACATGCAAGCACTTCGTCGCGGGCGTCACCGTACTCGAAGGTCTCCTCGAGTGTCACAGGCCTTGGTCCAATGACGGATAGATCGCCCGTAAGTACGTTGATGAACTGCGGCAGCTCATCGAGCGAAGTGTGCCGAAGAAAGCGGCCCACGTGCGTAATGCGCGGGTCATTGTCGACCTTCTGTTCACGCCGCCATTGTGCCAGCTGCTCAGGGGTCATGTACTTCTCTGGGTGCTCGTGAGCATCAGAAACCATGGTGCGGAGTTTGAAAATATAGATAGGCTTACCGCCTTTACCGACTCTCTTTTGACGGAAAAACGGTTTGCCGGGAGAGTCAATCTCAATGGCAACGCATGCAGCTACAACGGGGACGGCCAACACCGCGCAGACCACAGCAGAAAATACGATGTCGAAGGCTCGCTTGAAGGCAAAGTAGCCTGGCCCACCTTTCCTGGGGGCAGCAGCGTTGGGATCGGCAGCAGGCGCCCTATAGCTTCCTGTCGCAACGAAGCCTTGCGCCGGAGCAGGGTTCTCAACGGGGAGAGGAAACTCCGTAGCAACAGGAGTTTCAGAGTCTGCCCGCCAATCCCTAACTTGATCAATCGGTGCCGCATCTACGGGCGCATCCTTTACATATTCTGTTTTACCTGACACGTTCTCTTCCAACACTACGTCCCTGACCCGAAGGTCCTCCTTGGTTTGAGCGGCAATCGCCAGCAGCTAGGCGATCGCCTTTTTGAGGCTTCGCATGGCACGTTGCTCGTTTGAAAGCACGGCAAGGCCAACGCGCGTAGTCACGCGTCGGCCACACAGGTCGAGCTCCAAATAAGCAGTGCTCTTGCGTCTGTTAATGGTTTTGATGAGGCCTTCGTGGCCCAGTAGCGGACCAGCGGTTACTACGACCTGGTCGCCGTCTTTTAGGGCCTCACTCATGGGCACTACGCGGTCTCCCCTATGTGTAAAGCTGCTTATGAGTTGAGCCTCTTCTTTTGCCAGCGGCACAAACTGACCGTCCTGGGCAAGCACCCGGGCAAAGTCGTCCATGCGCAGCAGATACTGTTGCACGGTGCGTGGATCTGCGGTATCGCAGATAAGATAACCGGGAAAGAGCGGCTTGGTCGTATTGACCCATTCACCGTGTACCTTAATCTCGGTTTGAAATTGAGGATAAAAGAGCTCCTGCATGGTGCCGGCTGGCACCATGCACTCGATGCGCTCGCGCATTACGTCTTCGCGACCGTTAATGACCTGGATCACATACCACACGAGCATCACCCCCTTGCTGTCTTACGTGTGGCTCACGGGGTTTGGGTATGGCTTCGCCAGGGCGCTTGTGCGCGAAGGCGCTCCATATTCAAACCCTGAGCCCAGTCAGACAAGCACGTGGCTCTGTCCCACCGTGAACGGTATGTATAAAAGCAGCACTGATGTCACAGGCACGTATCGCAAAAATGCCAATAACCTCAGCTGGCTGCGTGCGAGCCGGTCGAGTGATTTCAAAACTGGACCGCACGCAAACAGCTGAAGAACTGCTGTGATTTGCCGTAGCAACTTATTGCACTGGCTAAAGCGAAGATGTAATTAGCCGTAAAAAGAACAAAATCGCGCATGGCAATCAATATTGGAGCTCATAGTGTTTCTGGCACCGCCGTTACGGCCGGATGCTGATCGACCCTGCGCTTTGCGACTTGCTGGAGCCGCGAGCACAGCTGAACTCATGTAACGTTAGGTATCCTAGCACAAGCTGTTAGTGAAACTGATTTGGCTTATGGTGAACAACATATCGTTCATTTAGCGTGCTCAAGGGGATTGTTTTGGAATGTTGTTCACATTGATGCAGGTTATTGAGGTATTGGCGGTGATTAGGGGCGTTCCTTAAGCACAAATGGAACGGCGAGCTGCACTGGTAATTGCGTTAGTCTAACAAACTATGTACAGACATGGGAAATAAATTGTGCAACTTTTTGTTGGCATAGGTGGGGTTTGTGGCGCGTAGTGTTTTGGCATGAAAAAAGGCCTTCGGAATTCCGAAGGCCTTTACATTCACGATGGTGGAGACGAGGGGGATCGAACCCCTGACCTCTTGACTGCCAGTCAAGCGCTCTCCCAGCTGAGCTACGCCCCCGTGACGAGGCAGTACTATAGGGGAAGACTTTCTTTGATGCAAGGACTTTTTTGGTTGAATCTTTTACTTACGGGTTTTCCTGGGACGGGGCAGAAATAATCACTCTTCGAGCGCTTATTTCTATCCACCGTCCCGATAAAACCCTGATGCGATAGACCTTACTTGTAGAGATAAGCGATGGCGGTGCCGGTGTGGACTTGGATCGTGGCTATTGACCTGACGACGTTGCTGATGCCCGTGTCGGCCAACAAGCCCAGCGGGCTGTGGTCTAGCTCCCACTCTAGGCCGTGTTCGCTTACCACCGTTCCGGGGGCAATGGCGATGATGGAGAACGTCTTGCCTTCGGCACCCTCGATGGTCCACGTCTCACCTGCGTGAAGGATGCGGGCGACCACCTTGTCCTCGGCGATCCAGATGGGGGCATCCTCATAGCCTGCAAGCAGCCCCAGTACGGAAAGCGCCATATCCGGGCGGCCGCCGGTGGCGCAGGTCGCGACCACTTCGGCACCCGGCCAACGACGGCGGACGGAATCGAGCGCCAGTGCCAGATCGGTATAGTCCTTGTTCGGGTCGTGGCGCTCAACTTCAAAGTCGGTGGCGGCATCAACAAGAGCGCGACCTGCATCACTCACCGTGTCGGCATCTCCTACATACACGTCGCAACCCAGCCCCGCACCCAGCAGCGCGTCGAGCCCGCGGTCCACAGCGACAACGTGGTCGCACTCCCCTGCCAGCCGACGCAGCAGATCCGCGCTCGCAACCACGGGCGAACCGCAGACCACCAATACCTTGCAAGCCACAGCTCTCGCCTATTCCTCAAACGCAAGCACGCGGGCCAGATCCAGGTCCTCATAGCTATCGATAAAGATTTCGCAGTTGTCACGAACCTCGTCGCGCTTCATACGGCCGTGCGGGTCATAGACGCCCACGCGCTTAAAGCCGGCAGTGCCAGAGCTCTTAAGGCCAAAGACGGCGTCCTCAAACACCCATGCGCGCTCAAACTTGCACCCGTGGCGCTCTTCCAGGCGGCGCAGCGCCAGCTCGTACACATCGGGGAACTGCTTGGAGCGTCCCGCCTCGCCGGTGGTAGTCACAAACTCCATGTAGGCATCGAGCCCAGCGCCCGCAAGCGCAGACTTAACCAGCTCGGCTGGCGTGGACGTGGCAACGCACATGGCAATACCGGCCTCCTGCGCCTGCTTCAAAAATGCAAGCAGGCCATCGCGCGGCGGCACCTTGGAGTAGCCATCGATCAGGATATTGCTCAGCTCGCGGTAGAGCTCCTCGCCGTTTGCGCCAATGCCCCACGTGTCGTGGTAGGCCTGGCACTCGTCCTCGAGCGACAAATGCTCAAACTGGGCAAAATCGTCGACCGTCACGTCGACACCGTGGCGGTGCAATAACTCGGGCTGGGCATAGGCCCATACGGGGGTGCTATTAACCAGTGTGCCGTCGCAATCGAAAATAAAAGCGACTTTGGGAGCGGCGGTCTGGGACATAAACGTACCTTTCGATGTCAAATGGTAAACAACCTGCTAAAAACGTTTTACCAAACGTCAGACAGACAATTTTGAAACCCAAATTGATAAAACTGTCAAGAGTTTTACCACGGCAATTCTGCCAGTGGTATAAACATGTCGCTTACCGATTAAACGCCCCCGCAAATCCGCTTTCGTCCATAAAACTAACGCACAGGTGTTATCGTAGTTTCTGCCGAAAGTTCCACCGAGCACGCGAGGTGGAACGAATCACAGAAACTTCGCCGTCCCTTCGATTCGTGCAGCCTTGGACCTTTCGCATCTAGTCACCAAGGCAACACGCTGCCGCGTCATGATGGGATCAAACGTGAGCGATACAAAGCTAAAGCCAACGGCTAAAAAGCCCGCAACCCGCAAACCGGCTCCGCACGCACCGGAGCTCTCCAAGAACGATGTCTACCTGTTTGGCATTGGTATGTGGGAGCGCAGCTGGGAAAAGATGGGCGCGCACCCCGACACGCAGCAGCGCACGCGCGGCTGGCGCTTTTGCGTTTGGGCGCCCGATGTAAAGAGTGTCCATGTCATTGGCGAATTTAACGACTGGGATGAGGAAGCCAACCCGCTGGTGCCCGTGCATACGAGCGCTATTTGGGAAGGCTTTATTCCTGGCGCCGAGCAGGGCCAGCTCTATAAATATCTCATCGAGACCAACGAGGGCGAGAAGCTCTACAAGGCCGATCCGTATGCCTTTAAAGCCGAGTGCCCTCCGGGTACCGCGAGCGTGCTGTGGACCCTCGATGGCTATAAGTGGAACGACGCCGCGTGGCTCAAGCGCCGCGCCGGCCACAACCACATGTCGCAACCGCTTAACATCTACGAGGTGCATATTGGCTCGTGGAAGCGCCACGGCGACGCGCCGCAGGGCGAGCCGGACGAGTACGGCAACTACCCCGGCCCCATGGATCCCTTCCCCGCGCAGCGCGGCGAGTTTTACACCTACGACGACCTGTCGGTGGAGCTCGTGGACTACGTGCGCGACATGGGCTATACGCATATCGAGGTCATGCCGCTTATGGAGCATCCCTTCGACGGTTCCTGGGGCTACCAGACGACCGGCTACTACGCCGCCACGTCGCGCTACGGCAATCCGCAGCAGCTCATGCACTTTATCGATGCGTGCCACGAGGCTGGCATCGGCGTGATCATGGACTGGGTGCCCGGCGGTTTTTGCGCCGACTCCCACGGCCTTGCCACTTTTAACGGTCACATGCTGTTTGAGCACGAGATTCACCCTAACTGGGGCACGCACAAGTTTGACTTCGCCCGCGGCGAGGTACGCTCCTTCTTGGTTTCCAACGTGCTGTACTGGCTCGAGAACTTCCACGTTGACGGCATTCGCATGGACGGCGTGTCCAGCATGCTGTACCTCAACTTTGGTATCGACGACCCCGGCCAAAAGAAGTTCAACAAGTACGGCACCGAGGAAGACCTGGACGCCAGCGCGTTTATCCGTCAGGTTAACTGCGCCGTGGAGGCACACTACCCCGACGTGATGATGATGGCCGAGGAGTCCACCGCGTGGCCGCTCGTGACCTATCCGCCGCAGGACGGCGGCCTGGGCTTCCACTACAAGTGGGACATGGGGTGGATGAACGACACCCTGCACTACATGCAGACCGATTTTCCGTGGCGCCCCGGCAACCACGGGCTGCTCACGTTCTCCATCATGTATGCCTTTACCGAGAACTTTATTTGCCCGCTGAGCCACGACGAGGTCGTGCACGGCAAGTGCTCGCTGATCGGCCGCATGCCGGGCGACTGGTGGCGCCAGTTTGCCGGCCTGCGCACGCTGGCTTTCTACCAGATGACGCACCCCGGTGCCAAGCTCAACTTTATGGGCAACGAGATCGGCCAATTTATTGAATGGCGCTACTACGAGTCCATCCAGTGGTTCCTGACCGAGGAGTACGAGACCCATCGTCATCATCAGGCGTTTATCAAGGCGCTCAACCACCTGTACACCGCCGAGCCCGCCCTGTACGAGCGCGGCTACACCGACGACGGCTTCACCTGGATCGACGCTGACAACTCCAAGCAGTCCATCGTGAGCTTTGTACGCCAGGGCGAGGACGTTGAAGACGACCTGGTGATCCTGATCAACTTTGACCCGGCGAGCTACGAGAGCTTCCGCGTGGGCGTGCCGCGCGAGGGCGACTGGGAGGTCATCTTTGACTCTGACCGTCCCGAGTTTGGCGGCAGCGGCTATGCCGGCAAGGAGCCCTACACCTGCTCGAGCGAGCCCTATCCCTGGAACGGGCAGATGGACTCCATCGAGATGAAGGTGCCCGGTCTGGCAGGTGTGGTACTTAAGCGCCGCGGTCCCAGCAGTTACAAGCCGCCCGTGGTCGAGAAGTCCAAGAAGGCGACGCGCAAACGTGCGTCCTCGGTGAAGCCCAAGGCCGCGGCTGCCAAGAAGACTCCGGCCAAGGCGAAGGCTGCCAAGCCCGCTGCCAAGGCTTCGACCAAATCCACGACGGCCAAGAAGGCAGCCACCAAAAAGGCCACTACCAAGGCCAAGGCAGCTGCTGTTAAGGCTCCTGCCAAGAAAGCGTAACAAAGGCGTTACCACTGCACTTACCCGCCCCGGCGGGGCGTAGGATACATGTCATAACCGTTCCGGGAGAAACATCCCCGGGGAAAGGAACGTATGAATAAGATCTTCGACAACAAGCAGGAGTTTACCGAGCTCTATCGCGATGCCGTCATGAGCATCAGCGGCAAGAGCGTCGAGGCCGCCAGCGACCTTGACCGCTTTAACGCCCTGGCCAAGCTCGTGGCCGAGAAGGCGCGCACCGTTGCCACCAAGAGCGACGCCCGCGCCACCGCCGAGGGCAAGAAGCGCGTGTACTACTTCTCGATCGAGTTTTTGATCGGCCGCCTGCTCGACAACTACCTGCTCAACTTTGGCGTGCGCGACATGGTCGCGGAGGCGCTCGACGACATGGGCTTCGACCTTTCCGTCATCGAGAACCAGGAGCCCGATCCGGCACTGGGCAACGGTGGCCTGGGCCGTCTGGCCGCGTGCTTCCTGGATTCCATGGCAGCCGAGGGCATTGCCGGCTACGGCAACGGTATGCGCTACCGCTACGGCCTCTTTAAGCAGGAGATCGTCAACGGCAGCCAGGTAGAGGCCACCGACGAGTGGCTCACCCACGGCTATCCCTGGGAGGTCCGTCGTCAGGACAAGGCCGTGACCATCAAGTTTGGTGGCCGTGTAGAGGGCTTTGAGGAGAACGGCCGCACGTTCTACCGCACGGTGGACACGCAGGATATCCTGGCCGTCCCTTATGACATCCCCGTGGTGGGCTATGCCGGCGAGACTGTCAACAAGCTGCGCGTCTGGGCCGCCGAGCCGGTCGAGGAGCACTTCGATCTGGAGGCCTTCAACCGCGGCGACTACGCCCTGGCCGATGCCGAGCGCGCCGAGGCCGAGGCCATCAGCGCCATCCTCTACCCCAACGACGCCGGCGAGCACGGCCGTCTGCTGCGCTTAAAGCAGGAGTACCTGTTTGTCTCGGCCGGCATCTACAGCCTGCTCGATACCTTTGAGAAGGAGCACGGCGAGAACTGGGAGCTGCTGCCGCAGTTTGTGGCCATCCACACCAACGACACGCACCCCGCCATGTGCGGCCCCGAGCTCATGCGCATCCTCATCGACGAGAAGAAGCTCGAGTGGGATGACGCCTGGAACATCGTGACGCAGGTCGTGAGCTACACCAACCACACCATCCTGCCCGAGGCCCTGGAGAAGTGGCCCATCGGCACGTTCTCCAAGCTCCTCCCCCGCGTGTACCAGATCATCGACGAGATCAGCCGTCGTTGGCACGAGTCGTTCGACACCACGCAGGAAGGCTGGCAGGAGCGTCTGCGCCAGACCGCCATCCTGTGGGACGGCGAGATTCGCATGGTCAACCTGTCTGTGATTTGCAGCCATAGCGTCAACGGCGTAGCCAAGATCCACTCCGACATCATCAAGAACATTGTGCTCAAGGACTTCTATGCCCTGACGCCCGAAAAGTTCAACAACAAGACCAACGGCATCTCGCATCGTCGCTTCTTTGCCGAGGCCAACCCCACCTACGCCAAGCTCGTCACCGAGGCCATTGGCGACGGCTGGCTCAAGGACGCCTTTGAGCTGGAAAAGCTCAAGGAGTTCCAGAACGACACCGAGTTCCTGAAGGCCGTGGGTGCCTCCAAGCGCGCCAACAAGGAACGCCTGGCCGCCTACGTCAAGGCCGAGACCGGTCTGGTCATCGACCCCAACACCGTCTTCGATGTCCAGGTAAAGCGCTTCCACGCCTACAAGCGCCAGCTCATGAACATCATGAAGGTGATGGACATCTACAACCGTCGCATCGCCGATCCCAACTTCCACGTGACGCCGACGACCTTCATCTTTAGCGGCAAGGCTGCCTCGAGCTACACCTTTGCCAAGGAGACCATCCGCCTCATTAACTCCGTTGCCGAGGTCATCAACAACGACCCGCGCGTCAACGAGGTCATGAAGGTCTGCTTTATCCCCAACTTCCGCGTGAGCAACGCCCAGCTCATCTACCCTGCCGCCGAGATCTCGGAGCAGATCTCCACGGCCGGCAAGGAGGCCTCGGGTACGTCCAACATGAAGCTCATGATGAACGGCGCCATTACGCTGGGCACCCTCGACGGCGCCAACATCGAGATCGCCGACCTGGCCGGTCGCGAGAACGAGGCCATCTTTGGCCTGACCGCCCCCGAGGTCGAGCAGCTCTGGGCATCCAACAGCTACTTTGCGTGGGATACCCTCAACGGCGACCGCGAGCGTCTGGGCCGCGTGATGGACGAGCTTAAGGACAACACCTTTGCGGGTCTTTCGGGCAACTTCGAGAGCATCTACAACGAGCTCATGAACAACAATGACCCCGACCTGGTCATGGCCGATTTCCGCAGCTACGTGGATGCATGGGAAAAGCTCACGGGCAGCTACGGCGACGAGGAGACCTGGAACCGCAAGGCGCTGCTCAACACCGCCTCCTCCGGCTGGTTCTCGAGCGACCGCACCATTCGCGAGTACCGCGACGAGATCTGGCACGCGTAAAGGCGCGCGAGCTCCCTTATGCCAGCACGGCATTACTCGACGGGCGCGACCGAGCGCCGCGCCCGTCGCTAATGGGTTTAAGAACATCGATGACAGAAGGAGAAATCGATGAGTAAGAAAGAATGCATCGCGATGCTCCTCGCAGGAGGACAGGGCAGCCGATTGGGGGCACTCACCCAAAAGATCGCCAAGCCGGCGGTTAGCTTTGGTGGCAAGTTCCGCATTATCGACTTTTCGCTCTCCAACTGCTCCAACTCGGGCATCGACACGGTGGGCGTTCTGACGCAGTATCGCCCCTACCTGCTGCATGCCTACGTGGGCTCCGGCGAGGCGTGGGATCTGGACAGCCGCGACGGCGGTGTGTCGATCCTGCCACCGTACGAGACGCAGACCGGTGGCGCCTGGTATGCGGGCACGGCCGACGCCATTACGCAGAACCTCGACTACATCAAGGCCAACGACCCCAAGTACGTCCTGATTCTGTCTGGCGATCACCTGTATCGCATGGACTACCGCAAGATGCTCAAGACGCACATTGAGAACAACGCCGACCTCACGGTGAGCGTTATGCCCGTGCCTTGGGAGGAGGCCAGCCGCTTTGGCATCCTGACCACCGACCCCGAGGACGGCCGCATCACCAAGTTCACCGAGAAGCCCGATAAGCCCGATTCGAACCTCGCGTCCATGGGCATCTACATCTTCTCGGCCGACGTGCTGATCGAGGCGCTCGAGGAGGATGCTCTGGACCAGCGCTCGAGCCACGACTTTGGCAAGGACATCATCCCCAAGCTGCTCGGCGAGAACAAGCGCCTGTACAGCTACGAGTTCCATGGCTTTTGGAAGGACGTCGGCACTATCGCCAGCTTCCACGAGACCTCGATGGACCTGCTGGGCAACAACCCCGAGTTCGATCTGTTTGACAAGCACTTCCCCATCATGTCCAACATCACCACGCGTCCGCCGCACTACATTGGCCCGGACGGCCGACTGGACGACTGCCTGGTCTCCAACGGCTGCAAGATCTACGGTACCGCTCGCCACTCGATTCTTTCGACCGATGTCATCATCGAGGAGCGCGCCGTGGTCGAGGACTCCGTGCTGCTGCCGGGTGCGCACGTTAAGAGCGGCGCGCACATCTGCCGCGCTATTTTGGGCGAGAACTCCACGGTCGAAGAGGGCGTGAAGCTCGGCTCTGTCGATACCACCAAGGATACGGCCGTCGTTGGAAATGACGTCGTTATCGGGAAGGGGGAATGATCCGATGATCAATCGCAAGGCCATCGGTTATATCACCGCTAATTACTCTTCGACCTACGGCAGCGTGCTGCTCAAGGACCGCCCCATCGCGTCCGTTCCGTTTTTGGGCCGCTACCGCCTGATCGACTTCCCGCTGTCCAACATGATGAATGCCGGCATTAAGACCGTCGGCGTCGTCATGCCGGGCAACTACCGTTCCCTGATCGACCATGTGGGCTCGGGCAAGGACTGGGGCCTGGACCGCAAGAAGGGCGGCCTGTTCATGGTGCCCGGCAACGCGTATGGCACCACCAAGGGCGGCATGCGCTTCTTGCTGCGCGACATCATCTCCAACAAGACGCTGTTCCAGCGCTCGGACAAGCCATACGTTGTGATGATGGGCACCAACATCATCTTTAACATGGACCTCAACACCATCATCGACGCGCACGAGAACTCCGGTGCCCAGATGACCGTGGTGTACTGCAAGGCCACGCGCAACGTCGATGACGAGACCAAGCTACAGATCAACGAGAACGGCCGCCTGACGGGCGTGAGCGACGGCGTCGTGTACGGCGACAACGCGTCTATGGACTGCTGCATCGTCAACCGCGAGACGCTGCTCGAGATCATCGACCACTACCAGGCCGCCGACTATCTGGACCTGCTCGAGGCACTACAGGGCGACTTTGGCAACATCGACGTGTGCAGCTACGAGTACAAGGGCGAGGTCGTGGGCGTGTTTAGCGAGAAGTCGCTGTATCGTCGCAGCATGGACCTGCTCGACCAGACCGTGGCCGACCATCTCTTTGACCCCGAGCGCCCGATTCTGACCAAGGCTCACGACGTGCCGCCTTCGCGCTATGCGACCGGCAGCCACGCCTGCAACTCGATCATCTCGGCCGGCTGCATCATCAAGGGCACCGTGCGCAACTCGATCCTGTCTCGCGGCGTCGTGGTCGAGGAAGGCGCCTCGGTGACCAACTCGATCATCAACCAGAGCTGCATCATCAAGAGCGGCGCCCGCGTTGAGAACGCCATCCTGGACAAGAACAACGTGGTTCCCACCAACACCGAGCTTCGCGGCACGCCCGAGAACATCCTGGTGCTGGGAAAGGCCCCGTTAACTTCTGATATCACCAACGCGAGCTAGCTTTGGCACCGCAACATCGCTCGTAACACGTAGAATAGCCGCCCGGTTTGCGCCAGGCGGCTATTCTCGAATTGCAACAGGGAGACAATATGGCTGATTCCAGCAAAAAGATGCAGATCGTGTTTGCCTCGGCCGAGTGCGCACCGTTTGTTAAGACCGGTGGCCTGGGCGACGTGGCGGGCTCGCTGCCTGCGGCGCTTGTGCGCGCCGGCGCCGAAGTAATCGTGATGGTGCCCAAGTACGCCACCATCAAGGACGAGTACAAGTCGCAGATGGAGCACTTCTCCGACTTTTACGTGAGCCTGGGCTGGCGCAATGAGTACTGCGGACTCGAGAAGCTCGAGCACGACGGCGTCACCTATATGTTCATCGACAACGAGCGCTACTTCGCGCGCGACTATCCGTACGGCTTCTTTGACGACGGCGAGCGCTTTGCGTTCTTCTCCAAGGCCATCACCGAGAGCCTGCAGCACCTGCCCGCCGGCTTTGAGTGCGACATCCTGCACTGCAACGACTGGCAGACGGCGCTGGCGCCCGTGTTTTTGCGCGAGTTCTACCAGGGCCTGCCGCTGTATGACCGCGTCAAGACCGTGTTCTCGATCCACAACGTGGCGTTCCAGGGCCAGTTTAGCGACACCGTGATGGAGGACATCCTTGGTGTGGCGCACATTCCGGCGGCCGCCTCGCAGCTGCGTTGCGACGCCTGCAGCATCAACTACATGCTGGGCGCCCTGCGCTATGCCGACGCCATCACCACGGTGAGCCCCACCTATGCCAACGAGATCCAGACGCCCGAGTTTGGCGAGGGCCTGGACGGCGTGCTACGCGAGCGTTCCTACGCGCTGCAGGGCATTTTGAATGGCATCGACGTCGCGGGCTTTGACCCGGCGACCGACAAGCGCATCGCTGCCAACTACACCGTGGAGGACCGTTCCGGCAAGGCCGTGTGCAAGGCCAAGCTGCAGGAGGAACTGGGCCTCGAGGTTCGCGACGACCGTCCGCTCATGGTGATGGTCACGCGCCTGACGCGCCAGAAGGGCATGGATCTGGTCATGTACGCGCTCGACCGCATCCTGTCCGGCGGCGTGCAGGTGGCGGTGCTGGGCACCGGCGACCGCGACTACGAGGACGGCCTGCGCTACTTCCAGGACAAGTACCCCGGCACCATGGCCGCACGCATCGAGTTCGATCCGGCGCTGTCGCAGCGCATGTATGCCGCCGCCGACATGTTCCTGATGCCTTCGAAGTTTGAGCCCTGCGGTCTGTCGCAGATCATCGCCATGCGCTACGGCACCCTGCCCATCGTGCGCGAGACCGGCGGCCTAAAGGACACCGTGATCCCGTACAATGAGTTTACCGGCGAGGGCACGGGCTTCTCGTTTAGCAACTTTAACGGCGACGAGATGGGCGACGCCGTGTTCCGCGCGGCGCGTCTGTTCTGGGATAACCGCGAGGCCTGGAACCAGCTGGTCACGCAGGCCATGAGCCAGGACTTTAGCTGGACGCGCTCGGCCGATAAGTATCTTGACCTGTACTTCTTTATGCATCCTGAGATTGAGAGGCCGGCGGCGGTTGTGGAGGCTGCGGCTGAGCCCAAGGCCGAGCCGGTTGTTGAGGCGCCCGCTGCTGCTGAGGAGCCCAAGGCTGAGGAGAAGCCGGTTAAGGCTGAGACCACAAAGGCCGAGCCTGAGGTGAAGGCTGAGGTTGCTCCTGAGACAGAGGCCGAGGTCAAGCCCGCTGCGAAGAAGACCACGACTCGCAAGACGACAGCTAAGAAGGCTACTGCGACCAAGGCGGCGGCAACCAAAACCACCGCTACCAAGACAACGACCACGCGCAAGCGCACGACCGCCGCTGCCAAGAAGGCCGCCGAAGCCGAGGCTGCTCCCGAGGTAAAGGCCGAGGTCGCTGAGGCCAAGCCGGCCACCAAGGCTCCGGAAAAGACTACTGCCAAGAAGACGACCACGACCGCAAAGAAGACAACGGCAGCCAAGAAGACCACGGCAAGCAAGTCGATGACCACGAAGGCCGCCACGACCAAGTCAGCCGCAAAGCCCGCAGCCAAGGTCGAGGAGACGCCCGCCGAGTCCAAAGCGGAGGCAACCGTCGAGACCAAGCCCGCCGTCAAGACCACCACGCGAAAGCGCACGACGACGGTCAAGAAGTCCACGGCAAAGACCACGACTCCCAAGGCAGAGACTAAGCCCGCTGCTGCCAAAGAGGAGCCCAAGGCCGAGGTAAAGACCAAGCCGGCGCCGAAGGCCGCTGAGGTCAAGGCCGTCCCAAAGGCAGAGGCCAAGCCAGAACCCACCAAGGAGACTCCGGTCTCCCCCGCCGCTCCGGCAGAGAAAAAGGCCCCGTCCAAGAAGACGTCCGTCCGCAAGGCAACGGCCACCCGCAAGCGCCGCTAGCCCACAGACGATTTAAAACCTAATCAAACCCTAAGTAAGGGGCGCTTCAACCGGGCGCCCCTTCTCTGTAGGTAGTTGGTAAAACGATTTTCTAGGACAACCGTTCGCCGATGGTAAACGGATGTTGTTTATACAGCCTGAGTACAACAGATATACTTACATTCTGTGCGTAAAGCCCATGGCCAGCAGGTCATGATTCTATTGAACTGGACCGTACTATGAGATTGATACACAACAGCCGTCTGCCGCAGTTTCGCACTCCGTTTGGCGCTGTGACCACAGGAACCACCCTTTCGCTCTCCGTGATTCTGGAGGATGCCGATCCCGCGCAGGCAACGCTTACGCTGCGCACCTGGGTCGATGAGATCGGTGAGTCTCGGTATCCCATGACGCACGAGGGCGACGGCATATTTACCGTAGAGCTTGAGTGCACCGAACCCTGTCTTATCTGGTACAGCTTTATCTGCAATATCGAGGGCCAGCCCGAGGTTCGTCTGGGCGCACCGCAGGGCCGCACCGGCGGCGAGGGAGTAACCTACGACTACGCTGAGGTGCCGTCATTCCAGGTCACCGTCTACAAACACCGTGAGAACCGTCCTACCTGGTACGAGCGCGGTATGGTCTACCAGATCTTCCCCGATCGCTATGCCCGCGACGAGCACTGGCGCGAGCGCACGCTGGCCGAGGTCGAAAAACCGCGTAAGGGCATTCAGCGCCGCATGGTCGAGGACTGGAACGAGCCGCCTGTGTACGAGCGCGCCGAGGACGGCTCCATCAAGACCTGGGACTTTTACGGCGGATCGCTCAAGGGCATTCAGGAAGACCTGCCTCGCATCGCCGAGCTGGGCTTTACAGCCATCTACCTCAACCCCATTTTTGAAGCCGCGAGCAACCACCGCTACGACACCGCCGATTACACCAAGATCGATCCGATTCTGGGCACCGAGCAGGACTTTACTGAGCTGTGCAAGGCGGCCGAGAAGCTGGGCATTTCCATCATTCTGGACGGTGTGTTCAACCACACGGGTGACGATTCGATCTACTTCAACCGCTACGGCAACTACCCCGGAGTGGGCGCGTGGCAGAGCGAGGATTCGCCGTGGCGTGATGCGTTTTATTTCCACGAGGACGGCTCGTACGACTGCTGGTGGGGCGTGGGCAATATGCCCGCCATCAATGAGAGCTCCGAGTTGGTACGCGAGCGGCTCCTGGGCAAGGACGGAGTGATCCGCAAATGGCTGCGCGCCGGCGCTCACGGCTGGCGCCTGGATGTGGCCGACGAGCTTTCCGATGACTTCCTGGCCGAGATCAAAAAGGCCGTGCTCGCCGAGAAGCCCGACGCGCTGCTGCTCGGTGAGGTCTGGGAAGATGCCTCCAACAAGATCAGCTACGGCCATCTGCGTCGGTATCTACAAGGCTCCGAGCTCGACTCGGCCATGGATTACCCCTTCCGCGACATGGTCATCGGCTTTTTGATGGGCTACAAAAACGCGTACCAAGCTGCCGAGGATATCGAGACCCTACGCGAGAACTATCCGCGTGAGGCCCTGTCTTGCGCGCTCAACCTGCTGTCGAGCCACGACCGTCCGCGCATTATCTCGGTGCTCGGCGGCGGCCCCGACGAGTCGCAGCTGCCCGAGAGTGAGCGCAGCAAATGGCGCCTGGACGAGAACTCCATGGGCCTGGCCAAGAGCCGCTTTTGGCTGGCGACGCTCATGCAGATGACGTTCCCGGGCGTTCCCTCAATCTATTACGGTGACGAGTACGGCTTGGAGGGTCTCACCGATCCGGGCAATCGCCGCACCATGCCGACCAAGGAAAACCTGCACGACTTCGATACGTTCGCGATCGTCAAGAACGCCTCGGCCGTGCGCCGCGCGCTGCCGTTTATGATCGATGGCGAGATCAAGGCCTTTGCGCTCAATGATGAGGTGCTGGCATACAACCGCACGGGCAAGGATGGCGAGTCCGCGACGGTTATCATCAACCGCAGCCTGCGCAATTCACACCGCGTGACGATTCCGGCACTCGGCGAATGCGCGAGCGATGTGATTAGCGGTCACGAGTGCGAGATCCACAACGGCACGGTCACGCTCGATCTGTATCCGCTGGGTTCGTCGATCATCTATCACCACGCCGAGCAGCGCCTGCAGGAGCCGCTCGATCACGGTGCGGGTGTTGTGTGCCATATCACATCGGTGCCGACCGATGACGGCAAGCCCGGTACGATCGGCGCGCCCACGCGTCGCTTTATCGACCATCTGGCCGCCATGGGCATGCGCTACTGGCAGGTTCTCCCCGTCAACCCCACGGACTTCTTCCGCTCCCCTTACGCCGGTCCTTCGGCCTTTGCAGGCAATATCGACCTGCTACCCGAGAGCCACGAGGAGCTGGCCGCCGACTTTGAGACCTGGATGGCCCGCGGCGGCGAAGATGCCGATCCGTTGTACACCGCGTTTAAACATCGCAATGCCGATTGGCTCGAGAAGTACAGCGTCTATATGGCCGTCAAAAAGTACTTTGAAGGCGAGTCGCGCCACAATTGGCCGGCAGATGTCGCTCGCTACAACGAGCATCTAATCGACGACAAGCGCTTCCACAACGAGGCCGAGCTTCAGGCGTACATGCAGTACCGCTTTGACCTCGCTTGGTGCGAGCTCATGAACTATGCGCACAAGAAGGGCATCGAGGTTATCGGCGAT
The DNA here is from genome assembly GCA_048291645.1 of Collinsella aerofaciens. Classification (GTDB taxonomy): domain Bacteria; phylum Actinomycetota; class Coriobacteriia; order Coriobacteriales; family Coriobacteriaceae; genus Collinsella; species Collinsella aerofaciens_CG. Next base: position 2,692 of record DBEZXT010000148.1, on the reverse strand, counting down.
ATTCCTATGTACGTGTCCGACGATTCGGCAGACGCGTGGAGCGAGCCCGAGAACTTCTGGCTGTCCGATACCGGAAAGGCGATTGAGATTTCCGGTGCGCCGCCCGACAACTTTGCACCCAAGGGCCAGGTGTGGGGCAACCCGACGTTCCGCTGGGACTACATGAAGCAGAACGGCTATAGATGGTGGATGGATCGCCTGCGTCGTGCGTTCTCGCTCTACGACCGCGTGCGTCTGGATCACTTCCTGGGCTTCCACAGCTACTTTAGTATTCCCGCGGGCAAGGCTTGCGCCGACGGCCGCTGGCTGGCAGGACCGGGCAAAGACCTGTTCCAGACCGCCTATGACGAGCTGGGTCCGCTCAACTTTATCGCTGAGGACCTGGGCTATTTGACGCCCGGTGTTCGCGCCATGGCTTCGACCTGCGGCTTCCCCGGCATGGACGTGCTGGAGTTTAGCGACTACGACGTTCGTTGCGGTGTGCATCCCACGCCCGGCAAAATTCTGTACACCTCGACGCACGACACGTCGACGCTCGCAGGCTGGTGTACGCGTTCCTTTGCCGGCGGCGACGACCCGAGCGGCATTGAAATGGCAAGTGAACTCATGAGCAATGCCCTGGCAAGCGATGCTCCGCTCGTGATGATGCCGCTGCAGGATGTCCTGGGGCTTGGCGACGACGCGCGCATGAACGTTCCGGGCGTGGCCACGGGCAACTGGACCTGGCAGGCTAACGAGGCGAACATTGCAGCCGCCGAGGGCAAAACCGCACAGCTCCTGCGCAACAACCATAGATTCTGGGGCGAAGCGTGATAAAACCCCCGATATAGGGTACAGTTACAGACGTTTGAATTTTTGCGGGCAGAGTAATCTGCCCGCTTTGTGCTGAAAAGGAAGTATTATGGCGCGCTACGATTACAAGTGCTCGAGCTGCGGCAACGTGTTTGAGGTTGAGCATCCCATGTCCGAGACTCCCGAGGTCGTGTGCCCCAGCTGCGGTGCCCCGGCGGCCAAGACGTTCTCGGCCAGCGGCATTAAATTTGAGGGCAGCGGTTTCTACAACACCGACCAGCGAAGCGGCGGCTCCAGCACCAACGCCACGAGTGGCTGCTGCGCCAACTGCCCGCATAGCCACTAGGAACCAAACAGCCCCGCGATCAGCATCGATCGCGGGGCTAATTCTTTGCGCTAAGGGTAGCTAATTTGGGACGTGTCTCTATAGTTTTGTCAACCGCGTGCTTCGCGCCATTTCGGCATGATGCATCCGGGCGCCCGGCGCCCCCGCTTCCCCTTCGGTTGATCCCGCCGCCCGCTAGGCCGCGTACGGGACGGCGTCGCGCATGATCGCGTAGATGACCTTGAGCCTCTTCCTCGCGACCGCCTTCAGCGCCTTGCCGTGCCTCATCCCCCTCGCCCTGCACTCCCCGTAGTACCTCCCGAACCTGTTGTCCGTGCCGATGAGGGAGTTGCAGCTGAATATGAGCAGGTTCTTGAGCTGCCTGTTCCCGCCGTGCTGAGGCGACGTCGACCTGATGCTGCTCCCGGAGCGCCTGTCTGACGGCGCCACGCCGCAATAGCTCGCGAGCTCGTCGTGCCCCCTGAAGGCGGATATGTCGATCGACGTCACCAGCGCCGCGGCGGTCTTGGGGCCGATCCCGGGCACCGTGAGGAGGCACTCGTAGACCTCGTCGCCCGCCAGTGAGTCGGCCACGAGCGAGTCGAGCTCCTCGATGTCGGCGTCGAGGGAGGCTATCTCCCGGGCGAGCATCCGGACCGCGACGTCCTCGCCGGCCGGGAGCCGCCTTCCCGAGCGCGACGAGGCCAGCAGCGCCTCCCAGAGCCTCCTGGCCCCCGCCGCGGGGGCGCCCGCGCGCCTGGCTGCGTTCGAGAAACTGCGCCAGCCGGCGGCCGAGCACCCGGCGGCCCCGCCGAACTCGGCCAGCATCGACACCTGCCAGCGGCTCGACGGGTCGACCGCGCCCTCGAGCGCGGGGTCGGCCTCGAGCAGGGTCGCGCGCAGCCTGTTCTTCGCGCGGGTCCTGGCGGACGACGCGAACTCGCGCTGCGACGACAGGACCCGCAGCGAGGCGGCCCCCTCGGGCTCCTCGGGCGCCGGCCTGAGGGCGCGGGGCACGCCGAGCGCGGTGCGCGCGATCACCTCGGCGTCGATGGCGTCGGTCTTCGCGATGCCGGGGAACATCCCGCGGGCCTGCTTCTCGGCATATCCGGGCAGGTAGGCGCAGGGGTTCCCGTGCGCATGGGCGCGCGCGAGGACCAGCGCGCCGATGTTTCGCTTCTGGTCGACGACGACCAGCGCGCCGGAGCCGGCCCGCTCGAGCAGCCGGTCGATGTCGTCGGGCCTGTTTGCCAGCTCGGCCCTGAAGGCGACGCCTCCTCCCGCATCGAGCGCGCACGCGCTGTGCGAGCTCTTCCCGACGTCGATCCCCAGGTAGGCCACGGGCGTCTCTGCTGCAGGCATGGTGTATCCTCTCCCTTGAGCCGGCCGTTAGCCGCGGAAGCGACACCCACATTACCCGGCCGTGGCCCGGTCCGGGCCCGGCACATCTCTATCAGTCGTTCCCCGCGGCCCCTCCCGCCCCGGCGGCAACACGTCCCGGGCCCTCTACGGGGCAGGGGCTGACGGCCGTCCGGGGCGGTCGGCCAGCGACCACCGGTACGGCTCAATCGTATA
>DBEZXT010000147.1:0-8226 GCA_048291645.1 Collinsella aerofaciens | reverse complement strand
CTTTTATGCCATCGCCGCCATCGCCGGATCGACAAGCTATGTGTGTCTCGTTATGAGCGGCATCATGAGCAATGTCGCCGCGCTGGTCGTATGCGTTGTCGTGACCATGGGTCTGCGCTGGCTCTCGCTGCGCTTTGACATTAAAAGCCCCACCGAGGTAGACATCGCACGCTTTTTGCACCGCAAAAAATAGGTGGCGCGGGCCCATCCTTCGAAATGCAACCGAGAGGTTCTTTTAGAGCGCCCGCGCGTTGGGTACCCTGTTAGGTATATGCCAAACACCTAACAAAAGGATCAACCATGGCTTTCAATCAAACCGCGGCGGCGCCGTCACACAAGATGCGTCGCTGCCTGCTTATGGCATTCGCGCTCATCGCGCTGGCGATCACCGCGCTTCCCGCGGCGTCGTTCGCCGGCACGGACACCGCAGGCAACGTACTTGCGACCGACAATGACGCCAATCCGTCCGGCGTCGAAGGTGACCTGTACTGGGCAGGTCAGGACCTCAACTTGGACGATACGTCCATCGACCGCGATATCATCGCCGCGGGCGATACCCTCTCGATCCGCGACTGCACAGTGGGCGGCGCCGTCCGTCTGGCGGCACGTACCATCGACATTGCCAAGACCGCGGTTGATGGCAGCGTGACCATCGCTGGCCAGCATGTCGTGCTCAATTCCGACAGCACCGCCAACTGTTTCTACGCGATAGGCGAGACGGTTGCTCTGCGAGGCTCCACCAAGTCGGCAGCGCTCGCGGGCGATACGGTGACCATCGATGGCACCGTCGATGGCGATGTCGAGGTTTGGGCCGACAAACTCATCCTAGGCAAGAACGCCCACATCACCGGCACCGTGAACGCGCACGTCTCCGAGGACCCCGAGCGTGCCGCGGGAGCCGAGGTCGGCGCGCTCAAGATTGACCGCACCGAGAACGAGGATACTTCCACCGTTAACGATGTCATCGGCGGCATCGTCGCCGCGGCACTCTCGACCTGCTTTGTCGCTCTGCTGCTCGAGCTCGTCTTTCCGCGCGCGACCGCCGGCGCCGCCGGCATGCTCCACCAGCGCCCCATGCCCCTGTGGGTGAGCGGTCTTCTGGGCACGATTGCTATCGCCCCCGCCGTCCTACTGCTGATTATCTCTATCGCTGGTCTGTCGCTTGCTGGAACCCTCTTGTGCGGCGTTATCGGCATCGCATTGGTGTCGAGTGCCTTTTCGGGGTGCGCGCTCGCCCGCATGGTCGGACACAACCAGAACCGCTACGCCATGGCAGCCGTGGGCGGCATAATCGCAGGCGCCCTCACGGGGCTTCCCCTCGTAGGTGACTTCATCAGCGGCGTGGCCTTTGTCTTTATGCTCGGCTACGTTATCCAGATCATCTGGCGAAACGCCCGCCTCAAGCCGCAGCAGCCGGCTAACACGCCAGGACTCCCCACCGCTTAGCCACCAACCGCCACAAAGGGGACAGGCACCTTTGTGTTGGTGCAAAGGGGTCAGGTTACTTTGCACCAACAAACGAGGCGGGGCACTCGGTCATATCGACCGGGTGCCCCGCTTTTCTTGGAGGGTTCTCTAGTAACTTTTTCAAAACCAATGACCATCAGGTCGGTAGGCCTGCGCATCACTCGCTACGGAGGCAGTACGCCACCGAGCAGGGGACAATCATTTTTCGCCGCGACCTGCTCCCCGCTTGATGACGAGCGCGACAACAATAGCCGCCACTCCGATGGCAGCCAAAACCGCCACCAGTACCAACGTTCTATCTCCCGTCGAGGGCATAAAGCCTCGACTTGCTTCTTTGCTTGGGGTGTTGAGCACCGACAGCTCGATCGAACCCGTCCCGGCATCGGCGGTATCAACCCGCAGAGGGCTTTCGGCCGACACGGTCACCTTGGGCTTCGCGGCTGCTACCTGCTTAACGTCCAGACCCTCGGACGCAACCGTTACCGTTCGTTTGCCCTCAAAGGCGGTGTATCCCTTGGGAGCCGCGACCTCTTCGACGGTGTAGAGACCCGCGTCCACACCGCTCAATTCCACATGGCCATCCGCGCCTGTGGTGACACACGCGTCGGCATCCGTCGACCACGAGCCGTCAGTCGTTAGAATGCGCCCACGGTCGTCGATGATGCGCAGTTTGGCGCCCGCGAGCGGTTTATCGTCCGAGCTTGAGCGCTTGATCAGACTGAGTCCCCAGGTGTAGGCGCACGCGTCATCGCTCGGCGTGCGGGTGAAGCCGGCGTCGCCGGACTGGTCGGCGAGAGGAGAGCGCGGGTAGCGCAGGCAGACCTCGTTGGGGTTGCCCTTGGTAGCGCCCCTATTGCAGCTGGCCCCCAACGGCGCATCGTAGACAGCAACCACGCGGGCGCCCGCGGTAAAGGCGTCGGCCCCGCCGAGCGCGGCGATCAGGTCGCCGGTGCGCACGGTGAAGGTTCCGTCGGCCGCTACCTTGGTGGCGCACTGGGCCGTGATATCGGTCCAGCCCTTCGCGGGGTCGGTGCCGACGCGTCCGTCCTTGCCGGTCTGGACCGCGTCAAAGCCGCCGTCCGCGCCCGCCGCCACGTACACGCGCATGCTCGCGGCCACCTTGGAGGGGTCGAGCCCCGCGCTCATGGTGTCGACGAACCGCACCGTGTAGGTGTCGTAGGCGGTAAGACCCGCCGGGACCGTGGCAGAGAGGCGCCAGTACAGGTCGTCGGCGACCGTGGCGTCGGCGGCCTTCTGCCAGGCGGCGGCGCTGTCCTCCAGCACGTGCTTGGACACCTTGGGGGTCGCGGCCTTGGGCTTGACGCTGACGGCGCTGCCGCCCACCAGGGCCATGATCGGCGCGGTGCCGGCCTCGCCCTGGGAAATGGCGTCATCGTCGGCGCCGATGAGCCAGTAGCCGCAAGGCAGCTCGGCCGTCGTGCCCGCGTTAAGGGCCACGGAAGGCGCACCGGCATTGTAAATCGCACGGGCAAGCTTTGCCGCTAGCGTGGTCGTCATGTGCCCGTCAGCATTCATCCATTCGGCAGCCTCTTGCGCCGTCGATGCCGAGTTATCAAGCCCTGCATCATGAAGCACGGGAAGGGCAGCTTGGCGAACCGTGTCATTCGCCCACGCTACATCAGTTGCGACCTTTTGGTCGGCATCGGCATCGTCGACAACGGTCGCCGAAAAGAGCTGGTACGCGTCGTAACGTGTCGCGACTGTACCGTCCACCGTAATGGCTCCGGTGTCGGCAGCACGGGCCGTTCCAGGGGCGATCGCAAAAGCGAAGACGACGGCCATGGACATCACCACGACGGCCAACATATGACGGAGCACTTTACTCACGACGACCACTCCGATCAAGATCACGATGGCGGCGAGCATGCATCCACGTCGCGGCAAAACACAGCATCGAAGCACCAGCTAAATACGTCATAGTCAAACCAGCCCCGCCCGCCTCAGGTAGCGTAGTCGAATACTTGTTGGTAAAGGTCGGCGGATCCTGAGAGCCATCGCCATAGGCAACTACGGCGTTGAGTTGGTCCGTGCCATTAGTTACCTCAACCGTGACTTTGCGCGGGGTCGTGTCATAGGTGATGTGATCTTTAACATGGTCGATGGCACCCTCGGGCTCGACCTCGGAGATGGTGTAGGTATAGATTCCCGCCTTGTTGTACTTGACGTCAAAGGAGACATTTCCCTTGTCATTATTGGTCACCGTCTGGAGCACTTTGCCCTCGGCGTCCTTAAGCGCGAACGAGAACTGACCTCCCCTGAAGGTTCCGCCTTTAAGCACTTTATTTGCTTTTATCCTCGCTTTGCCTTCAAGGGGCGCGTCATACACCCAAATCTCTGCATCTGACGTTATCTCCGTATCGGCATCAAGCAAAGATTTTGCCTTGTTCATGGCTTGCTCGTATTGCTCTTCGGGCGCATTGCCCTTGAGCAGAATCCATGTTGGTTGGGCGACGCGATATCCAGGAGGCGCCGCCGTCTCCTCGAGGCAGTAAAGCTTGCAGGAAGCCATGGCGTCCGAACTCGTTTCCGAACTCGTTCCAAAAGTCACACTTCCGTCAGGGCCGGTCGTTCCGTCAGAAAAAAACGTCTTTGCGCCCTCAACGCCGGCACTGCCCTGCGCCTTATCCATGTCAATCGCATAGAGTGTGAACGTAGCGTCAGCCAACGGCGCGGCAACGTCCTTTTCATCCACTTTGTGGACCACAATGCCGTGCCCCGTTCCGCCTCCCGATGCGCCGGCATCTATGTCATATTCACGCTCGTGTTTCACATACCCGCCTGCAACACCTTCAAGCTGCGCCTCGTTGGAAAGGGAAACTGTACCAGACTCACCGGACAGAACTTCATATTCGACTTTCAGGTATTTCTCATCGGGAAGCCTCAACGTCAATCGCTGCTGCTTTCCAGCGCCCTCGCCAATCGAGTCAAGAGTCGCTCTGTATTTTTCTTTTGTCAGCACACGCCAATCGCCGTTATCGCACTCAGATACGCTAAGCGACGAGGGGATAAACGTACACTTAGAATCCATCACATCGAACAGATCGAGGTAGTCGGTTCCGACCTTTAAGTCTAGTGCCGATTCATTAACGAAAATCGTGTATTGAATTCGCTTGCTATTACTTACCGACGAACCTGTCTTTGACAATACGTCGTTCTTGATCTGTACGGTATCAGAGTCCGCCTTAAATTCTTTACCATCTGAGCTTGCGCTCGCCGAGTTCGTGAGCTCGCCGAGATTCTTTGACGTATCGACTACCGACCTTTTAACAGCAGTCGAATACGTCAGCTTTGCGTACCCTGTATTATTGCCCAGCTTTTCCGTTGGAATTGAAAACGCAACCATCTGGCGATCGACAGCAGGCGTCAGCAAGACATCCGAAACCTCGGTTTTTTCTCTCTCATGTTCCCATTCGCGGCCGGGCACCGCCGTCCCGTAGGGATTTGAATACAAAGAATATTTAGCCGAGCCGGGAATATAACTCATTCCCTCAGGAAGCTCATCTTTGACAACGACATCCTTGCCATTGAGCCTGCCAGCGCCATAATACTCACCGGCAGGCGTCTTAGCTCGATTGGCATAGACAGTCCAGTCGACAATCCACGCACCTTTGTCGTTCGAGCCATCCACTGATTTCCAGTCAAACGTCTCATCCCACCGTGCTTGCGAGCCGTCTTCATTTATTTTTACACTCTTCTCAACCGAAGGCTCCGCTTCGCCCTCAACATAGTAAAAGACAAAATCAGAATAGCCGCTAAACCCGTCGACAGAGGCGAAGTTGGAGTACCAACCAGGAAGTGCATCGGTCACCGTTTTATACGTAATAACCACCTCGGGGGACTTATCAAGCGCTTCTTTGACTTTATCCGTAATGGTTATTTGGATATTGCAGTTGTGTTGGTTGCTGTTCTGCGACGGATTTTCACCACCCGCAAACGTCCAATCGGTACCTTGGTCCAGTTTGGTACCCCCAATGGTAATTACATGTGAAGGGCCATCGGAGGTATCCGGCCCCATAGTCTGCTTCCAAGCCGCCAGCATGGTATCTTTGATAAGAATGGATGTTGGGTTTTTCGCATTTACGTAATCACGGAGCTCTACGCGTAATTGCCAAGTTGCTTTTCCGGTCCGAGATGCCTCATCCGGATTAAGCAGCGTTTTGCTAATGGTTTTGCCCGTCCAAGGACGGATGTAGTATGCGGTGCTTTCACCAGAGGGCAGACCGGAGTCTTCTTTTTTCACACTTGCCGTGTTACTAACTTTTTCGTAGGAATTCTCATCTTTCAGCTTAGTTTGATAGACGATGCAGTAGGTCGCATACCGATCGCCCTCTTTTGGATTAAACGTATAGCTAAATGAATCCCCTGACTCGCTCAGCATTTCCTCATCGATCTTTTGTTTTTCATCGGCGGTCTCGCCCTTGTAGACCGTATAGCTGCCAATATAATCCTGCTTGCCATCGAGCTTGTCGGTAAAGGTGTAGCCAGACATATCGGCCTTGAGAGATCCCCTGTTGAGCACAACCTTCCAAGTGATGACAGACGATGTTCCGGAGCCAGCCTCTTTTTGAATCATGTCGTATTGAAACGGTTCCGACGCCCCTTTAATCGTAAGAGATTGTTGGTGATTTGCTTTTCCCCAGGTTGTTTGCACACTATTCCTACCTTGCGTAGGTGTGCCATTAGAAAGAGACAAGTTCTTGCTAACTGTCGTTTCGTAGGTAACGGTATGGTCGCCCTGAGAAAGGTTACCTAGCGGCAACGTTGCAGTTCGCTCTTCGATGCTCACGGACGAACCAAGAGGATTTCCATCGAGCTTGAAGCTGCTTTGCTCAAAGTCCAGGTAGTCACCGAGCGTATCGACCAGTTTTACATCCGTTGCGTGCGACGTAACACTCAGATTAATAGTCCAAGTTATCTTGGCATTTCCGGTACTGCTATCTTGGGAAAAGACACCTGATTTGTTTCCATCAACTGCGCCATCTTGAATCTCGATCGGCACAGTTTCGCCAACGCCTGGAAATTTCAGTTCGACTTTTTCGCCGTCATCTACATCTTTGTCTTTAAGCTCAAACTCGAAATTGACGCGCACATAGAGCGAAGAGGGATGACCGCTGAGATAGCTGGCATCGTAATTAAAAACGACCTTGTTATCCTTTATGTACCAAGTTCCCATCCTTTGTGCATTCTCGGTATCATCCGTCCTTAAGATACCGCCCTCGTTCTCGTTCACAACAATCGAGTCGGGAAAGGTATAAATCGTCTCAAGCCTTTCAGGTGTAGGCCCACAATTCTCATGAAAACGAGCTTCCATAAAACCGTAGATAGTATCGGCTGTCGTAATCGAGGGTGAGCCCTCTTTACCGAGAGGCTGCTGACGACCCTTATCGGCATACAGCCCAACCGTAACGTCCGCCGTATCGCCGTTGATCTCAATCGGCGTCGGCGTCGTCGCATCCTCGGCGCGCACGGGGGCTGCACCGTGAAAAACTGCGGCGGTGAGGCTAATTAAAATAAAGACCAGGGCCGCCATACCCAGCGACCGTGAGCAGTGTGCGTCCATAGTTGTCCCTTAATTCCTACAACACAGTGTGGAATACGGCGAATCGTCGGATCGAACACAAACCCCAACATAAACGAGAACCTACCCAGCGCATTGCAAGAACCCATTGGGGGCAACTTCTAAGACGGTTCGTCTATGCCACAATGCATAAAATATAATATAGATACCAGTCATGTAAACCGCAGGTCAAGAGGTCTTTTAATTTAATACCAGTTGATATTTACCTGTTAACAGTTTTGTATCATACCGGCTATATTCAGTGGAATTATGTATATGTTTAAACAACTTAACTGTGTCTGAAAAGCCACTCGGAGGGATAGTCGCCCCAGCCATAGTGCAAACGAACCTGCCCCCTGCACCAAAAAGGGCGCCGACCATTACGGTCGACGCCCTTTCTTGTTAGACGCTATAAAGCCCAGCGCTTATTTGTTGACCTGACCGGCGCGGACGGCGGCCTTCTTGCGGTCGGTGGCGTTGAGCAGACGCTTGCGCAGACGAATGTTCTTGGGAGTAATCTCCACCAGCTCGTCGTCGGCGATGTACTCCAGCGCCTCCTCCAGCGAGAAGGTGCGAGGCGGCACCAGCTGGACGGAGATATCGGAGGTCGAGGAACGCTGGTTGCCCAGGTTCTTGGTACGCGCGATGTTGACGACCATGTCGCCGGCCTTGCTGCGCTCGCCCACGATCATGCCCTCGTAGCACTCGGTGCCCGGCTCAACAAACAGCTGGCCGCGCTCCTGCAGCGTGCCAAGAGCGTAGGCAACGGCTTTCTCGGTGGTCATGGAAATCATGGCGCCGTTCTGGCGGTTGCCGATCTCGCCGGCGTAAGGACCATACTCCAGGAAGGTGTGGTAGAACACGCCCTCGCCGTGGGTGACGTTCATGATGCGGTTCTTAAGACCCATGATGCCGCGGGTCGGAATCTTAAACTCGAGGTGCGTCACGATGCCCGAGGTATCCATGCTCGTCATGATGCCGCCGGAGGTGCCGAAGACCTCAACGACCTTGCCCGAGTACTCGTCCGGGCACTCGACGAGGGCCTGCTCGACGGGCTCCATCTTGTTGCCGTTCTCGTCCTTCTTAAACAGAACGCGGGGACGGCCGACCTGGAACTCAAAGCCCTCGCGGCGCATGGACTCCATCAGAACGGACAGGTGCAGAATGCCGCGGCCCGAGAC
>DBEZXT010000146.1:0-6745 GCA_048291645.1 Collinsella aerofaciens | reverse complement strand
CAAGTTCGCCGACGACAAGGACGTTCTTGAGCGCCTGGCCGCCACCAAGGTCGAAGCCAAGGCCATCATGCGCCAGTTCATGGCGCTCGAGCAGGGCGTGACCATTCCCTCCAACGCCATCATCGACGTCCAGGTCAAGCGTATCCACGAGTACAAGCGCCAGCAGATGCTCGCGCTCTACATCATCTGGAAGTACCTCGACATCAAGAACGGTAACAGACCTAAGCACCCCGTCACCATCATCTTTGGCGGCAAGGCAGCGCCTGCCTATACCATCGCTCAGGACATCATCCACCTAATCCTGACGCTTTCCCAGTGGATCGCCAACGACCCCGACGTGGCTCCCTACCTGCAGGTCGTTATGATCGAGAACTACAACGTCACCGCCGCCGAGCGCGTGATTCCCGCTGCCGACATCTCCGAGCAGATCAGCCTGGCCTCCAAAGAGGCGAGCGGCACTTCCAACATGAAGTTCATGCTCAACGGCGCTTTGACCCTGTGCACGCTCGACGGTGCCAACGTGGAGATTGCCGAGCTCGTGGGCGACGAGAACATCTATACCTTTGGCGCCTCGTCCAAACAGGTCGAGCAGCTCTACGCCGAAGGCACCTACAACGCCGGTGCGCTCTACCGCAAGCCCGGCATTAAACTGCTGGTGGACTTCATCACCAACCCGGCCTTTATGGCAACCGGCAACGCCGAGCGCCTGCAGCGCCTGCACGACGACATTAAGGGCAAAGACTGGTTTATGGCCCTGCTCGACATTGAGGAGTACATCCAGACCAAGGAGCGCGTGCTAGCCGACTATGAGGACCAGGACGCTTGGATGCGCAAGGCGCTGATCAACATCGCCAACGCCGGCACCTTCTCGTCCGACCGCACAATCTCCCAGTACAATGACGAGATTTGGCACCTGAGCTAATTTCGTTTCCTTTACCCATCCTCTTGAAAGCGGAGTCGTGGCAACGCGGCTCCGCTTTTTGTGCCCGCACGCTACCCTGTGACCCGACTCGACCAAACAATCTCGATCTGTAACAGCTACTCGGTAAAAACGGCCCCAGCTGTTACAGATTGAGACATACCGGCCCCTCCCCTTGGGTTTATCTCAATCTGTAACATCTAACGTCCGAAATCGGCCCTACCCGTTACAGATCGAGACAAACGACCGGCCAGACAACCCCAACACAAAGAAAGGCTCCCCTCTCGCCCGGTGGACGGGAGGGGAGCCTTATATGTGACCGCGGCAAAAGGATGGCAATACCGCAGCCGCCCAAAGGGAGGGCCTGGATGCACCGGGCCTAGATAAGGTTCTTGCCAGACACCTTATCGAAGAGATGGGTCGCGTTCTTCTCAAACTTGAACCAGATGTTGTCGCCAGCCTTGAGCGCGCCCTTGGCCTCGAGGTCGACGACGGGGATAATCAGGACAAACTGGCCGTCGGGAGCAGTCACGTGGACATGCTCGGTCGAGCCCATGAGCTCGGTCACCTCGACGGTACCCTGGAGCGCGCCCTCCTCGCCCTTGTCGGCAAGCAGGATCTGCTCGGGACGCACGCCGGCCGTAATCTCCTTTACGTCGCCGCCGTCCCAGTTGAGGGCAAGCTGAGCGCAAGTCTCGGGAGCGAGCGCCACGTTCATATCCTCGGTCTTGACGGTAAAGCCGTTGCCCGAGCGCACCAGCTGGGCATCGAAGAAGTTCATCTGCGGCACGCCGATGAAGCCGGCGACGAAGATGTTCGCGGGATGGTTGAAGACCTCCTGCGGCGTGGCGATCTGCTGGACAACGCCGTCCTTCATGACCACGATACGGTCACCGAGGGTCATAGCCTCGGTCTGGTCGTGAGTAACATAAATGAACGTGCCCTTGATCTCGTGGCGCAGCTTAATGAGCTCGGCACGCATCTGGTTACGAAGCTTGGCGTCCAGGTTGGACAGCGGCTCGTCCATCAGGAAGACCTTGGGGTCACGCACGATGGCGCGGCCGATAGCGACACGCTGGCGCTGGCCGCCGGAGAGCGCCTTGGGCTTACGGTCGAGGTACTCGGTAATGCCCAGAATCTCGGCAGCAGAGCGAACCTTGCGGTCGATCTCGTCCTTGGGGACCTTCTTGAGCTCGAGCGTAAACGCCATGTTCTCGTACACCGTCATATTGGGGTACAGAGCATAGCTCTGGAACACCATGGCGATGTCGCGGTCCTTGGGCGCCACGTCGTTGACGCGCTTGCCGTCGATGAGCACATCGCCCGAGGTAATGTCCTCCAGGCCGGCGACCATGCGCATCGTCGTGGACTTACCGCAGCCAGAGGGGCCAACGAGGACGACGAACTCCTGGTCGTGAACGGTGAGGTTGAAGTCCTCTACAGCGAGCACACCGTCCTCGGTAACCTTGAGGTTGTGCTTCTTCTCCTCGGTCTTCTTCTTTTTGCCAAAGAAGCCCTTCTTTTTGGACTCGGTGTTGGGATACACCTTCTGAACATGTTTGAGAACGATCTCGGCCATGTCTTTACCTTTCGATATGCGGCGCCGCGCTGAGGGGCGCCGCAGAAACTTGCAAAACAGTTACGGCATCAGCCCTTGACGGCACCTGCCACCACGCCGTCGATGATGTACTTCTGACAGAGGATGTACATGATAACGATGGGGATAACGACCATCATGATGCAGGCCATCATGGGGCCGAGCTCGACGTGGCCGTAGCCGCCGCGGAAGTACTGGATCAAGATAGGAATGGTCTTGTACTTGGTGGAGTCGAGCGTAAGGTAGGGCAGCAGATAGTCGTTCCAGACCCACATGGTCTCGAGGATGCCGACCGAAAGATAGGTGGGCTTCATGATGGGAAGGACGATCTTAAAGAACACCTGGACCGGGTTGCAGCCGTCGATCATGGCCGCCTCTTCGATCTCGAGCGGAATGTTCTTTACAAAGCCGGCGAACATAAAGACCGCCAGGCCCGCGCCAAAGCCGAGGTAGATAAAGCAGATGTTGAACGGCGTGTTGAAGCCGATGCGGTCCGCCAAATTGGACAGCGTGAACATGAGCATCTGGAAGGGCACGACCATCGAGAAGACGAACAGGTAATAGAAGAAGTTCGAGATCTTGCTGTTGACGCGCACTACGTACCAAGCACACATGGAGCAGCACACCAGAATCAGCACGACCGACGTGACCGTGATGATGAGCGAGTACATAAATGCCGAGGCAAAGCCCTGCTCGTTAAGGGCATGCATGTAGTTTGCGAGGCCGTTGAACGTCTCGGGCGTGAGCAGATCGAATGCCGTGGTGGTGCTGATTGCAGTTGCCTTTTTAAAGGAATTGAGCGCAATCATGAACACGGGGTAGATCCACGCGAGCGACAGAATCGTAAAGAAAATCGAGAGCGCGCGGTTGATAACCTTATCGCGTTTCATTACTGCTGCACCTCCTTGGACCTCGTGGCCTTAAGCTGAATCATGGAGATGGCTACGACCAGGATGCAGAAGATAACCGCCTTGGCCTGACCGATGCCCTGCCATGCGATACCGGCACGCGAATAGAACGTGTTGTAGATGTTCAGGGCGAGCATCTCGGTGGAGTGCGCGGGGGCGCCGCCGGTAAGGGCGAGGTTCTGGTCGAACAGCTTAAAGCCGTTGGTGATGGACAGGAACAGGCAGATGGTGATGGTCGGCATCAGGTTAGGGATCTTAACCTTCCAAAACGTCTGCCATGCCGTAGCGCCGTCGACCTTGGCGGCCTCGATGTAGTCGGACGGAATGGACTGCAGACCAGCGATGTAGATGATCATCATGTAGCCGACCTGCTGCCACAGGGTCAGGATGATAAGGCCCCAGAAGCCAGCAGCAGAGTTAAGAGCGATGAGCTGGGCGCCCACGTTGGAGAGCAGGCAGTTGATCAGAATCTGCCAAATGTAGCCCAGCACGATGCCGCCGATCAGGTTAGGCATAAAGAAGATCGTACGGAAGATGTTGGTGCCTTTGAGCGCCTTGCGGGTGAGCGCCTGCGCAATGGCCAGGGCGATCACGTTGATGAGCACCGTCGACAGGAAGGCAAACGCCACGGTAAAGAAGAACGACGTGGAGAACTGCGGATCGGACAGCGCGCGCACGTAGTTCTCGATACCGACAAAGTGCGCGTTACTAATGATAATAAACTGGCAGAACGAGAGATAGAAGCCCTGGATAAAAGGGATCACGAACCCGATCATAAACGCCAGGCACGTGGGCAGCATAAAGAGCGGCCACCAGCGCTTGAGTGCTTTGCCCATAAAAGGGTCCTTTCAATATGCAGGGGGCGGGCAAACCAACGTCTGCCCGCCCCCTGTCGCTAATCAGATAGCTTGGGCAGCAACTGCTTACTCGGAAGCGGCCTTCTCGGTCTTCCAGCCATCGACGAAGGCGTTCTTGACGCCGTCCCACTTGCTGTTATCGGCAGCGTAGGCAATCAGAGCCTGCTTGAGGTTCTTCTTCCACTCCTCGGAGGGAATGTAGACGAAGTCCCAAGCGACGGTCTTCTTGCCGTCCTTGGCCATGGCAACGGCCTGCTGCGAGAAGACGTTGGTGGTCTCCTTGGCGCTCTTGAACGGAGCGGTCAGGCCCATCTTGTCGGCGATGATGCTGGTCGGGGTGTCAGCGGTGACGCACCAATACATGAAGTCCTCGGTGGCCTTCTGGGCATCCTCGGAAGCCTGGGAACTGACGCACCAGTAGTTCTCGCCGCCGGAGCACAGGCCCTGGTTCTCCTCGCCGTCAACACCGATGTAGATGGGCATCATGCCAATCTGATCGTCGGTCATGCCGGCCTTGACGAGGTCAGAGTAGGCCCAAGAGCCGTTCTGGTAGAAGACGGCCTTGCCGGTTGCGAACTCGTTGGTGGCGTCGTCGCCGGTCTTGGAAGCAAGCTGCGAAGGATCGCAGGTGGAGTCGGTGATGTACAGGTCGAAGATCTGCTTGTAGTTGTCGAGGAACTCACCCTTGATCTCGTCGTCCTCCTGGTTGTGCTCCTTCTCAAACTCGTAGTAGAGCGGCATGTTGGCAAGGTGGGTGGTGTAGCGCCAGCTGGAGGAGTCGTCCATGCCGGCGGAAGTGAAGGCACCCTCGACACCAAGCTCGTCCTTGCGGGCCTGGATGTCGTCGGCACAAGCCTTCAGCTTGTCGAAGGAGTTGATGTCCTCGGCCTTGTAGCCAGCCTTCTCGAGCAGCTGCTTGTTGTAAATAATGCCGAAGCTCTCCTGAACCCAGTCGATGCACACATCCTTGCCGTCGGACTGCAGAGCCAGGGAGTCGTCAATGAGCTCACCGCGGAGCTTGGTATCGGACAGGTCGGCGCAGTAATCCTTCCAGTTCTTAAGACCGGTGGGGCCGTTGACCTGGAACAGGGTCGGAGCGGAGCTCTTGGACATCTCGGACTTGAGCTTCTCCTCGTAGGTGTTGGAGGCGGCGGTCACGATCTTGACCTCGACGCCCTTCTCCTTCTTGTACGCCTTGGCGATCTCCTTCCACTCCTTGTCGACCTCGGGCTTGAATTGGAGGAAGTAGACCTCGGCAGCGTCACCAGAAGCAGAGGAGCCGGAGCCGGCAGAACCACCGCAACCCACGAGGCCCAGACCAAGAACTGCAGCCGCGGAACCAGCAAAGCCCAGGAACTGCCTTCTGCTCATTTCGTTCTTCATTACAATCCACCCTTTCACACCGTGGCGGCACCCTTTGCCGCCGCCTTCGGAGATTGGCTCGGGGACTTTGCCCCTTTTGCTGATTTGAACGATACGCTATTTGGCTAGTTGTTTGAACAAGTATTACTAGAGCGGTAGAAAAACTTCGGTGAACGGTAATTTCAACTTGATACTTGACAAGTTTTGTATAAACAATTATTTGTTATCGAATGCAGAGAAAACGCCCGGTCAAGCCGATGTACCGTCGGTTTGACCGGGCGTTTTCTCTTTGAGGCCATGAGTCTCGTCAGGCTGCGAGCTAGCCGGCTATCGCTTGGAATTGACGCGGTAATGGAAGATCTCGGGGTGTGTGCGAGTGTGCGTCACCTCAAACAAGATGCCATCCGAGGTGTACGACTGACTCTCCATGACGGCAACGCAGTTGTATTTGCCGAGGTCAAGATAGCTGCAGTCCTCATCGTTGGCGAGCTCGACACTCACCGTACGACGGCTCGCCATCACTTTGACACCGCGCTTGTGCTCCAGATAGCCGTAAATAGAATCTGCCGCGATCTCGGGAGTCAGGCCCTTGGCGATCGACGCCAAAAAATAGCCATGGTCCACTTGGCGCGCGTTGCCGTTGAGGCTTCGGACACGCACTACGCGAATCAACTCCTCGCCCACCTTAAAGCCCAGGTGACGAGAGAGTTGCTCGGTGCAAACCAGATGTTCGAAAGACTTAACGTCCGTCGATGCAACGGCATTGTTGCGCTTTGCAAACTCGCCAAACGACTCAACCTCTTCGAGTGCGCCCAACATGTCGGTTTCGCCCTTAAGCCAAATAACGCGCACGCCCTTGCCGTGTATGGGCTGCACAAACATCCCGTCGGCCAGCATACCCAAGGCGCGACGGACGGTATTGCGAGTGCATCCGAACTCTGCGGTCAGCTCGGCTTCGGTTGGCAGCATCTCCTGAAACGCATAGGTCCCATTAATGATGCGCGAGCGTATTTCTCGGTAGATTCCTTCGTATATCGCTTTTGGCATTGTTTCACCTCTACATTATTCATTTCCGGCTAGGCACGATAGCATTTCTTAAAGT
>DBEZXT010000145.1:0-36171 GCA_048291645.1 Collinsella aerofaciens | reverse complement strand
CCCATGAACATCCTCGCCCTCAAGCGTTTTGCCGTTGAGCACAGTGACCTCAACGACCACAAGCCGCATGTAGTGGACAACACCGGTAAGCGCGTCTCCGTGATCGGCGGCGGCCCGGCTGGCCTTTCCTGTGCCTACTACCTGGCCGTGATGGGCCACAAGGTGACCATTTTTGAGCAGCGCCACCACTTGGGCGGCATGCTGCCTACGGCATCCCCAGCTATCGTCTGCCGCGCGAGCGCCTGCAGGCCGAGATCGACTGGATCTTGAGCGCCGGCATCGACGTTGAGCTCGATCACTCCGTCAACGGCGAGGAGCTTGCCCGCCTGCGCGACGAGTTCGATGCCGTCTACCTGGCCATCGGTGCCCATAGCGACAAGAAGCTCGGCCTTCCGGGTGAAGAGGCGCCCGGCGTGGAGTCGGCCGTCAAGATGCTGCGCGCCATCGGAGACGACGCGCTGCCCGACCTGAGCGGCCAGCGCGTGTGCGTCATCGGCGGCGGCAACGTGGCCATGGACGTGGCGCGCTCTGCCGTGCGCTGCGGTGCCGAAAAGGTGAGCATCGTCTACCGCCGTCGCATCTGCGATATGACGGCCCAGGACGCCGAGATTGCCGGCGCCCAGGCCGAGGGTTGCGAGGTTCTGGAGCTCACGGCGCCGCTCGCCATCGAGACGGGCGAAGATGGTCGCGTGAGCGGCCTGCGCGTGCAACCGCAGATTATCGGCGAGCCCCGCCGCGGTCGTCCGGCTCCGCGTGCCGCCGCTACGCCCGAGCGCGTCATCCCCTGCGAGCGCGTGTTTGTCGCCATTGGCCAGGACATCGATTCCAAGCCGTTTGAGGACATGGGCATCGCCTGCAAGTGGGGTTGCGTGGTCACCGACTCGGACGGTGCCGTGCCCAACTTCGATGGCCTCTTTAGCGGCGGCGACTGCCAGACCGGTCCCGCCACCGTCATCCGTGCCATCAACGCCGGCCGCGTGGCTTCGGCAAACATCGACCGCTACCTGGGCTTTGACCACAAGATCAAGCTCGACGTGGAGCTGCCGACCGTGCAGTTTAAGGGCAAGCACGAGTGCGGCCGCTGCGAGCTGGGCGAGCGCGAGGCCGGCGAGCGCATTCACGATTGGAATCTGGTCGAGCAGGGTCTCACCGAGGAGGAGGCGCGCCAGGAGGCAAGCCGCTGCCTGCGTTGCGACCACTTTGGTTTTGGCGCGTTCCGCGGAGGGAGGAACCTGGAATGGTAGAGCTCAACAACCCCACTGTCAGCGATAACACCGAAAGCGGAGCACTCAATATGGTCAAGCTCACTATCGATAATTGCGAGGTCGTGGTGCCCGAGCACACCACGATCCTGGACGCGGCCAAGTCCGTCGGCATCCAGATTCCCACCCTGTGCTACCTGCGCGATCTGAACGAGATCGGCGGCTGCCGCGTGTGCGTGGTCGAGGTTGAGGGCTGCGACCAGCTGGTTGCCGCCTGCAACAACTACGTGCTCGATGGCATGGTGGTCCACACCAACAGCCCCAAGGCCCGCGAGGCGCGCCGCACCAACGTGCAGCTGCTGCTTTCGCAGCACGATTCACGCTGCACGAGCTGTGTGCGCAGCGGTAACTGCAACCTGCAGACCATTGCCAACGACCTGGGCATTTTCTATCTGCCGTATCAAAGGCATTTGGCGGGCGAGGGCTGGGATTTCGATTTCCCCATCATCCGCGAAAACGACAAGTGCATTAAATGCATGCGCTGCATCAAGGTGTGCGAGAGCGTACAGGGCCTAGGGATTTGGGACCTGACCAACCGCGCCACGCATACCGCCGTGGGCACCCGCGGGCGCGTGCCGATCGGCAAGACCGATTGCGTCGCGTGCGGCCAGTGCATCACGCATTGCCCGACGGGCGCGCTGCGCGAGCGCGACGACACCGAGACCGTGTTTGACGCGCTCGCTAATCCCGACAAGATCGTGCTGGTGCAGATCGCGCCGGCCGTGCGTAGTGCTTGGGGCGAGGAGCTCGGCATTCCGCGCGAGGAGGCAACCGTCGAGCGTCTGGCTTGCGCGCTGCGCCGCGTAGGCTTTGAGTATGTGTTCGATACCGATTTCTCGGCCGACCTCACCATTATGGAGGAGGGCTCCGAGCTGCTCGAGCGCCTGGGCGCCGCCGCTAAGGGTGAGGGCGACAGCCGCGGCTGGCCCATGTTTACGAGCTGCTGCCCGGGCTGGGTGCGCTTTGTGAAGGCACGTTACCCCGAGTTTGTCGACAGCCTGTCCACGTCAAAGTCGCCGCAGCAGATGTTCGGCGCTATCGCCAAGACCTACTACGCCAAGGTGCTGGGCGTGGAGCCCGAGCGTCTGTTCGTGGTGTCCGTTATGCCATGCACGGCCAAGAAGGCCGAGTGTGCGCTGCCGAGCATGATGGGCGAGGGCGGCGCGCCCGACGTGGACGTTGCGCTGACGGTGCGCGAGATGGTGCGCATGATCCGCGCGAGCCACGTGAGCGTTGACACGCTGGTCGAGGAGCCGCTCGATACGCCGTTGGGCTTTGGCACGGGCGCGGGTGTGATCTTTGGCGCCACGGGCGGCGTGATGGAGGCCGCCGTGCGCTCGGCATATTACCTGGTGACGGGCAAGAACCCGGATGCCGACTTCTTCACTGACGTGCGCGGACTCGAGGGCTGGAAGGAGGCCGTGGCCGATATCGACGGTACTAAGGTGCGTGTTGCCGTGGCGCACGGGCTGGGCAACGCTGCCCGCCTGCTTGACGCGATTCGCGACGGCCGTGTGAGCTATGACTTCGTTGAGGTTATGGCATGCCCGGGCGGCTGCGTCGGTGGCGGCGGTCAGCCCATCCACGACGGCTGCGAGCTGGCGGTCGAGCGCGGCCAGGTGCTCTGGGGCCTCGATGCGAACGCCGAGATTCGCTTCTCGCATGAGAATCCCGATGTCCAGGCGTGCTATAGCGAGTTCTTGGGTGCGCCGCTCTCGCCGCTGGCCGAGGAATTGCTGCATACCGATCATCACGCATGGACGATGCCTAACGAGGGGACGTGCTAGCGATGCGCGCGTTTGATGTTGAGATGTCGCGCCGGGGGTTTGCCTCGGCGCTCGCCATGGGCACCCTGTCGCTTGCGCTCGCGGGCTGTGGCGGCGGGGCTGCCGGTGTCGGGTCCGCCGCGGGCTCGGCTGCCACGGACGGCGCCGGTGCTGCCGCAGAGCCGGTCGAGGTACACGTCGCCTCGCTCAAGGGGCCGACGTCGATTGGCCTGGTGCAGTTTATGGACCAGGCGGCCGACGGTGCCACGGACAATGAGTTCGACTTTGCGATCAACACTGCCGCCGACGAGATTGTGCCCAAGGTCATTCAGGGCGATATCGATATCGCCCTGGTGCCCGCCAACGTGGCGAGCGTGCTCTACAACAAGACTGAGGGTGCGGTGCAGGTCATCGACATCAACACGCTGGGCGTGCTGAACGTGGTGACGGGCGACGCGAGTGTGGCCTCGTTTGGCGATCTGGCGGGCCATACTGTCTATATGACGGGCAAGGGCACCACGCCGGAGTACGTCATGAACTACCTGTTGGAGCGCGCGGGCCTGACCGGCCAGGTTACGCTCGAGTTTAAGAGCGAGCCCACCGAGGTGCTGTCGGCGTTGCTTGCCGATCCGTCTGCCGTGGGCGTGCTGCCGGAGCCGTTCAAGACCGCTGCCATCGCAAAGAGCGAAGGCAAGCTGTCGGCTCCGGTAAGTCTGACCGATGTGTGGGATGAGCTGGCAGGTGACACGGGTTCGCGCCTGCTGACGGGCGTGACCGTGGTGCGCCGTGCCTTTGCCGAGGAGCATCCCGAGGCCGTGGCGGAATTCCTGAGCTGCCATGCTGCGAGCGTTGAGGCCGTGAACGCGGCGCCGGCGGACTGGGCTCAGGCCGTGGTCGATGCGGGTATCGTGGATAACGCCGCGATTGCCGAAAAGGCGATTCCCGGGTGCATGCTCGTGTGCCAGACGGGGAGGGATATGAAGGCGGCGCTCGGTGGGTACCTGCAGGTGCTGGCCGATGCGGACGCGAGCGCCGTGGGCGGCAAGCTCCCAGCTGACGATTTCTACTGCATGGAGTAGCCCGTGCGTGCGTTTGCTCGACAAATGACAGAGCGTATGAAGGCGGTGGCGGCAGCAGGTGCCGTTGCCGCCTTTTGGCTTGCCGTGTGGGTGCTGATGGCGGGTTTCGTGGCGCAGCCGTTGATTTTGCCAGGGCCGGGCGCCGTCGTGGTGGCGTTGCTGCGACTGGTATGCGATGCCGGCACATGGGCGATTCTGGCAGGCTCGGGTGCGCGAATCTTGGGCGGGCTGGCGCTTGCCGCGGTGTGCGGCGGCGTACTGGCGGGAGTCTCGGTGCGATCGCTGACGTTTGCCCGCTTGGTGGCGCCGGCGCTTTCGTTTGTTAAGGCGACACCGGTTGCCTGCGTGGTGGTCCTGCTGCTCATTTGGTTGGGGTCGGCGCGCGTGAGCATTGCGGCGGTCTTTTTGATGGCACTTCCGGGCGTGTATTTTTCGTTGGTCGAGGGTTTGACGCAAGCGGATAAACCGCTGGAGCAGATGTTTCGTCTGCATGGCGTGCGGGGCTGGCGACTGTTTTGTGCCCACACCTGGCGCGAAGTCCTGCCGTTTGTGCTTTCGTGCGCCCGCGCTGTGATCGGCATGAGCTGGAAGGCTGGCGTGGCTGCGGAGCTCATCGGCATGGCGACGGACACCGTGGGCGAACGCATCTATCAGGCGAAGCTGCTCATCGAGACGGCTGATCTGCTGGCGTGGACCGTGCTGGTCGTTGCCGCCTCGTGGGCGTGTGAGCGCGTGCTGGTGTGGCTGCTGCGGGTTTCGGGACCCGTGGCGTGGCGCGCGGCCGTGCGGGCACATGGGCATGGACTGCGCGGGCGTACAGGGGCTGCGAGCGATGGTGCTGCAGCGGAGCTTGCGCTTGCCGTGGGCGACCGGGCGCCCTGGTCGCCGGCGCTCGACGGACTGGTGCTTCATGTGCCCGCCGGTGGACGCACCTGTGTGATGGGCGCTTCGGGCGTGGGCAAGTCGACGTTGCTTGCGCTGGTGGCGGGGGAGTGCGCACCGTGCTCCATGGTGTTTCAGGACGTGCGCCTGGTCGAGGACGCCTCTGCTTTGGATAACGTGCTGGTGTGCGCCGATGCACGCGTGAATGCCTCGAGTGCCGCTGCCTTGTTGCGCCTGCTGGTACCGGGGATCGATGTGCATGCCCGCGTGGCCGAGCTCTCGGGCGGGCAGCGCCGTCGCGTCGAGATTGCCCGAGCCCTGCTGTGTCCGGGCGGCGCAGTGATTCTAGACGAGCCCTTTACCGGTCTAGACATCGCTGCGCGCGACGCATGCACCGAGGTCGTGCTCGACTTGCTCGACGGCCGTATGCTGTTGCTTGCCACGCACGATTCCGCTGACGCTCGGGCCCTCAATATCTCGGACATCATCAAGCTCTAAAGACTTACTCAGCAACAAATTGATCCGTTTTTTCTCCGTCCCCATGGGGTCGGGTATGGTATTCTATCTGTGGGGTAATACTTAGGAATACCAAGTAATACCAACGCCGTAGAACAAACTCCAGATGCGGGCCAATCGGGTTGCCTTCACAGCCCGTCGCCCAGCCGCGTGGCCCGCATCCATCCGCACCACCGTCGTTTCAAAAAGGAAGCGCCATGGCAGAACACATGACCCCGGTTGTCGCGAAGGTCTTGCCCGAGGAAAAGGCGGCCTTCGCGGCGGCAACCCAGCTCGTGGGCACTACGCCGTCCAACGCCATCCGCATGTTTATCGCCGCCTTCAATCGCTGCGGCACCTTTCCGTTCGACATTTCGCCCAACGGGGCCTTTGGCGCTGCGCCCGATTCTCATCAACAATGACTGTCCCAAACTGCCGGCACTTGGGGACGTTCCTTTTCTGCCGGCAGTTAAGGAACGTCCCTAAGTGCCGGGTTTTGAGGAGGTTGGCATGCTCAATGCGATGATTTGGGCGCTTGCCTGTTTTGGTGTTGTTGCTGCCGATATTGCCCTGAGCATGGTTCTGTTTTCAGTTCTCGATGCCGTGTCGGTGCTGACGGGCTATCCGATCGACAATCTCGATATCCAATGGTTCCAGGCTGCCGCTCAGACGGCGTCATTTTTGATGGCGCTGCTGTGGTGGCGCTATCTGTGGCCCCGCTCCTTCATGGCGCGCCGGCAAGGCGAACGCCCACTCGGCGGGGGAGCAGGCGCGGCATGGAAGCGCATTGCCTGCGTTGTCGTGATCGGCCTATCCATGCAGGTGGTCATTAGCTACCTATGCGACGGCGTACTGTCGCTGCTGCCCGAGGTCGCGGCAGACTATAGCGAGCTCGTCGAGGAGACGGGCATGGGCGATACCAGCCTTCTTGCCGTCCTGACCACGGTGCTCGGCGCTCCGTTTTGCGAGGAACTGCTGGTGCGCGGCATCATCTTTGAGTTTTCGCTGCGTGCGTTTAATCCACAGTGCCGTTCGCTCTGGAAGCGCCGGCGCCGCGCGAACGCGCAAGACGGCGCCATGGTGCCCTGGGCGGCCCCAAGCACGTGGGGTATCGCCGCGGCAATCGTGCTGCAGGCGGCCATCTTTGGCTTTATGCATATGAACTGGGTGCAGGGCTGCTATGCGGGCGCTGCCGGCCTCATTTTTGGTTGGGTGTTCGTGACCACCGGAAAGCTCCGCTACACGATCCTGCTGCACTTTGCCTTTAATGCCGGGTCGTATCTCATGGGGCTGCTGTGGTTTGTGAACACGCCGTTCGACGTGGCAATTACGGTCGCGATCGCCGGCGTGATCCTGGTGGAGGCAATGCGCTCGCTGCGCCAAGCGTGCCAGCAGAGCGCTGTGAGCACATCTACCGCATTCCCGCACTAATTGCGGCGTCCGCCTCCGTTGGCACCCTGACGCCCCTGAGCTGCACGGTTGCGCCCGGCAGTGTTCTGCGCGCGCGACATGCCGCTGTGCCCCTTGCTGCCCTTAGGCCCCTTGCCAGCGGCGCCACCGTGGGCCTTGCCGCCCTTCTTGCCTGCGCCATGCCCACCGCCAGCAGACGTCTCGCCCGGGCGCGGCGGCACGGGACGGATCAGGCAATGCTTGGTGTAGCCGATCAGGTCGCGACGGCCAGCCTTTTCCAGCGCCTCGCGTACCAGCTTGTAGTTCTCGGGCTTGCGATACTGGATGAGCGCGCGCTGCATGGCCTTCTCGTGCGGGTCGCGCGCCACATAGATCGGTTTCATGGTGCGCGGGTCCACGCCGGTGTAGTACATGCACGTCGACATGGTGGACGGTGTGGGGTAGAAGTCCTGCACCTGCTCGGGCATGTAACCCATGTCGCGCACGGCTTCGGCAAGGTCCACGGCTTCCTTCATCGTTGAGCCGGGGTGGCTCGAGATCAGATACGGCACCACGTACTGCTTGAGTCCGTATTCGCGATTCAAGCGTTCAAATTTACGGCAGAATGCGTCGTAGACAGCTCGGCTCGGCTTGCCCATCACGGACAGTACCGCGTCGCTCACGTGCTCGGGCGCTACGCGCAGCTGGCCCGAGACATGGTGTTCCAGCAGCTCGCGCAAAAACTCGTCCGAGGCATCGGCCATGGTGTAGTCAAAGCGGATGCCGCTGCGGACGAAGACCTTCTTGACGCCCGGCAGCTGGCGCAGGTCGCGCAGCAGCTGCGTGTAGCCGGTCTCGTCGACCACCATGTTCTTGCACACGCTCGGCCACAGGCAGCGCTTGTTCTTGCACACGCCGTGCTTGAGCTGCTTGTCGCAGGCGGGGCGGCTAAAGTTGGCCGTCGGTCCGCCCACGTCGTTGATATAGCCCTTAAACTCGGGATCGCGCGTGAGCAGCTCGGCCTCGCGCATGATCGAGTCGTGGCTGCGCATCTGCAACACGCGGCCCTGGTGGAAGGTGAGGGCGCAAAACGAGCACTCACCAAAACAGCCGCGGTTGGAGCTTATGGAAAACTTGATCTCAGCAAAGGCCGGCACGCCGCCCGCCGCGTCGTAATCGGGATGCCAGTCGCGTGCGTAGGGGAGTTCGGCCACCTCGTCCATCTCATCGGTAGTGAGCGTCGCCGACGGCGGGTTTTGCACCACATAGACGCTGTTGGGGTAGGGCTCTACCAGGCGATGCCCGGTGATGGGGTCCATATTCTGTTGCTGCACGTTAAAGCTGCGCGCGTAGTTGAGCTTGTCGGCGGTAAGGTCGTCCCAGCTGGGCAGCAGATCGTAGTCGTAGACCTCGTCGAGCGAGCCTGTGCGGTAGACGGTGCCGTTGATATAGGTGATCTGATCGACGGGCAGTCCCGCGTCGAGCGCGTCGGCGATCTCGACGATCGCGTGCTCGCCCATGCCGTAGATGAGGATGTCGGCGCCCGAGTCGAGCAGTACCGAGCGCTTGAGCTTGTCCTGCCAGTAGTCGTAGTGGGCCAGGCGGCGCAGGCTCGCCTCGATGCCGCCGATGATGATGGGGGCGTCCTTGAACGTCTGGCGGATGAGGTTGCCGTAGACCGTGACAGCTCGGTTGGGACGGTGCCCCTCCTCGCCACCGGGAGTGTAGGCGTCGGTGTGGCGGCGGTGCTTGGTCACCGAATAGTGGTTGACCATGGAGTCCATGTTGCCGGCACTGACGAGAAAGCCCAGGCGCGGCTCGCCGAGCACGGTGATGCTGGCGGGGTCGGTCCAATCGGGCTGGCAGATGATGCCCACCTTGTAGCCGTGTGCGTCGAGTACGCGGCTGACGATGGCCATACCAAAGCTGGGATGGTCCACGTAGGCGTCGCCGCAGATGTAGACAAAGTCGCACTGGTCCCAGCCGCGCGCATCCATGTCGGCGCGGCTGACGGGGAGGAACTTATCGCGGCCCGGTCGCCAGGGGCGGGCGGGCGTCGCTTGGGAATGCTTGGTGCGGGCGACCGTGGCCTGCGCCTTACCGCCACGCTTTTGCTGCTGGCCCTGTTTGCCCTGCTGACTGCGCTGGTTGTTCTGAGCGTGCTGAGGCTTTTTTGCCACGATCCCTCCCGGTGTTTGTATGCTGCACGTAATTGTAACCAGTCTTTTTGGGACGGGGCTAAAAAGACTGGTGGAGTACATGGGCTGGCGGACCGGCGTGTCGATGCAGGTGCTGTACCCGCCGTTTGTTTCCAGACTGTGTATCTGCGCGTTGGAGAACCCGTCTCGCGCGCACGCCATGTTGTCAATGGGTTACAGTATGAACGGCGGCTATGTTTCCGCCAACGCACGAGAGAGTCGTCAACAAGGAGGATGCACGACGATGCAGCGTGCCAAACAGATATCGGAGTCTATTGAGCTGGGCATCATCTTGGCGCTCGCCGGTGGCTTTATGGACGTGTATTCGTACATTGGGCGCGACCATGTTTTCGCCAACGCGCAGACAGGCAACATCCTGCTCGTGGGCGTGAGCATCTCGGAGGGCAACTGGGCACTTGCGGAGCGCTACTTCTTCCCTGTGGTGTCGTTTGCCGTGGGTATTATGCTTGCCGATCTGGTACACGAGCGGTTTGGCAGCGTGATCCACTGGCGTCAGGTGACGGTGTTCTTTGAAGCCGTCATCTTACTGGGCGTGAGCTTTATCCCGGGCGGCAATTTCAACCTGCTCGCCAACTGCCTCACCTCGTTTGCCTGCGGCATGCAGGTCGAGAGCTTCCGCAAGATCCACGGTCACGGCATCGCTACGACCATGTGCATCGGCAACTTGCGCAACGCGCTGCAAAACGTGGACGATTACATCATCACCCACAGGCGCGGCTTTTTGGAAAACGGCCTGCTGTACTTTGGCGTGATCTTTACCTTTGTGTTTGGCGCCGTGTTGGGCAACTGGTGTATTGAGCGCATGGGCCTGCACGCCATCGTCGTGGCGAGCTTGCTGCTGTTTGTCGCGTTTGCCATCATGTTCATCGACCGCGAGCGCGACTTGCGCTTACGCTGGAAGGTTGCGGCCGAGGCTTGGAAAGAGGGCTGCCGAAAGTAACCGAATGCGGCAAAGGGGCTGTCCCTTTGCCGCAATATTTTTCGTCATCTGTTGAAACGCTTTAACACTTTTGATGTTCTCGCGTGTTTTTTGTTTCAAAAGCGTTAGGATGGGACTTATAGTGCGGGGCGTAACGGGTGCCCCGCGCACGATAGGAGGCTATCAATGGCTAATCGTTTCGTTCTCAACACCATTTCTTACCATGGTTCCGGCGCCATCAAGGAGATCCCCGGCGAGCTCCAGCGTCGTGGCTACAAGAAGATCTTCGTCTGCTCCGACCCCGATCTGGTCAAGTTTGGCGTTACCGCTAAGGTGACCGACGAGCTCGACGCTGCCGGCATTGCTTGGAGCCTCTACTCCGAGATCAAGCCCAACCCCACTATCCAGAACGTCAAGGACGGCGTCGAGGCCTTTAAGGCCGCCGAGGCTGACGCTATCGTGACCATCGGTGGCGGCTCCTCCATGGACACCGCCAAGGCTATCGGCATCATCATCAACAACCCCGAGTTCGCCGATGTCCGGAGCCTCGAGGGCGTTGCTCCCACTAAGAACCACGCCGTGTTCACCATCGCTGTGCCGACGACTGCCGGTACCGCCGCCGAGGTGACCATCAACTACGTCATCACCGACCCCGAGAAGGTCCGCAAGTTCGTGTGCGTCGACACCAACGACGCCCCCGAGGTCGCCGTCGTCGACCCCGATATGATGGCTTCCATGCCCGCCGGCCTGACCGCCTCTACCGGCATGGACGCTCTGACCCACGCCATCGAGGGCTACACCACCAAGGGCGCTTGGGAGCTCTCCGACATGTTCCACTTTGAGGCTATTAAGCTGATCAGCGAGAACCTGCGCGACTCCGTCGCCGAGGCCAAGTCCGGTCAGCCCGGCTCCGGCCGCGAGGGCATGGCTCTTGGTCAGTATGTCGCCGGCATGGGCTTCTCTAACGTCGGCCTGGGCATCGATCACGCCATGGCTCACACCCTGTCCGCTCACTACGATACCCCGCACGGTGTCGCCTGCGCCATGCTGCTGCCGATCGCCATGGAGTTCAACAAGCCGGTTTGCACCGAGCGCCTGGCCAAGGTCGCCGTTGCCATGGGCGTTGACACCACGGGCATGAGCACCGACGAGGCTGCTGACGCCGCTATCGCCGCCGTCAAGCAGCTTTCCGCCGACGTGAACATCCCGCACGTCTGCGAGGCCATGAAGGCTGACGAGATCGAGGTCCTGGCCAAGGACGCCATGGCCGATGCCTGCTTCCCGGGCAACCCGCGCGAGGCGACGCTCGACGACGTCATCGAGCTCTTCAAGAAGATCTGCCCGGCTGCCTAACTTGGTTCGGCGGGCCCTGCCCGTTAGCCCCACAATCGTCCTCGGACATGTCGGAAGCCCCCGCTGCGCACTTCGTGCGGCGGGGGCTTCCTCCGTCCTGCGGGACGATTGTGAGGCTAACGGGCAGGGGCCCGCCGGCTCGTTATCGTGGCGGGCGCAGTTCTGAGGAGCTCAATGGGTTATCTCGCTAAGTAAAAAGATGGTTCGCGGTGGTATTGTTTCTGTGGGTTTAATTCGATATGAAAGGGTGACTTTGGTGTCCAAGATGGATTCTACGCTCTCCTATATTACTGACCAGTTGAAGGCGCTTACCTCGATTGCTTCGCCTACGGGCTATACCCGTGCGGCGACTGATTATCTAATGGAAACGTTGCGCGATATGGGGTTTGGGCCTGAGCGTTCTAATAAGGGTAACGTGCTTGTTGAGCTTGGTGGCGAGGGTGAGCCGCTCGTACTGGCGAGCCATGTCGATACCCTAGGCGCCATGGTGCGTTCCATTAAGGACAATGGCCGCCTGCGCCCCACGACGCTCGGTGGGCATCAGTGGTCTACGGCCGATGGCGAGAACTGCACCGTCTACACGCGCGACGGCAATGTCTACACGGGCGTGGTTCTTAACACCGAGCCTTCGGCGCACGTGGCCGACGAGCCGGTCAAGACCATCGAGAAGAACATGGAGATCTTGCTCGACGAGAACGTCGACAGCAAGGACGATGTGCTCGAGCTGGGTATTCAGACCGGCGACATCATCGCTATGGATCCTCGCACGACGGTGACGGAGAGCGGCTACATTAAGAGCCGCTTCCTGGATGACAAGCTATCGGCCGCCATTTTGTTGGGCTTGGCGCGTGCCGTCGCCGCTGGCGAGGTGACGCTTTCGCGTAAGGTTTCGCTGCTCTTTACCGTGTACGAGGAGGTGGGCCACGGCGGCGCCTTCGTGCCGGCCGACACGCGCGAGATGATCAGCGTTGACATGGGCTGCGTGGGCGACGACCTAGGCTGCACCGAGCACATGGTGTCGATCTGCGCCAAGGATTCGGGCGGTCCGTACAACTACGACCTGGTGACGGCGCTGTCCAATATCGCGCGCGAGCTTGAGCTCGATTACGCTATCGACGTGTATCCGCATTACGGTTCGGACGTCGAAGCCACGCTCTCTGCCGGCTACGACATTCGCCATGGTCTGATCGGCCCCGGCGTGTATGCGAGCCACAACTACGAGCGTAGCCACATGGACGGCGTGCGCAACACCTTCGAGCTCGTCCGCGCCTACGTACAGCGCTAGCGATGCAGCGGCCTCGGCTGATACGGCAGTACCGACCGAGGCCGTCCTCTCTAAGTTGCGGTGAAATAGGGACTGTTTGGCGGTTTTAAACGCTTAAACAGTCCCTATTTCACCGCAACTTATGAAGGGGATGGGGCTACTTGATGGCGCCGGTCACGGTACCGCCGCCCAAGACGACGTCGCCGTGGTAGACGACGACGGCCTGGCCGGGGGCGATGGCTCGCTGCGGCTCGTCAAAAGTCAGTAGCATTTGTCCGTCGGCGCCACGTGTAAGAGTCGCTGCCTGATCCTTTTGATGGTAGCGGTACTTGGCGCCCACGCGAATGCCGCCGTCATCGAGCTCTGCCTCCATGCGGTCGGCAGGGGCGCTCCAGATCCAGTCGTCGGCCGTGAGTGCTGTGGCCGTTAGGTCCTCGGCCTCGCCCAGATGCACGGTGTTGTTGGCGGCATCGACGCCTGTCACGTATACGGGATGCGCCATCGCTACGCCCAAACCCTTGCGCTGGCCGATGGTATAGCGCAGTGCGCCGTTGTGGCGCCCGACCACGCTGCCGTCGCGCCATACGATGTCGCCCGGTGCAGCGGCATGTCCGCAGCGGCGCTCGATATAGCCCGCGTAGTCACCGTCTGGAATAAAGCAGATGTCCTCGCTTTCGGCCTTCTGGGCGTTGGTAAAGCCTTGCTCGGCGGCTATGCGGCGCACGTCGCGCTCTTTGTCTAGGCCTGCCAGCGGAAAGATCGTGTGCGCCAGGCGCTCCTGCGTAAGCGAATATAAAAAGTAGCTCTGGTCCTTTTTGGGATCTTCGCCGCGATGCAGCTGCCAGGTGCCGTCTACTGTCTGGCTTGTTTTGGCGTAATGACCCGTTGCGATGTAGTCGCAGCCCATGTCCAGCGCCGCACCGAGCAACGCGCCAAACTTTATGTGGCGGTTGCAGATGATGCACGGGTTGGGCGTCAGCCCCTCCTGGTAGGCGTTCACAAAGCGCTCGATAACGCTGTGGTCGAAGGTCTGCTGCAAGTCGAGCACATGGTGGGGTATCCCCAGACGCTCGGCGACGGCCTTCGCATCGGCGATGTCGCGGTCGACCTTACTCATGCCCGTGACGGGATCGGGCGCGGGGCAGGTGAGGCGCATGGTGGCGCCGACGCATTCGTAGCCCTGGCGCTTGAGCAGGTACGCGGTCACACTGGAATCGACGCCGCCGCTCATGGCGACGAGCACGCGCTTGTTGTGCATGGGGAGGTTCTCCTTGGTGGCATGTGGCCAAAAAAGAAAAGCGGCGCGGGAGGCTGGTTCCGCGCCGCAGACATTGTAGCAAGTTCGGGCGTCATGTGGGACGCCCTGTTGGGATGAGCCCAGGCTGCCAGAAGAGAGGAGACCGGTTCGTCCTGGGCTCATCCTATGGGCGACAGGCCTTAGTCCTGGAAGAGTGCCGTGGACAGGTAGCGCTCGCCGGTGTCGGCGAGCAGGGCCACGATGGTCTTGCCCTCGTTCTCGGGGCGCTTGGCCAGCTGCAGCGCGGCCCACACGGCGGCACCGGACGAAATGCCCACGAGCACGCCCTCCTTGTGGCCCACGGCACGGCCGGTGGCAAAGGCGTCGTCGTTCTCGACGGGGATGATCTCGTCATAGACCTGGGTGTCGAGGACGTCGGGCACAAAGCCGGCGCCGATGCCCTGGATCTTGTGCGGGCCGGCCTGGCCCTTGGAGAGCACCGGGGAGGTGGCGGGCTCGACGGCGACGACCTTAATCTCGGGGTTCTGCTCCTTGAGGAACTCGCCCACGCCGGTCACGGTGCCGCCGGTTCCAACGCCGGCGACGAAGATGTCGACCTCGCCGTCGGTGTCATCCCAGATCTCGGGGCCGGTCGTGGCCTTGTGGATGGCGGGGTTGGCGGGGTTCACAAACTGGCCGGCGATAATGCTGTTGGGGGTCTCCTTCTGCAGCTCCTCGGCCTTGGCGATGGCGCCCTTCATGCCCTTGGAGCCGTCGGTGAGCACGAGCTGTGCGCCGTATGCCTGCATAAGCTTGCGGCGCTCGACGGACATGGTCTCGGGCATGGTGATGATCACCTTGTAGCCGCGGGCAGCCGCCACCGAGGCGATGCCGACGCCGGTGTTGCCGCTCGTGGGCTCGATGATGGTGTAGTCGCCGCCGCGTACGAGCTTGCCTGCCTTCTCGGCCTCGTCGATCATGTTCTTGGCGACGCGGTCTTTGACGGATCCGGCGGGGTTGAAGTATTCCAGCTTGACGAGCACGCGGGCCTTGAGGTCCTCATCGGCCTCAAAGTGAGTGAGCTCCAGAAGCGGAGTGTGGCCGATAAGCTGATCGATGGACGTGTAAACATTGCTCATGGTGAACCTCCAAAGTGTTCAAATGACTGGATACCGTGTGGTTTTACGGTGTGTATAGCAGCGAAACCCACAAACCTTATGGGTTGTTCGTTTTGCTGTTGGCAAGCATAGTAGACAGTAAAGCCTAGTAACGCAATAGGAAATAGAAGATTATTACGAGTCGATTAACCATCTTGACCGGAACGGGTATTTTCAAAACCAATTTTTCGGCTAGAATTTCTACGGACTAAATGACCGAAAGGCAGCACTATATATGTTGGTTTCTACTAAGGGCAGATATGCCCTGCGCGTTATGGTCGATCTGGCCGAGCACCAGGCGGCCGGTCGCATCCCGCTCAAAGAGATCGCGGCGCGACAGGGGATTTCCGAGAAATATCTCGAGAACATCTTGGCTACGCTCGTACGTGCCAACATGCTCTCGGGTATGCGTGGCAAGGGCGGCGGCTACGTGCTCACGCGCCCGCCCGAGCAGTACACGGTGGGCGAGATCTTGCGTCTGACCGAGGGCAGCCTAGCACCGGTCGCATGCCTGGACGGCGACTGCAAGGGCTGTTCGCGTTCGGACGAGTGCCCCACGCTCGACGTGTGGAAGAACCTGGACAAGCTCATCAACGACTACCTCGACGGTGTGACGCTCGATCAACTTGTCGCTCCCAACCATGGCTACGACTACGTCATCTAACCCACACCTGCATTTGGGGACGGGGTGGAAATGGTAGATTTTCTCGCCCTTTGAGACTTGGCAAATAAGAAGGCCGCCCATTTTTGCGATGGGCGGCCTTCGTTTTGGGCTGTTGAGACGGACACGGCCGGAATGGCCGTTTTAGTCCTCGGCGATGCTGTCGAGGATGCTGCGCGTGATGGACACCAGGATGCTGCCCATAAAGGCCGATCCAAAGCTGGCGATGGAGATGCCGACGCCCAGCAGGTTGACCGACAGGTAACTCGCGAGCTCAAGCATAAAGCTGTTGACGACAAGCTGGAAAATGCCCAGCGTAATGATCGTGAGCGGCAGCGAGATGACCGTGAGGAACGGTTTGACGAACGAATCGACAATGTTCAGGAACAGTCCCACAAAGGCAAAGCAGACCCAGGTCTCGGCAAAGCCGAAGGGTTGGATACCGGGGACGAGGAACGTGGCGATCGCGATGGCGATCGAGGTGAAGAGCCAGTTAAGCATAAAGCGCATGGCGTGAATCCTTTCTTGCGCCGGGATTGCTGGCGTCGCGTGAAGCGGCTTACGGCGGCGACCTGGATGGTTGCGCGGGCGCGCCGCGGTGTTTGGGCGCCCATTGTCTCAAATATTCGTGGAGCTTACGTGCGCATATGGTTTCTAAACGGCGTTCGTCCTGAAAAACGCGCCGCTGGCAGAGAGTCTTGTCGCTTTAGTTTGGTGGTGTGCTACACTGCTACGGGCAAAAGCCACAGGCGTTGCCCTATTGCATAGAACGGGCGAACGATGCCCGATGTCAGTATCAACTTCGATGCCTTTTGGCGGGTTTGGCGGTGATCGATGAATATCGAGAACATGTTTGACAAGCCTGATGTCAAGCAGCTGGTCCACGCATTTAGCCTTTTGGACGACGAGAAGGATATCCAGGCGTTTTTGACCGATATCTGCACACCGCGCGAGATTTGCGACCTTTCTCAGCGTTTGCAGGTTGCGCGCTATTTGGACGAGGGCGAGCCTTATGTTGAGGTTCAGGCCCGTACCGGCGCTTCGTCCACCACGGTGAGCCGCGTTTCAAAGGCGCTGAACGGCGAGTACGGTGGCTACCGCAAGATCCTCATTAAGTTGGAGGATGGCGAGTAGGCCAGCGACAACATTGAATTACGAAGAACCGTCCCTCCGGGGGCGGTTTTTATATGCCTGCAATCGGCTGGTGCGTTGGGTTCAGGTTGCTTTGTACCAAAAGATGGAACTGCGGTGGCAATGTGTCCGCTTGGGCGGGTAGGATGGATGCATTGATTATTGCGAACGGTTTGAGCGGAGGACCATGCCTGTTCGAATCTATACCACCAATGCCGGCACGGATTTGAGCGATGCCGAGTCGGCGCTGCTTGCCGACCTTATTGCCCGTCACGGGCGTGCCGTGTTGCTGGCACCAACGTTTGCCGAGCTCGATCTGTGCCGTCATGATGCGGCGGAAGCCGGCATTTCGCTGGGTATCGACTACAAGACACCCGCATCGTGGCTTCGCTCGCTTTGGGAGCTTTTGGGCGACGGGCGCGGTTTCGTCGACAACCTGCAACGTCAGATGCTGTTTTCGGATATGATTGCCCGCCGCGACGATGCCGACCTGCAGCCGCTTTCGCGTAGCCAGGGCACGGTGCGCATGCTCGCGCGCATGGCCCGCGATGTGCTGCCGGGTGTGGCGGGGACGACGGCCGAGCGATGCGGTGGCAACAATTGCCAGCCTGAGCCAAAAAGCGATGCCGAGGCTCGTGTGTTTGAGCTTTTGCGTGCCTACGCGGGCGGTTTGGACCGTCGAGATATGGTCGAGCCCTGCGAGGCGGCTGACCTTATGGCCGAGGTGCTGGCCGACAACCTTCCGGCGTGCGCCCGCGCGGTATGTGTGCGCGGTATCACGTCGTTTACGCACGGCTTGCTCGAGCTGCTGTCGGCCGTGGCGAACAATGGGGGAGAAGTCGTTGTGCTGCTTGCCCGCGAGCAGGCGGCAATGCGCGAGGAACTTGCTGCCGCCTTTGATGCCCGCGGTGTGCTGTTTGAGGCCGCGCCGCTGGGGGAGGGTGCCGCCGCGCCCCAGACTGCCTTCAAGTCCGCCGCTCAGCCTACCTTTGTAGAGGTTGCCGGCCCTCACGCCCGCGCCCACGCCTATGTGGATGCAATCGATGGGCTGGTAAAAACGTGTGAGGACGCCGCGGTCGACGGCGGTGTCACGGCGTCCGCGGACCCCGTGCGCGTGCTCGTGGTGTCTGCCCGGGCGCCCCAGCTGTTCGGTGAACTCGCTGCCCGTTTGGCGGCGCGTCACATTGCTGCTGAGACAACCGAGTTCACGGCGTTTTCCCAATCCATCGCGGGCAGGCAGTTCACGGCGCTCGCCAATCTAATCGAGCGCATGAAGGCCGCTGACGAGGGCACCGCTTCCAAGACCGAGTGGTGGCCCGCTCCGGAGCTTACCGACTGGATTTACAGTCCGCTTTCGGGTGCCGATGCTGCCAGCGCGCGCACCTTCGACAAGAACATGCGCCTGTCGCGCGGCAAGACCACCACGGCCGTCAAAAGCCTGCTGCAGAGCGTGCAGGGCCAGGTCAGGGGCACGCGCAAGGCCGCCAGTGATGATAACTGGTTTAAGAACGTGCCGTGCGTGGTCTCGGACGTGTTCCAAGCGCTGTGGCGCGACAAACCCGTGACGGCGCTCAAGGCAATGCTCGCCGTTGCCGAGGTGTTGCCCGATCGCGCCCTTGGAGGCCTTGACGGTCAGGCTCGTCGCCAGGTGGAGACCGCCCTGCTGCGACATGTCATCGACATCCTTATGAACGATGCCCGTACGCTCGACGTGTCGCAGGCCGCGACCGTGCCCGTGCTCGACGACGTTCGTACCAAGGTGGACAAGCGCAGCACCGCATACGATTACGAGACCTATGAGGTCGACCGCGCGCCGCGCGCCCAGGTGCGCTTTGCGTCGCTTACCGATGCGGCAGCCCTGCGCCCCGATAGCTACGATGCCGTGCTGTTTGCCGACGTCGATCTGGACAGTTATCCGCTCTCACACGAGGAGGGACCGCTGGCCACGCTGACGGCCGAGCTGGGGCGCAGCGGTGTGACGCTTGAGCCCGCGGCCCTGCTGCGCGTGCGCTTTGGCCGCGCGATGCAGGCCGCGCGCGGTCCGGTTGCGCTTGCCCGCGTGACCCACGATCGCCAGGCGCACGAGTGCTATCCGGCTGCCGTGTGGACCGAGTTGCGGGCGCACGCCGAGGCCACTGGCGCTGTCAAACCCACGCGCGTGGGCGAGGGCGGTATCGTCGCCGATTTTGATTCAGCGGCCGGCGAGGGCATCGAGTGCAAGCGCGCCGCGTGCGAGGCTCCTCAGCATTTGAGTGAGGCGGCTGTGCCGTACCTGGTCCTGCGCCGCCGCGATGGCGAGGACGAGAACGCGCCGCTCGTGCCGCGTCTGACGTCCGCCTCGCAGATTGAGGCGTACTCGACATGCCCGCTGTGCTGGTTCGTGTCGTATCGCGTGAAGCCCCAGTCCATCGACGCGGGCTTTGGCAACATGGAGAAGGGTAACTTTGTCCACGACGTGCTGGAGCACCTGCATGCCCGCCTGCCCCAGGAGGGCATGGAACGCGTGACGCCCGAGAATCTGCCGCGCGCTCAGGAGCTGCTGCGCGAGGTCTTTGACGAGACGTTGGCCGAGCACGCCGGCAAGCGAGGCACGGAGGGCCCGCTGGTGCCGCTTTCTGCGGTGGAGGAGCGCCAGGTGGCCGAGATTTTGCCGCAGCTGGAGGGCGTGCTTGCCTACGAGTCCGAGGCACTTGCCCCCTTTGCCCCGCGCTACCTGGAGTTCGCCTTCAACGAGCTCAAGGTCGAGTATGCCGGTTGGCCGCTTGGCGGGCGCATCGACCGCGTGGACGTGGACGCCGAGAATCGTGCCGTGGTGATCGACTACAAGCATCGCACGGGCGTTGAGGAGTTTAAGCTCGCCGACCCCACGGTGCGCGACGAGGAATCGGGTACGGCGCCCATCGACGATCCGCGCTGGTTGCCGCCCCATACCCAAACGCTCATCTACGCGCAGGCCATGCGCCGGGCGCTGGATTTGGACACCCGCGCGGCGCTCTACTTTTCGACCAAGGGCGGCAAGCCGGCGCTGCGAGGCGCCGCGAGTGCCGAGCTGCTCGAGGAAGAGCGCGGCGACGGTCGCATCCCGGGCCTTAAGAAGGGCTTTCCGGGCGAGGGCGGCAGCATGGACTTCGACGCCCTGCTCGATCGTGTGGAGGCCGGCATCGCCGAGCGCCTGCGCGAGCTCGAGGCGGGCAACGTTGCCGCCGTCGACCCGATGTCGGCTCAGGCCGCGCATGCGCGCTGCTCGTATAACCACGAAGGAACGTTTGTAAGGAGGGACGTGTAGACCATGGATCTTTCGACTTTGATGCCGCAACAGCTGCGGATCGTCAAAACGCTCGACCGTCCGCTGTTTGTCTCGGCGGGCGCCGGTTCGGGCAAGACCTTTACCCTTACGCGCCGCATCGTCTATGCACTCTCGCCCGAGTCTGGTCCGTTCGTTGAGCATCTGGACCAGGTGCTCGCCATTACCTTTACCAAAGATGCCGCGGCCGAGATCCGTGACCGCGTGCGCCGCGCGCTCATCGACGAGGGCATGGACGAGGAGGCCCTGACCGTCGACGATGCGTGGATCTCGACCATTCACGGCATGTGTTCGCGCATCCTGCGCGCGCATGCGCTGGAGCTGGGCATCGACCCCGAGTTCACGGTGCTCACCGATACCGACGAGCTTATGGACCAGGCTGTTGAGCATGTGCTGGCCCGCGCGACGGCGCCCGATGCCGCCCCCGAGCTCGCGGCATCGCTCAAGGCCCTCTACGCCTGGTATCCCATGGCGGGCGAGGGCGGCCCCTTTGGCGCCGGCACCACCATCAAGGGCCTGGTGCGCGAGCTGCTGGAGCTGTCGAGCCAGCTGCCGGGCGGTATGGACGACGTGCGCGTGGCGCGCGGCCAGGCCGATACCTCGGCACTCGCCGATGCCTATCGATCGGCGTTGGGTGCAAGCAAGGCGGCGACCGAGAAGGCGCAGGTTGCACTCGACGCCATCGATGCGTTCGAGGCGAGCGGCAAGACCGTGGCCGATGCGGCGCGGCTCATGATGTCGTGCACCATGCCGCGCGCGAGCAAGGCGTTCCCCAAGGAGCAGGTCGAGCTGCTCAAGGCCGAGGCTGCCGATGCATTTATCAATATCGCGCTGGCCTGCGGTGGTCCCGCGCTCGATGCGCTGGTGGGCTTGGCCCGCTCTGTAGAGGCCGAGTATCGCGCGCTGAAGGCCGGCCAGTCTGCCCTCGACAACAACGACCTGCTGCGCATGGCCTACGAGGCCCTGCGCGACTACCCGGCCATCCGAGCGGCATACGAGGGCCGCTTTAAGATGGTCATGATCGACGAGTTCCAGGATACCGACCAGATGCAGGTCGATCTGATCCGTTACCTGACCGGCGCGGGGGAGCGCGCGCTGTGTACCGTGGGCGATGCGCAGCAGTCGATCTATCGCTTCCGTGGCGCCGAGGTCGAGGTGTTCCGTCGCCAGGAGCGCAAGGTGGGATCGGCGGCGGCGTCCGCGGCGACTGCCGTGGCTGACGCCCCTGCTGGCGAGCTCGTCAAGCTCGTGCGCAACTTCCGCAGCCACGACGAGGTACTGCGTTACGTGGCACGCGTCTTCGACGGCGATGACGGCGGCCTGATGCAGGGCTTTTTGGACCTTGAGGCGAGCGACGGCCGCAAGGACACGCTGGTGGCAGACGCCTCGCGTCGCCAGGCCCTCTTTGTTGCCGGCGGCAGTACGCAGGAACGCACACAGGCAAAGGCCCGTGCGATCGCCGAGCGGTTCCGCTCGCTTGCCGATGCTGGCCAGCCCCAGGGCGGCATGGTGCTGCTGCTGGGCCGCATGACCAACGCAGACGTCTACGCACAGGCCTTCCGTGACCAGGGGCTCGACTGCGTGATCGCAGGCGGCTCAGTCTTTGCCCAAGCCGCCGAGGTGCAGACGGTGCGTGCCCTGGTTTGTGCGCTCGCCAATCCGGCCGATACGGCGCAGGGCCTTATGCCGCTGCTGGCCTCGCCGATGTTTGCGCTCGGCGCCCAGGAGTTTCTGGCGCTGGCGACCAAGCTCGATAGCGAGACGGGGGAGACCTCGCGTCGCAACATCGATGCGGGCATCATGAGCGATTCCGATGTGCCGGGCCTGCAAGACTTGCCGCTCGTGACGCGCGCCCGCGAGGTGCTGCGCTATGCGCTTCGTCGCGTGGGCCGCGATTCGTTCGCGGCGATCGCGCGCGACGTAGTCAACGCTTCGGGCTGGTTCGTGCGTCTGACGCAGCGTGGTCCCGAGGGCAAGGCCATTGCCGCCAACGTGCTCAAGGCGCTCGACGCCGTGGCCGAGGCGGAGGCCGAGTTCGGCAACTCGCCGCGTTCCATCGCGCTTGCCTTCGATCGCTTCTTGGCGGGCAAGGAAGCCCCGGGTGCCCTCAACGAGGAAGGCGACGGTGCGGTACGCATCATGACGGTGCACGCCTCCAAGGGTCTGGAATATTCGGTCGTGGCGGTCGCCGAGTGCTTTGGCGTGCGTAAGTCCTCGGGTGCGGCACAGATGGGTCGCGTCGAGGGCGGAGCGCAGGTCGTGGCGCTGCCGGCACGCTTCGACGGCGTTAAGCTCGCCGACGGAACCTTTGTGAAGGGCGACGACGTTAAAAAGCAGTTTGAGCATGCGTTTAAGGGCAAGGGCACGTCGCTGTGGCTGCCGCCGGAGCTCATGGAGGACGTCTGCGCGACGGGTTCTCCCGCCGAGGCATTTGCTCGCCTGCGCAACGACGACCTGCAGCTTTCGCTCGAAGAGCGGGCTCGTTTGCTCTATGTCGCCATGACGCGTGCGCGCGAGCTGGTGATCTTGGCGATGGATTCCGGCGTGAGCCGTGGCAAGGTGACGGCGCCGACCTTCGACGTCGAGACCGATCTGACCTATGACGTGCTGCGCCGTATTTTGCCGACCGACGCTCTGGACATGCCGCAGCTCGATGCCGACCGCCTGGTGTTCGACAACTCCCAGCCGGGCGACTACGAGCTCATTTCGCTCGCGGACTTTACCTTTGGCGAGCAGGCGTTTGAGGCCAACGCTTCGCTGGATGCCGAGGGCAGGCTTGTCCGCGGCGATGCGGAGCCGGAGGGTGCCGGTGCAGATGCCCGTGCCGCCGTTCCTGGTCCTGCCGACCCCGAGCCCGATGCGTTTGAGCTCGTGTATCCCCAGGCGATGGGCGTGCGCATGGGTATCTGTCCGTATCCGGCGCGCGATTCGTACAGCTACTCGTCAATTGCCGCGGCGC
Organism: Collinsella aerofaciens; assembly: GCA_048291645.1. Lineage (GTDB taxonomy): Bacteria > Actinomycetota > Coriobacteriia > Coriobacteriales > Coriobacteriaceae > Collinsella > Collinsella aerofaciens_CG. Next base: position 13,094 of record DBEZXT010000145.1, on the reverse strand, counting down.
TGCATGCCGAGTCCGAGGACCGTGCCACTGAGGTACACGTGCCCATGGACGAGGCCGGCGATGATGCGGAGTCGGATGGTTCCGAGATGACGGATGCAGACGTGGTCGCCGTTGAGCCTACCGGCAATCCCATGGCGCTGGGCTCGGCCTTCCACGCTGCCTGCCAGTGGCTGATCGAGATGGGTGCCGATGCGCTGCCCGCCGCGCGTGCCGATGCGCTGGCGCGCCTGTGGCGCCTGACGCCGGAGCAGCGCGAACGCTTCGACGTTGCCCTGGACCGCTGGCTCAAGTCGGCTGTTCGTGCCGACCTGCTCGCGTGGCCGTGCGTTCGCGCCGAGGTGCCGTTCTTTTCGCTGGGCTGCGAGGACGAGGACATCGCTCGCTACGGTGCCTATGCCGAGGGCGCCATCGATGCACTGGCCACCGACCCGGCCGATCCGTCGCGCGCCCTGGTCACTGATTACAAGACGGGCGGCACGCCGGACGAGACGCCGGACCAGCTGCTCGAGAAGCACGCCCTGCAGGCGCGCGTTTACGCCGACGTGTTGCACAAGGCGGGCTTTGAGGCCGTGACCGTCAAGTTCGTCCGCGTGGAGCAGCCGGATCCGACCCTCTTCGTCGAACCCGCCGAACCTCAAGTGGTCACCTACAACTTCTAGCCCTCAGATAACTTGCGGTGGAATACGGACTGTTTTGGCCAAAAAAGCCGCCAAACAGTCCGCATTTCACCGCAACGCATGGGAGAGCCTGGGGCGGTACAATGACTCGAACGGTTCAAACGAATAAGGAGCCATCATGCAGCTCACCAAAATGCTTAAGGTGACGCCGGAGGAGCTTTTTGACGCTCTGGCGGGGTTCATCATGCAGGATATCGAGAACGCCACGGGCAAGCGTCCCAGCCGCAACAAGCTCAACGGCTATAAGTACGAGAAGCGCGCCCAGTCCGCAAAAGGCAAGGCCAAGGACACGGCGATCAAGGTTAAGATCAAGCACTTTGACTACCCGTGCCTCTATGAGGTCCGTTTTCAGTATGCGGCGGGCATCAATACCATGCGCTATGAGGCTGCACCTGCTGGCGATGGTGCCTGCGAGCTCACCTATACCGAGGATTTTCAGGGTGTGGGTGGCAACACGTCTGGCACGCGCGGCAAGCTTGGCCTCTTCTTCTATGAGCGAAAGCTCAAGAGCCACGCCAACCAGACGATTGATCAAATCGTCAAATACATCGAGGGTGAGCGCCGCGTAAAGGCTAATCCCGCCTTCGCCGATGATACTGCCGAAAACGCTTCGGATGTATTCCATTGATACCCTGTGCAAAAGCTTTACCACTCTTCACATCAGCTGTGAACACTTCAGGCTTCGAGCCAGTAGCGAGCGGCCCGACAAAATTAGTTGATGGAAGTACCAAATGAATAAGAATGCCACTACGCAACTGCACATCTATTCCGCCTTTTTCGTTCTCGCGGGATTTGTTTTAAATCGGGGAGTGTTTCTACTTTTCCTTGCGGAGAAAGGAATGTCTGTCACGGAAATCGCGCTTTATCAAGCCCTGTTTAACATTGCAACGGTCGTCCTCGAGCTGCCAACAGGGTTGATAGGCGATTTCTTTGGAAAGAAGTTTTCGATTCAAGTGGGCGTGCTGCTGCTTTTCTTCCATACGGCTGGCATGCTGTTGCTCTCAGGTCCCTTTCTTGTCGTGCTTTCCCTTGTTGAGGCACTCGCCTACTCCCTTCAATCGGGATCCGAACAAGCGCTTTTATATGAAATTGCCCGGAATGCCGGTCAAGGAGAGCGCTTCCTCACCATCAATGCTCGGTTGCTTGCCGCGCAATCAATCGCTACGGGAATGGCAATTGTGCTCGGATCTTTCATTGCCCAAGTATCTTGGAGCGCCCTCTACGTATGTGTCTCCATTTTCTATCTCCTGCAGCTTTTCCTTCTGTATCCCATTGAGAGGACGGAAGCGACCCGTTCTGAAAGCTCTGAAAAGGGAAGGTTTGACACAGCCAAGATGTTCAGACGCGAAACCTGGCGTGTTGGAGAATCCGCTTTTGCGGTATTGCTTCTTCTAATCGGCACAAGCATGCTCGATGGATTCTATGGGAGTTATTACAACTTGAATCAGTTGGTATTCGACGCATTTGATGCTCCCGTCTCCATAATAGGAATCTTTTTCGGTGCATCCTATGCAGTAAATGCGACGGCCTACATTGCAGCAGATTTCTTCTCGTCGCGTTTCGGGAAAAGAAATACCATGCTCGGCTCGATGCTAATCGAGGCTGGCCTTTTCATGATTCTTCCGTGGTTCGCTTCAAATCCGCTGTGTTTGTTTGGCCTTAGCATGGTGCTTTGTTTTCTCCCAGAAGTGGTGTACATCACTTCGGAAAACTTAATCCAAGACGCGATAGCGGACGATCTCCGCGCGACGATCCTTTCCGTCGCGTCTCTGGTAAGGGCTCTCTTTTCCGCAATGTTTTTCTCCATATTTGGACATGTGTTGGGGTTATATCCCATTCAGATAGCGCTCGGTATTATTGGTGCAATCGCGATAGCAATTACCGCCGTTGTTTCATTGAAAATGGTAGGAATGCAGGTCTCCAAGAATTGATATATCGATTGACGAGCTATCCGAAGCGTCGAGCCTTCTTGATGGACATGACTATTCGTCACAAATCATTTCGCGCATCGCCGGGGTTCCAGTAATACTCGATGTATCTGGATGCCCTCATTCCCCTTTTTGAAGGTCCCAAAAAGACTACCCGTGTTGGTTTGGCTAGGTTCGGGTGCTGTCCGTGCCGTGGGGTAAAATCGTTCAGTCAGAACACGAACCCGCATCGGAGCTCATCACATGGCATTCGTCCATCTGCACAATCACACTGTTTTCTCCATGCTCGACGGCGCAACCCGTATCCAGGATATGGTCAATCGTGCCGTTGAACTTGGCATGCCCGCCGTGGCCATTACCGACCACGGCTACATGTATGGCGTGCCCGACCTGGCGCTGGCCTGCGACGCCGTCAATCACAACACGCCCGAGTACAAAACCTGGAGCCACGACAAGGCCTTCTTGGAAAAGGATCGCCGCGACGAGCTGGTGGAGCCCGATCCCGAGGAAAACCCGCGCGAGCATGCCCAGTATGTGAAGGACATGGCCATGTGGGACGAGAAGGGCAACATCGACGAGCTCAAGCCGCCTCTGGTCATCAAGCCCATCTTTGGCTGCGAGGTTTACTTTACGCCGGACGAGACGCTCGCCCGCGACCATAAGCCCGAGCTCTACCACATGATCCTTCTGGCCAAGGACCAGGAGGGCTACGTCAACCTGATGCAGACGGTCTCCGAGGCCGCCGTGCAGGGCTTTTACTACAAGCCGCGCGTGACGCTCGACAACCTGCGCCGCCATGCCAAGGGTATGATCTGCACGAGCGCCTGCATTGCGGGCATCATCCCCAAATACATCGACCGCGGCGACATGGAAGGCGCCATCAAATGGGCCGAGACCTTCCGCGACACCTTCGACCCCGGCGACTTTTATATCGAGATCCAGGAACACGGCATTACCACCGATTACGGCCTGACCGACGAGCAGATGGATCGCACGCTCATCGACATCGCCAAACAGGTGGGCGTCAAGGTCATCGCCACTAACGACTTCCACTATCTGCGCCGCGAGGACGCGCCGGTGCAGGACGTCATCATGTGCATCGGCATGAACGCCAAGGTCGACGACCCCAACCGCATGCGCATGACCGGCTCGGAGTTCTACATGAAGACCGAGGAGGAGATGCGGGCAATGTTCCCGTATTGCCCCGAGGCCTGCGACAACACGCTCGAGATCGCCGACAAGTGCTACGTTGAGCTGGACTGGGACTCCATCATCCTGCCGCGCTTCCCGCTGCTCGACCCCGGCGAGACGCACGAGAGCCAGTTCCGTCGCGAGTGCGAGAAGGGCCTGCGCCAGCACTACGGCGAGGATTGGGCGACGCGCGAGATCAACGGCGTCAACATCAAGGACCGTTTCGAATACGAATACAAGGTAATCTGCGACAAGGGCTTTGCCGCGTACTTCCTGATCGTCGCGGAGTACGTCCAATGGGCCAAGGACAACGGCATCGGTGTCGGCCCCGGCCGCGGTTCCGCTGCAGGCGCTATCGTCGCCTACGCCATGAACATCACCGCGTTCGACCCGCTCGAGAACGGCCTGATGTTCGAGAGGTTCCTGTCCCCGCAGCGTACCGAGATGCCCGATATCGATATGGACTTCGACGATGAGCGTCGCCTCGAGGTTGTGGAGCACGTTCGGCAGCTCTACGGCCCCGAGAAGGTCACCCACGTTATCACCTACTCGACCATCAAGGCCAAGCAGGCCATCAACGATGCCGCGCGCGTTCTGGACTACCCGGTCTACATGGGCCAGCGCCTGTCCAAGATGGTCTCGAGCGACCCCAAGGTCAAGCTCAAGCAGGTACTCGAAAAACAACCCGGCAAAGAGGATCTGTTTAACCCCGACTTTGCCGAGGCCTATAAAAAAGATGACGACGCCCGCCGCATCATCGACACGGCGCTCTCGATCGAGGGCCTCACCCGCGGTGAGGGTGTGCACGCGTGCGCCGTTCTGATCTGCCGCGACCCCGTCAACGAGCATGTGCCCACCAAGCTCGATACCAAGGGCGGCGTCGAGATTACCCAGTACGAGGGCCATACCGTTGCCGACATGGGCCTGCTCAAGATGGACTTCCTGGGCCTGCGCACGCTGACGGTTATCTCCAAGGCCAAGGCAAACATCAAAAAGAACTTCGGCATCGACATCAAAGAGGAAGAGATTCCCTTTGACGATCCCGAGATCTTTAAGCTCATGGGTTCCGGCCACACCGCCGGCGTCTTCCAGGTCGAGTCCGCCGGCATGACGGCCACGATCAAGAACATGAAGCCCACCGAGTACAAACACGTCGTGGCATTGATCGCCCTGTACCGCCCGGGCCCGTTGGGCGCCGGCATGGTCTCGTCCTACATCAACCGTATGAACGGCAAGGAGCCGGCCGTCTCCTACGACGACCGTCTGGACGACATCCTGGGCGAAACCTACGGCACCATGGTCTACCAGGAGCAGGTTATGCTCATCTCCGTTGAGATGTGCGGCTTCTCCAAGGGCGAATCGGACTCGCGTATCCGTAAGCCCGTGGCTAAGAAAAAGATCAAGCTGCTCACGTCGACGGTGCTCCACTGGGAGGATGGCTCGGACGAGACCACCTACGACCACTGGATGAACGGCGCTATCAAGAACAACTACACGCGCGAGGTCGCCCAGAAGATTTGGGACGATGTTCTCGAATTCGCATCTTACGCCTTTAACAAGTCGCACTCTGCCGGCTACGCCATCCTGGTTATGCAGACGGCGTGGCTCAAGGCGCATTATCCGCACGAGTACATGGCGGCCGTTCTGACGTCCTATACGGGCAAGACCGACAAGATCGTGCACTACGTCTCGGCGTGCCGCCACGACGGCATCCCCGTGCTTTCGCCAGATGTCAACGAGTCCGGTACCGAGTTCACGGCTACCAAGGAAGGCGTGCGCTTTGGTTTGGCTGGCATCCGCGGCGTGGGCACCGGCGTGGCGCAGGCGATTATCGCCGAGCGCGAGGCGGGCGGTCCGTTTAAGACGCTGCACGATTTTGTCGAGCGCGTGGACTCGAGCCAGGCCAACCGTCGCGTGATCGAATCGCTCATCAAGGCAGGCGCCTTTGACTCAACGGGCTATCCGCGCCGCCAGATGATGCACTTTGTGGACAAGAACAACCCCGAGAACATCATCGATGCCGCGGTAAAGCGCCAGAAAGATCGCGCGAGCGGCCAGACGTCGTTCTTCGACATGTTTGGTGATGTTGAGGGTTCGGGCTTTGAGGTGAGCGTGCCCGATCCGGATGGCCAGGAATGGGACCGCCACCTTAAGTTGAGCCAGGAGAAGGAGGTTCTGGGCATCTATGTCTCGGACCACCCGCTGCGCCCGTTTGAGTATGCGCTAGCCAAGGCGCGCGACTTCTCGTTCTCGCAGATCGACACCGGATACGAGGTGCAAAACCCCACGGGTGGCACCATCAACCAGGAGATTCCCGAGGGCAAGGCGCTGTGGTGGGCCGGCATGGTCTCGAGCGTGTCCAAGCGCGTGACCAAAAACGGCGACCCCATGGGCATCGTGCAGCTCGAAGACATGGAAGGCGAGGCCACGGTCGTGGTGTTCCCCAAGACCTATAAAGAGGCCGAGGGGTACCTGTACGGCGAGGTCGATCCCGAGACCGGTGCGCAGCTGTCCGACGCCTTTGTGCGCATCAAGGGCAAACTCGAGCGCTCGGACCGCGGCGACCAGATCATCGCGCAGGAGATCGTGCCGCTGGAGCTCAACGAGGAGAACAACAAGCCCAAGGTGTTTGAGGTCATGGTGCCCAACAGCCGCTTTAGCCAGGGCAATATGGCGCGCCTGGCCACGGTGCTCACCACTAACCCGGGCGGCGACCGCGTGGAGATCTTTATCGAGCAGGTGGACGGACGCGTGCTGCGCGCCGAGGTACCTGCCAAGGTCAACGCGCGCTCGATTCCGCTGCTGGCCGAGGCCAAGGCCATCGTGGGTAACCAAGGCAGAGTGACGGTGATCTAAAGGCGACCTTGCTGGTCCGCGCGAGATTGGAGGAAGTGATGGCGCAGGGGACGTTTGTGCAGGCGCTCCGGAAAGAGGCGGCGCTGAGCGGCACCTTTATGAAGGGGCGTTCGCTCATGCTCAACGGTGCTGTGCTGTCGATTGAGGACAGCGGCTCGCGCTTCTCCAAAAACGTGACGGTTGAGGGCTCAGTGCGCGGCTCGCGCGGTGACCTGTACAAGACGCACGTGGCGCTCGACATGGACGAGCAGGAGGTGATCGACTACGACTGCGATTGCCCCGCTGCCTATCGCTACCCCGGCATGTGCAAGCACGCCATCGCCACGGCTCTTGCGTATCTGGACGCAAGCGGCACCGAGCCCGTCGAGGGGCTGCGCACGCCGGTCCGCACGTTTACGGCGCAGCCGAAACAGCCCGCGCGCACCGCGCCCAAAGTGCCGGTCGTCAATCCCAACTTTCCCTTCCCGGCGCCCGTCCCCACGAGCCCGAGCCTCATGAAGGCGCTCTCCGATCTTTCGGACGCGCGCATGGATGAGTTGGCGGGCATGCGCCGCAAGCTCGCCGGCACTGTCGACCCTGATGCCCCCAAGGCGGTATTGGAGCCCTCGCTGGTGCCGTACTACAATCCGCTGTTTGCCGACCGCTTTAGCTGGGCGCTCGAGCTTCGCATCCGCTGCGGCTCGGTGTCCTACGTGGTCAAGGATATCGACGGCATGGCCGCCGCCTACGTGCGCGGCGGCACGTTCTCGTACGGCAAAAAGCTCACATTCCTTCATACGCCCGAGGCCTTTGACGAGGTTTCGGTGCGTCTGCTCGACCTTGTTGTGGCAACGGTTGTGTATCTGAGCGACATCACGAGTTCGCGTTCGGCGTCGTACGATTTTGCACGCAGCGGCTTTGTCGCCGAGCGCCAGCTGCCGCTGTCCGAGCACGACATCGTATACATGCTGGACCTGCTGCGTGGCCGGACCATTTCCTTTGAGCCCGCCTGGTCGCGGGGAACGACGACGCATCGCACCTATGACGTGGCGGTTGAGATGCCTCCGGAAGGGGAGGACGAGGCGCTGGCTAAGCGCCCGCCGCTTCTTGCCGCCAAAATCGCGCCGGCGGCTGGTGGTAGCTACGATCTGCGCCTGCCGGCCGATGCATACTGCTTTGCTTCGGGCGACGTTGCCTATCTGGTCGACACCCGCCGTGCGCGCCGCACCGATGTAGCGTTTGCCCAGCATGCAGCGCCGTTCCTATCGCGCTTGCTGCCCTGTCGCACGCCAGTCCATATCGCTGCCGACCAGGTGGGGGAGTTCTGTCGTATGGCTCTACCCATTTTGCGCGACTACACCGACCTCACCGCGCCCGCCGCGCTCGATACCGTGGCACCCGAGCCGAGCTTTGCTATGGCAATCGGCGTCGACGATGGGCTCGTGACCTGCAAAATTACGGTTACCTACGGCGATTGGTCAGCGGATCTCTTTAGCCTGGGCGCTCCGGGCAGTCCCTTCGAAGAGCAACGCCCCGGCGTGCCGCCCCGCGACGAGGTGGCGGAGTTTCGCGTTATGGACACGGCGGCCCTGTACTTCGATTTCTACGAGGGCGGTCTGGCGTTCGAGGAGCGCGATGACGAGAGCTTGTTCTGCCTGCTGACCGAGGGTCTGTCTGCCCTGTCCGAGCTGGGTGAGGTCATGCTCAGCGACCGTCTGCGCCAGATTTCGGTCCGCCCTGCGCCCAAGCTCTCGGTTCGTGCGACCGTCAAGAGTAACCTGCTCGATGTCGAGCTGGGCGCGAGCGGGCTTTCGGCCGCGGACCTTGCCGTCTATCTCGATTCGTACAAGCGTCATCAAACGTTTGCGCGCCTTACGTCCGGCGACATCGTTCGCCTGGACGAGGGCGCCCGAGCCGCGTTTGGCCTTGCCGAGGATCTGGGGGTCGATGCTGTCGACCTGCTCGACGGCGTGTCGCTTCCCGCGTCGAGCACCCTGTTCGTCGATAGCATGCTCGCGCGCACGCCCGCGCTCGAGGCCGATCGCGACGCTGCGTTCCGCCGTACCGTCGAGCGCCTGGATACGCTCGGCAAGATGGACTTTACGGTGCCGGTCTCGCTCAAGGCCACACTGCGCGGCTACCAGGTCGACGGATACCAGTGGCTCGGCTCGCTCGAACACCTGGGCCTTGGCGGCATCTTGGCCGACGACATGGGCCTGGGCAAAACGCTCCAGATGATCGCGCATATCCTGGCGCGCGTGGAGGCGGGGGACACCAAGCCCACGCTCGTGGTATGCCCGGCCTCACTCGTGTACAACTGGACTGCCGAGCTGGAGCGCTTTGCGCCCTCGCTCGATGTTTGCGCAATCGTGGGCGCCAAGGCGCAGCGCCGCGTGCAGATTGCCGGCGTGGCTGAGCATAACGTGGTCGTGACGTCGTATGACCTTATGCGGCGCGATATCGACGAGTACGTCGAGCAGAACTTTGCCCGTGTGGTGCTCGATGAGGCCCAGTACATTAAAAACCCGCTCACCCAGGTGGCTCGCGCCGCCAAGCGCCTGCCTGCCGGCGTGCGCTTTGCTCTGACGGGCACGCCCATCGAAAACCGCCTATCCGAGCTCTGGAGCATCTTCGACTTTTTGATGCCGGGCCTGCTGGGCACGCGTGAATCGTTTGCAAAGCGCTTCGAAAGTCCGGTCGAGCACTCCGAGGGCGACAGCGCCGCTCGCCTGCAGGCACTCGTGTCGCCGTTTGTGCTGCGCCGTGTCAAGGAAGACGTGGTGGCCGATCTGCCCGAAAAGATCGAGGACACTGTCGTGGCTCAGCTCGCCGGTGAGCAGCGCAAGCTTTACCTGGCAAACCAGGACCGCATTGCCCAGCAAGTGCAGCACCGCGAGGCATCCGAGTTTAAGAAAGACAAGCTCAAGGTACTCGCCGAGCTCACCAAGCTGCGCCAGATCTGCTGCGACCCGCGTCTACACTACGAGGATTACAAGGCGGGGAGCGCCAAACTCGATACGTGCATGGAGCTCGTGCACGGCGCACTCGACGGTGGTCATCGCATCCTGTTGTTCAGCCAGTTTACGGGCATGCTCGATATCATTGGCAAGCGCCTGGCCAAGGAGGATATCGCCTTCCTCAAGCTCACGGGCGCATCGTCTAAAGAGAGCCGCGCCAAGATGGTCGCACAGTTCCAGGCGGGCGAGGTGCCGGTCTTTTTGATCTCGCTCAAGGCGGGCGGTGTGGGCCTTAACCTGACGGCGGCCGACGTGGTCATCCACTACGACCCGTGGTGGAACGTGGCGGCGCAGGACCAAGCGACCGACCGTGCGCATCGTATTGGCCAGCAACATACCGTGACCGTGTACAAGCTCATCGCCAAGGACACGATCGAGGAACGCATTATGCAGATGCAGGAGTCCAAGCGCGACCTGGTCAACAGCGTGCTCGGCGGCGACGGCATCTCGTCGGCGCTGTTTACCCGCGAGGATGTTCTGGCGCTGCTCGGCGGCGACGGGCGCTAGCCGCGCGCGGGGTGGGACTGCTGGAGTGGGCAGGACGGTCGACGCATTTTGGCCCGACCGCTTGCCTGATCCGTTATGTGTTCATTTGCAATGCCGTGGATGGTTTGTCTGCCTTTGGGCATAAGAACCATCAAGAACATTGGCACATCAGCAAAGGAGAACATCATGGCGAAATTCTTTAAGGACCCCGACGGTAAGCTCATCGCTGCCCTTGGCGACGACGTTGCGACCCCTGCCGGTTGCACGGAACTGACCGCAAACACTGAGGACGCGGCACACGAGAAGCACGTGCCTGTTGTCGAGACCGAGCGCGACGGTCACGTGATTCGTGCACGCGTTGGCTCGGTCGAGCACCCCAGCCTGCCCGAACACTACATTGAGTGGATTGCGCTTGAGGCCGAGGGCCGCTTAGAGGTTCATTACCTTGAGCCCGGCATGAAACCCGCGACGTTTTTCGCGGGCGGCTCCAAGACCGGTACCGTCTATGCCTACTGCAACCTGCACGGGCTGTGGTCCGCGACATTCTAGGAGCGCGCCCCCGCTCGGGGTATCATAGCTAGCATATGCACATGCAAGCGCCGGCTGCATTATGCGGCCGGCGCTTTTACTACGATTTCGATGGTTTACGACGGAAAGGGCTGGGCCATGAAGCTCGCGCTTGCACAGATCGATATGCGCCTGGGTGATATTGAGGGCATTTGCGGCCGCATCGAGGACCAGGCTCGTCTGGCCCACGAGCGCGGGGCGCGCGTGCTGTGCGTTCCGGCTCCGCTCTTTATGGGCGCCATGCCCGGTGGCCTGGTGGGCGCTGCCGACTTTGAGCACGACGTGCTTGCCGGTTTGACTGGTGTCGCCGAGCGTATCCAGGAGCTTGACATGATCTGCATCGTGCCCGCGGCGGTTTCGTTTGAGGGCCAGCCGCTGCTCGACTACATGATGCTCAAGGACGGTCATGTGGTGCCGGCGCGTTCGAGCATTGCCCTGCAGCGTGGCGAGAACAACGACACACGTTGGGCGCCGCCGGTGTTCGACGTGGACGGCGTGCGCATCGCCGTGATTTTTGACTTGGACCGCGAACTCGAGATGCTGCCGACCGGTGTTGACCTCATTGCGTATTTCCAATTCAACGCGTTTGACATGACCGACCGCGAGACTGCCGCCATTGCTGCCGTTCGCAGCGGCGCCTACCGCAAGATCGCATCCAAGCGCAGCGTGTGGTTTGCCTGCATGGCGCCGGTCGGTGCCTATGACGAGTCGGTGTATACCGGCGGTTCGTTTGTGCTCGACGACTGCGGTCGCGTGGTGGCCCAGGCGCCGTGCTTTGAGGAGAGCCTGCTGGTTCAGGAGATTCAGCGCGGCGTGATGCTCGATGCCCTGGAGGATCACGAACTGCCCGAGTTCCGTTCCGAGGAGTGGCTGTGGCAGGCGCTGGTGCTCGCCGTGCGCGACAACGCCCGAGCCCACGGTGCGTCGCGTGCTGTGGTGGCACTCGAGGGTGACTTGCCGTCGTCCCTGCTGGCGGCGCTGGCCGTCGACGCTCTGGGCCCGCGCAATGTGATTGGCCTGGTGCTGGGGCGCAACCGTATCTTTACGCCGGCGCAGGAAGAAGCCGAGGCTGCCCGCTGTGCCGCCGTCCGCGCCATCGCCGAGCGTCTGCACATTCGCACCGTCGAGCGCGATGCACCGGATGCGGCGCGCGTGCTCGATCGCGACGTGTCGGCGGGCGATGCCGAGCGCCTGCGCTCGCGCACGCTGGGCCTGATGCTGGAGGATACGGCGCTCGAGCTGGGTGCGATGGCGCTGAGCCCGCTGTCCAAAACCGAGTACGCGCTGGCGGCGCCGGCGCTTTGCGGCGGCTACCAGGGCGACTTTGCGCCCTTTGGCGATGTGTACCTATCGACGCTTGAGTTTGTGGCGCGTGTGCGCAACCGCACGTCTGCCGTGGTGCCCCAAGAGCTCGTGACGCTCAACGCAGTGGAAGATTGTATGGAGCGCGTGCTGGCGCAGGCGCTCTCGACGCTCGACGGTCCGGTCGATATGCTCGACCGTGCGGCACAGCTGCTCGGCGGGCTTGAGCCGGGTGAGGTCGATGGCGCGCTCGAGGCGCACGTGGACCGCAATCGATCTTTCGACGACATCCCGATGGCCGCTGGCAAGCCTGAGGCCTGCTCGCTGCTGCTGATGCTCGTTCGACAGGGTGAGGCTGCCCGCCGCATGTTGCCGATGGCGCCGATCGTCTCGGCCCGTTCGTTTGCCGAGCGTGCCTGGCCGTATATGCTCGCGTGGTCCGACCTGGGGCTTAACGGCAAGGAGCGTATGACGGTCGATTCGCTGGCGCGCGCCGAGGTGCGCCGTTTTGCTGACGAGGATACGAGCGAGCGCGTGCGAAACGAGATGATGGGCGTGCTGGGCGAGCTACTGGGTATTTCGCCCGAGCAAATGGAGGAGCTGCGCTCTGAGGACGGTCAGCGTCGTTTACACGAGGGAATGAAAAAGTTCGAGGGCGAGGTTCAGGACGCCATCGATAAGATGATGGGCGGCCAGGGTGGCCCGCAGGGTGGGCCCCAGGGTGGCCCGATGCCGCATCCGCCAGTAGATCCGAGGCAGTTCCCCTTTTTCTCGCAGAACTAACTATGGGATAGGGCCAAGGTTACGCGGTTTTACCAAACCGCGTAACGAGTCGACGCTGCGCGAGCCCCTGCCGGGCAATCTGCCGCTCAAACCGTCGCTTGCGTACAGAAGTACGCGGCGCTCCTCTTTCGCGACACCTTGCCACGGCAGGGACTCGCTCGCTCATATGACCCAATCCGCTGTCAAGAGCCACAATGGCCCCGCCGACCGCTTGCAATCGGTCGGCGGGGCCTGCCGTTGAACCCGTCCCGGTCCGCCCCCGGCATGTCGTCGACGCCTTCGGCTCAGTCTCATATCCGCGGATACCG
>DBEZXT010000144.1:0-5602 GCA_048291645.1 Collinsella aerofaciens | reverse complement strand
ATCGGTCAGCTCGCGTGTGGTCTCCTCGGCGGAACTCACGACGCGCACCCCAGGCCCCAGCGCATGCCGGATAGGTCCCACCAACAGCGGGAAATGCGTACAGCCGAGCACCACGGTATCGATACCGTGGTCGCGCAGCGGCTCAACCGTGGCACCCACCAGCGCACGCACGGCAGGCGTATCGAAGATGTCCTCGTTCTCAAGCCACTGTTCCTGCAGATGTGCACCCGAGGCGAGCTCGTGTTCGACAACCTCGACAAAGCTCGAGGCAGGACAGCCGTATACATCGACGCCGGCATCTAGATCCTGAATGGCGCGCGTGTAGGCGCCCGAGCGAATAGTGAGGTTGGTAGCGAGCACGCCCACGCGACGCGTACGCGTGCTGTTGATTGCTGCACGGGCACCCGGCGCGATCACGCCGATCACGGGGACGTCGAGCACCTGCTGGGCCAAACGCAAGGCCGCAGCGGTCGCCGTGTTGCAGGCGATGACCATAATCTTGACGTCGTGCTTCGAAAGCCAACGACCCGCCTGCAGCGCAAACGAGCGCACTTCATCCTCGGTGCGCGTGCCGTAGGGGCAGCGCTTGGTGTCGCCAAAGTAGTAGACGGACTCGTGCGGCAGCGCCGTCGCAATCGCGCGCGCAACCGTCAGACCGCCCAAACCAGAATCGAACACGCCAATCGGGCGCGTGTCGCCTGCCGGATTCTCGATATCGGACATTACCTCACCAGTCTCTCTCGAAAAGACATGTCCAAGTGCAGCGACGCCGCGCTACGAACGCGCCGCGACCAGCAGCTCTGCCGTCGCCGCCCAACCGTCGACAATTTTGCCGCGCGTAACGAAAGCGTTCTCGCAGGCAGCCAGGAACTCGGGCGCGCCGGCGCTCGTCAGGCCATTCTCGACCAGACAGAACGTGCCCACGTGATCGGCCATGTAGAAGTCGGACTCGGAATCGCCGAGCGCCAACGTCTCCTCGCGCTCGATCCCCAGGTGCTCGCAGAAGTGCGCAATGGCGACGCCCTTGTTGAGGCCCGCGGGGTTGATGTTGAATGCGCGACCGTCCTCGACGCGATCGAGCTCGAGCGTCGTCGGCTTGGACAGGTGAGTCAGATGGCCGTTGCAAGCCCAGATCAGACCGCAGCCGGCCTCGTCCAGGATGGCCTGAACCTCATCGTCGGGTACATCGCCGCGCATGCCGACGGTGACCTCACGGTACTTGTAGCCGGTCGACATGTCGTTGTGATACTCGATCTTGTGCGGCCAGCGGGCAAGGATCTTCTCGCACACGCCGGTCTGCTCGAGCACCTGGTGCGGAGTAAGGCCGCAGACGGGGTCGTAAGGCATGTCGCCGGTCAGATACTCCCAATCGTTGGCCTTGAGGTCGTACATAACCAGGCCGCCCATCTCACCAATGTAGGAGTTGAGGCCGAGCACGCGCGCGTCCTCGTGGATCATGGTACGGTTGCGGCCCGAGGTGGGAACCACCTGAATGCCAGCACGAGCGAGCGCCACGACGGCCTCGACGAGTTTGGTCGAGGGGTTGCCGTCGTTGTCGCGCAGCACGCACGAGCCGGGTGCGAGCATCGTGGCATCCAGGTCGGTAAAGACGTACTTGACCTTGGCCAAGCGCTCGCGCATCTCGCCCGAAAGCTCAGCGACGGTCGGCAGGGTATTGTGGGACATGGTTACTCCGTTTACGTAGAAGGGTTTGGACTTGGACGGCATGTTTTGATTGAGGGAACACGCTTATGGCGACAGCGCACTCAGGGCGCCGCCGCCATCATGGTTCATTAGTCAAACTGGGTAACATCGATTAGGCGATTGGCCAGCGAAAGGTCGCTCTCGATGGGCACGAACTCGTCGCCCACGTGCATGAGCTCCTCGTCACCCTTTGCCAGCAGCAAGACAATGGTGGGAGCATCGGGGTTGACGTACTCCTCGCGCGCCGCCTTGAACGCCGCATGCACGGCAGCTTCGCGGTCGAGGATGATCTTGTTCGGCGTATCGTCGGGAACATGCTCGGCAAGCTCGCGACAGACCTTCATCGGGTCTTCGTGAGCTGGATCCTCGTTGGCAAAGATCATCAGGTCGGAATACGGTGCGGCCTCGCGTGGCAATTGCTCGCGGCGCTCCTGAGCCTTGCCGCCGGCGGCGCCAAACAGCGCAATGACGGGGCTGGCGGGAAACGCGCGCTTGACCGACGAGAAAAGCGAACGGAACGAAAGCTGGTTGTGTGCATAGTCAACGACGCAGATCACGCGGCCGTCCTTCGACTCCACGACCTCCATGCGGCCCGGCACACGCAGTTCGGAGAGGCCCTTCTTGATAGCCTCGATACCGATGCCGATCTCGCGCGCAGCGGCGATAGCGACCAGCGCGTTTTCCACGTTAAAGTCGCCCGCGATACCCAGCAGGACCTTCTCCCCCGCCTCGGGCTCGTCGGCGCTCATGCCGTGCAAGTTGAACTCGATGTTAAAGCCGAGCATGCGGACATCGCTCGCCCACAGGCTTGCCTCGGGATGCTCGACGCCAACGGTCACCAAGCGCTCGGCCGTCGACGCTGCCTCTAGCACACGGTCAACCTCATCGGTGCCCAGATTCACCACGGCGGTCTTAGCCTGATCAAAGATCCTGAGCTTGCTCTCAAAATAATCCTCGAAGGTCGGGTGTTCGATCGGCGAGATGTGGTCGCGGCCGATGTTGAGGAAGCACGCCACGTCAAACGGCAGATTCTCGACGCGTTGGTACTTGAGCGCCTGGCTCGAGACCTCCATGACCATGGACTGGCGACCGGACGTGCGGCAGTTGGCGATATGGCGCCAGACCTCGGGGGCCTCGGGCGTGGTGTTGGTGCTCTCGTAGCACTCGATACCATCGTCGGTACTCACCGAGCCGATCATGCCGCAGGACTCGCTCGCCGCCTTGATGATGGACTGGAGCATAAAAGCGGCCGTGGTCTTTCCCTTGGTGCCGGTGATGCCCACGATCTTGATGTCGTGGTCGGGACGGTCGTAGACCTCCGGCGGCAACAGGGCCATGGCCGTGCGAACACTATCAACAACCAGCATCGCAGCACCGCTCTCCTGCGCCAGCGGCTCCAGAGACTCGACCAGCGACTCCTCGCACACAAATGCAACGGCGCCCGCATCGAGCGCCATGCTCAAAAACGCGGGCTTAAAGGCAGCACCTTTGCAAAAGAACACGTCACCTGCCGAGACCGCGCGCGAATCAAACGAGCAGCCGGTCACGGCACGCTCGTCAACCTGCTCTGATGCGCGCAGCTCGCCGCACACATCGAGAAGCTTGGCAAGCGTATCGACCGTAGTCACGGTCGCGGAATCCGAATGGTGCATCTTTCACCTTTCTCAGCCATTTGGCAGGGACGGCTTTTATAGTAACTGAAACGCACCCACGCAAAAACGGCTCCCGGAGGAGCCGTTACGCGCAGGCGTTCGTAAGCCGAGGCTAGGCAGCCTGAACAGCAGGCTGGTCCTCGTCGATAAAGAAGCGCTTGTACCACACCAAGAACACGAGCGGCGTATAGATCTTGCGCTGGAAATCGCCCTTGCCCGCAAAGTGCAGATCGAGCAGGTGCATGAGTTCGTCGGTATCGAAGAACTCGCTTGCCCACGGCGCGGTGAAGTACTCCTTGACATAGTCGTACCACTTTTGCTCGCGCAGCCAGTAGACAATCGGCACCGGGAAGCCCACCTTGGGACGGGTGGCCCACTCATCGGGCAGCGACTTGTTGGCAGCGTGGCGGAGTACCTGTTTGTTGCCGTTCTCGTTGATGCGGTAGCGGTCGGGAATGTGCTCGGCGAACTCCATGACTTTGCGGTCCAGGAAGGGCACGCGCAGCTCCAGTGAGTGTGCCATGCACATCTTGTCGGCCTTGAGCAGAATGTCGCCCGGGAGCCACATGTTCATGTCCAGGTACTGCTTCTTGACCAGCTCGGGCTGACCCTTCACGCGCGCATAGATGGGAGCGGCAAGCTCGAAGGCGCCATCGCCGGTGTTGTACTCGGGCTTGAGCACGCCGTCGACCTCGCGCTCCGGCCATACCAGAGCCTGTCCCAGGAACGACTTCTCGGGGATCTCGGCACCCTTGACCAGGAAGTTATGTCCCTTGAAGTACGGCATATGCAGCGCCAGGTTACCGAGCGCGCGACGGACGGGCAGCGGCACCATCTTTTTGTACTTGCGCACCGGGACCGTATCCTCGTAGTAGGCGTAGCCGCCAAAGAGTTCGTCGGCGCCTTCGCCCGAAAGCACCACGGTGACGTCCTTGCGGGCCATCTCGGCCAAGAACCACAGCGGCACGGAAGACAGGTTGGACTGCGGCTCGTCCATGTGATACTGGATGTCCTCGAGCGCACCGAAGAACTCGTCGGCGGTAATCATCTTGCGAACGTTTTCGACGCCGAGCTTATCGGAAAGCTCCTTGGCGTAGTTGGTCTCGTTGAAGTTCTTGTAGTCAAAGCCCACCGAGAAGGTCTTGTCGGGCATGAGGCAAGCGGCGATGTAGCTGGAGTCGACGCCACCGGAGAGGAACGACGCGACCTTGACGTCAGCGATGCGATGGGCCTCGACGCTCTCGTGCACGACCTCGTCCAGCTCGTCGACGTACTCCTCGAACGGCTTCTCGACGGCAGAGTAATCGCAATCCCAGTAGCGCTCGATGTTCATCTTGCCGGTCGGGATATCGACGGTAAAGTAGTGCGCCGGCGGCAGCTTGTAGACACCCTCGAAGAAGGTCTCCTCGGTTGCCGAATACTGCAGCGTCATGTACGGACGCAGGGCCTTTTTGTTGACCGCCTTGTGGAAGTGCGGGTAGTCCAGGAAGCTCTTGATCTCGGAACCAAAGAGCACGCCCGGAGCGCCGTCGCCCGCATCGGCCATGGGATAGTAGTAAAGCGGCTTGATGCCAAAGATGTCGCGGGCGCCAAAAAGCTTATTCTTCTTTTTGTCCCAGATGACGAAGGCGTACATACCGCGCAGGCGATCGAGGACGGCCTCGCCCCACTCCTCGTAGCCGTGCAGGAGGCTCTCGGTGTCGGCGCCGCAGTGGAACTTGTAGCCCTTGGCCTCGAGCTCGGAACGGAGTTCTTGGAAGTTGTAGATCTCGCCGTTGAAGACAATGACGACGCTACCGTCCTCGTTGGCCATGGGTTGGGCGCCAGCCTCGGTCAGGTCGAGGATCGACAAGCGGCGGAAGCCGAGGGCAACGCGGCCGTCGATAAACTGACCGCCCATGTCGGGACCGCGATGGACGATGCGGTCCATCATCTTGGTGAGCACCTCGGATTGGTTATCCGTCCCACCGACAAAACCGACAAAACCGCACATATACTATCCCCTCTGCTGTTGCTGGGCATCAAATCGAATCAGTAGCTTTTGAGTATACCCGAGGGCGTAAAGAGGGGCGGAATGTTCAGGCAATCTCAACTGAATCAGCTCCGCTGTGACACGCACCGGTTACCTTTAATGGATATGAGGTGAATGGGGCGATTGTTTTGCTATACTCTCTCCGCACGGGCGATTGGCGCAACGGTTAGCGCAGGTGCTTTACACGCACAAGGCTGGGGGTTCGAATCCCTCA
>DBEZXT010000143.1:0-14865 GCA_048291645.1 Collinsella aerofaciens | reverse complement strand
GCCTTTGCCCCCTCCCCGTCCCATAAGTCGTACACAACAAAAAGGCCCCTGCCTTAACAGCAGGAGCCTTGAAAGCTATATCACAAGCCGAAAATTACTTCTCGATCTTGGAAACAACGCCGGAACCAACAGTGTGGCCGCCTTCGCGGATAGCGAAACGCATGCCTTCTTCCATGGCAACCGGGGTGATCAGCTCAACGTGCATATCAACGTTGTCGCCGGGCATGCACATCTCAGTGCCTTCGGGCAGGGTGATGATGCCGGTAACGTCGGTGGTACGGAAGTAGAACTGAGGACGATAGTTGTTGAAGAACGGGGTATGACGGCCGCCTTCTTCCTTCTTCAGGACGTAAACATGGCCATCGAAAGTGGTGTGGGGATGAACAGAGCCGGGAACAGCCAGAACCTGGCCACGCTCGATCTGGTCACGGTCAATACCACGCAGCAGAGCGCCGATGTTGTCGCCAGCCTGAGCGAACTCGAGGCTCTTGCGGAACATTTCCAGACCAGTGATGGTGGTGGTCAGCTTCTCTTCCTTCAGACCAACGATTTCCATCTGATCGCCGACATGAGCAGTACCACGCTCAACACGACCGGTAGCAACGGTGCCACGGCCGGAGATGGTCATAACGTCCTCAACGGGCATCAGGAACGGCTTATCAGCAGCACGGTCCGGGGTCGGGATGTAGCTGTCAACAGCGTCCATCAGCTCCCAAATGCACTTGTATTCCGGAGCATCGGGATCCTTGGAAGTGCTCTCCAGAGCCTACAGAGCGGAACCACGGATGATCGGGGTGTTGTCGCCGTCGAAATCCTGGCTGTCCAGCAGTTCGCGAACTTCCATTTCGACCAGGTCGAGCAGCTCTTCGTCGTCAACCATGTCGCACTTGTTCAGGAACACAACGATCTTGGGCACGCCAACCTGACGAGCCAGCAGGATGTGCTCACGGGTCTGCGGCATCGGGCCATCGGTTGCAGCAACAACCAGGATAGCGCCGTCCATCTGAGCAGCACCGGTGATCATGTTCTTGATGTAGTCAGCATGGCCCGGGCAGTCAACGTGGGCGTAGTGACGCTTCTCGGTGTGGTACTCAACGTGAGCGGTGTTGATCGTGATACCACGAGCCTTCTCCTCGGGAGCCTTGTCGATGCTGGAGTAATCCATAAAGTCGGCGTCGCCCTTCAGAGCCAGAGTCTTGGTGATGGCAGCGGTCAGAGTGGTCTTGCCGTGGTCAACGTGACCGATGGTGCCAATGTTGACGTGCTCCAAAGAGCGGTCAAATTTTTCCTTTTCAGCCATTGGAAGTGTCCTCCTTTAATTAAAACATATTGGTAGTCTTGCGTAAGACTATCATACAAAATTTAAAGAGAAATTGCAAGTCTATTTTATGAAGTATGACTTATAAAATCAGACTTTGTGAGCGCGCTCGGCCATGATCTTGTCGGCAACGCTCTTGGGAACCTGCTGATACTCATCAGGCTCCATGGAGTACTGGCCACGGCCCTGGGTCTTGGAACGCAGGTCGGTGGCGTAGCCGAACATCTCGGACAGAGGAACCATAGCAGTCACGCGGGCGGTACCGTCCTGAGACTCCTGGTTGGTGATCTGGCCGCGGCGGCTGTTCAGGTCGCCGATAACGTTGCCCATGTACTCATCGGGCACGATAACATTGACCTTCATGATGGGCTCCATGATGACGGGATCGCACTTCTTCATGGCATCCTTGAATGCCATAGAACCAGCGATGGAGAACGCCATTTCAGAGGAGTCGACCTCATGATAAGAACCATCCCACAGGGTGACCTTGACATCAACGACGGGATAGCCGGCGAGAACACCGGACTTCATCGCGCCCTGGATACCATTGTCAACAGCGGGGATATATTCCTTCGGGATAGCGCCGCCAACGACACCGTTGACGAACTCATAACCCTTGCCGGGGTTGGGCTCCAGCTTGATCTTAACGTGACCATACTGGCCCTTACCGCCGGACTGGCGGGCGTACTTGGTCTCCTGGTTGGCTTCCTTGCGAATGGTCTCGCGGTAAGCAACCTGGGGAGCGCCAACATTGGCCTCGACCTTGAACTCACGGAGCAGACGGTCAACGATGATCTCCAGATGGAGCTCGCCCATGCCGGCGATGATCGTCTGGCCGGTCTCCTCATCGGTCCAGGTGCGGAAGGTCGGGTCTTCTTCAGCGAGCTTTGCCAGCGCAATGCCCATCTTCTCAGAGCCGGCCTTGGTCTTGGGCTCGATGGCAACGTCGATAACGGGCTTAGCGAACTCGATCTTCTCGAGGACGATCTCCTTGCCCTCGGCGCACAGGGTGTCACCGGTGGTGGAGTTCTTGAAGCCGACGCAAGCGACGATGTCGCCGGCAGCAGCGTCGTCACGGTCGATACGCTCGGCGGCGTTCATCTCAAGGATGCGGCCGAGGCGCTCGCGCTGACCGTTGGAAGCGTTGACCACGTAGGAGCCGGACTCGGCGCGGCCGGAGTAAACGCGGACATAGGTGAGCTTACCGACGAACGGGTCGGTCATGATCTTGAAGACCAGGCCGGAGAAGGGCTCGTCGAAGGAAGGATGACGCTGGATCTCCTCGCCGGTGTCCGGATCGGTACCGGTGACAGCCTCAACGTCGAGCGGGCTGGGCAGGTAGTCGACGACAGCGTCGAGCAGCTCCTGAACGCCCTTGTTCTTGTAGGCGGAGCCCACGAAGACGAGGTTGAGCTCGTTGGCCAGAACGCCCTTACGCAGAGCCGCCTTGAGCTCCTCGACGGTGAAGTCCTCCTCCATGAGGATCTTCTCCATGAGCTCGTCGTCAAAGCTTGCAGCAGCGTCGAGGAGCTCCTCGCGCTTGGTGGCAGCGATGTCGGCAAACTCAGCCGGGATCTCGTCCATCGGCTCGGGGTAGGTCATACCCTTCTCGTCGGCCTTGAAGTCCCATGCAGTCATGGTGACCAGGTCGATGACGCCCCAGAAGTTGTCCTCGGCGCCCATCGGGACCTGAGCGGCCACGGCGTTAGCGTCGAGACGATCCTTCATGGTCTCGATAGCGTTGAAGAAGTCAGCGCCCACGCGGTCATACTTGTTGATGAAGGCGATGCGGGGGACGTTGAAGGTAGAAGCCTGACGCCAAACGGTCTCAGACTGGGGCTGAACGCCGGCAACGGCGTCGAAGACGGCGACAGCACCATCGAGGACGCGCAGGCAGCGCTCGACCTCGGCGGTGAAGTCAACGTGGCCCGGGGTGTCGATGATCTGGATGCGGTAGTCCTTACCGTCCTTGTTCCAGAAGCACGTGGTAGCAGCGGAGGTAATGGTTACGCCGCGCTCCTGCTCCTGAACCATCCAGTCCATGGTGGCAGCGCCCTCATGGACCTCACCGATCTTGTGGGTCTTACCGGTGTAGTAAAGAATACGCTCGGTCGTGGTGGTCTTACCGGCATCGATGTGGGCCATGATGCCGATGTTACGGGTATCGGAAAGCTTGTACTTAGGCTTAGCCATGTTAGTTCCTTACCTTAACTTACCAACGATAGTGAGAGAACGCGCGGTTGGCCTCGGCCATCTTGAAGACGTCCTCACGCTTCTTGACGGAAGCGCCCAGGCCGTTGGAAGCGTCGAGGATCTCGTTGGCGAGACGCTCGGCCATGGTCTTCTCCTTGCGAGCGCGGGAGAAGTTGACGATCCAGCGGATACCCAGAGCGGTGGAACGACGGGAGTTGACCTCCATCGGGACCTGATAGGTAGCGCCACCGACACGCTTGGGCTTAACCTCGAGCGTGGGCTTGACGTTGTCCATAGCCTTCTTGAAGGTAGCGAGAGCGTCGCCACCCTCGGACTTCTCGGCAACGATCTCGAAAGCGGTGTAAACGATGCGCTCAGCGGTGGCCTTCTTGCCGTCAAGAAGGACCTTGTTGATGAGCTGAGTCACCAGGCGGTTGTTGTAAACGGCGTCAGGCTGAACCTCACGACGATTAGCTGCTGCACGACGCGGCATGTGAAATCTCCTTAAGTGTCTACCGTGCGGCGCTTAGGCGGCACACGGCGAAAGTATCAAAACGTTATCTGGCTTATTTAGCCTTGGGGCGCTTAGCACCGTACTTGGAACGGGCCTGCATACGGTTCTGGACCGGAGCAGCGTCGTAGGCGCCACGGATGACGTGATAACGGACACCAGGGAGGTCACGGACACGACCGCCGCGGACGAGCACGATGGAGTGCTCCTGCAGGTTGTGGCCCTCACCCGGGATGTAAGCAGTAACTTCGATGCCGTTGACGAGGCGAACACGGGCAACCTTACGAAGAGCCGAGTTCGGCTTCTTGGGGCTCGTGGTGAAGACGCGGGTGCACACGCCGCGCTTCTGGGAGTTGTGCTGCAGAGCAGCGTTCTTGGACTTCTTGGGCACGGAACGACGGCCCTGGCGAACCAGCTGGTTAATAGTAGGCAAAGCGTACTCCTTCTCGAATGATTCCAGCTTTCTGTAAAGTGCAACGGCTTGAATCGAGGGGTCAGCATCCCCCTACGAAACACGCAGTTCGATAGGATACGTGGCGTTAGCTGTGCCGTCAACAGACCACGCCGCCGGGCGTATCCCAAAATGGGCACATTTCCGCAAACCCTACACAAAAGGGATCCCTTCCTGTGCGCATGGGCGGATTCCCGGTCCAGGCGGCACAGGGGTTAAGTTTGCTGCTCTACAGTCCTGCGCAAGACGGAAAGCACATTAAGTGCTTTCCTTTGCGTGCGGAACTCGCGACAAACTTAAACAGCGGGCCGCCCGGACCGGGAATCCGACGTGCTTGTCGGGGCAACGTTCCCTTCCAAATAGGGACAGGTTTATTTTGGTCGGTTTTATCTGGGGAAACGTCGCGCTCCAGCGGTGATCTGCTCTCATCTGTCGCATGGAAATCGGCGGCGTTTCCATTTAACGCAAAAGAGGCCGCTTCCCCTAGTAGGAAGCGACCCCAAATCTTACGAATAGACGATGGTAAAGGGCTCTTTCGTTTCGGTCTCCCCTGTTGATGTATACCTCACAATTTCAAGGGTTACCGAGACAACTTGATCGACATCAATCAACTTCGTTGGCACCCAGATGTTCTCTCCGCTATTGCGCCCATAAGAAAAATATAAGTTGAACACCCCTGCGTCGTCATCTTCGATAATCTGCTCCGATCCATCCTTGTAGCTGACGGTCAGCTTATTATCAACTGCTTCATAGCCCAAATCATCGATGTGCGTCTGGATGGAAAACGGGCTAATCTCAAGAGGCGAGTCACCGGAGCGGAGTTCCTTTGTATCGACGTACGCTCCAATATTGAACTCGGGTGTCGACGCCTCAAACCGCCTCGCACTCTCACCTTCACCCTCGGTCCAATGGATATTCCAGGTGACAGCATGTTGCAAATCTCGCTCGCGATCCATAGCGGCAAAGTACATCGTGCCATTAATGACAGTATCGCTTGATGTGTCCTTATCAATTGTGCTGCGTGTGTCAGGCCATTCCTCGCCGAACTTCATATCGGGCGTGCCGATGCCCTGCTCTTCTTCACCATAGAGAACAAGTTCGCCAATCTCTGCTGCTGGCTTGTAGTAGTTAACTCCATTTGGATTGGACAACGTAAACGTCACGGCTCCGCAGCCGTTTTGGTCGATTGCCATCTCATGGATATCAAGCGTATAGCCGTTGCCCTCGACGGACAGATTAACCTCCTGGACTGCGCCTTCCAGGCTTTGGGGCGCGATGCCATCGCCAAACTCTCTGGTGTAGGTATATTTAGTTCCCGATGAGCCGCCGTTGGTCCAGGTAATGGAATCCCCGTTGCCGTGGTTTCCCCAGGCAGAGGCAAAATAGCTGGAATTGACGACGGCGTAGGCGACCCCTCCGGTCGCCAGCACTCCGGCAAGGCATCCGATCACGGCAACATACAGAGGCTTCGCGTGACCCTTTCGGCGAAGCGGCTCACCAGCAGCGGCATAAAGAACACGGTCAGCAAGATCGCTATCGGCTTGGACGGACTCGAAGGCCTGCTTGATTTGATTGGATTTCACGGTCGCCCTCCTCTAGGATGAATTTGAGCTTCGATCGACCGCGAGCTAAACGCGTTCGAACGGTCGCGGCTGGCACATGCAGTAACTCGGCAATCTCTGAGGTCGAAAAGCCCAGATAGTAATAGAGCACGATGGGGACGCGGAATCGCTCCGGAAGTCGCATAACGTCTGACAGGACCGCCTTGGTCTCATCCTGCGCCGCCGAAAGCGAATCGGCCAAGTTCTCAATATCCTCCACGCGCCTCCATGGCTTTCGAAAGAGCGATTTACATTCATTGATCGTGACCCGGATAAGCCAGCGGCGAAGATGCTCCCAACTCTCAAAATGTCCATCGCTTTTAAGCAGCTTAAGAAAGACATCCTGGGCAACATCGTCGGCGTCGGCACAATCGCGCAGGTACGTCAATGCGATCCGAAACACGACATCCCGGTGATCTTCGACCGCCTGTCTAAATGCTTGTTCTTCCATAATCACCTCCCGGTGACGTTAATAATTCTTGGTGAGGCCCTCACCTTAGATACGCTCTTGTCGGGCGAAATGTTTCAAATTCAAGCAGGAAAAACCGACCAAAATAACCCTGTCCCTTTTTTGGCAGGTCCCCAAGGGATCAACGGAGCGCAACAGGTTGAGCATACGCAAGCGAGCGGCCCCCAGAGCGTACAAGGTGGCATGAAAAAGGCAGGGCATTGACCTTTTGGTCATGCCCTGCCTTTTGAATGACAGATTGTAGCTCTGGGGGCCGCGCAGCGACGGAGGTCGCCGCCGTTCGTTAGAACGGCGGAACTAGTTATTCCTCGTCGTTGTCCTTGGCCTCTTCGGCGTCGTCGGTGTCCACGAGCTGGTTGAGCAGCTCGTCGAGGGAAGCCATGTCCTCGTTGATCGCGCCGTTGGCGGGAGCCTTCTTGTCGTCGATCGGGGCGCCCAGGAGCTCCTCGTCGGCGTCGGCGTGATGCGTCGGAGCTGAGGTACCCAGCAGGATATCGTCCGGACCGTCGGGGCTAAAGACCATCTGCAGCAGCTGCGAGAGGTCTTCCTCGTCGGCAACGTCGTCGTTGTTCTCGAGGATGTAGAGCAAGTCGTGGGCCTCCAGGCCGTCACGGAGCTCCTCGATCGCCTTGGCACCGATGCCGTCGATGCGCAGCAGATCCTCCTCGGACTTGCCGACCAGGTCGCCGACCGTCTCGATGCCAACCTCGCTGAACTTGTTGGTCCAGCGCTGCGACACGCCCAGGTCGTCGAACAGGTACAGACGAGCCTTCTCGGCGGAGATGGTGTGGCCGTTGCGGGTAAACGAACCGTCAGCACCACCGAACTCGTCGTAGCCGGCCCAGTCGAGCTGCTGCGGAAGCTGCTCGTCCAGGTCCTTGAGCTCCACAGGAGCCCACTCGGGCAGCGACTTGGCGTTGGGCGAAGCCGGACCGTCGATGTCCACGTAGCCGTCGGCCGTGCGATACGTCAGCTTGGCGTTGGCGTACGGCTTGAGGCCGGTACCGGCCGGGATCTTCTTACCGACGATGACGTTGGACTTAAGGTCGAGCAGGTGGTCGACCTTGCCCTCGATGGCAGCCTCGGTAAGGACGCCGGCGGTACGGATGAACGAAGCGCTCGACAGCCAGGAGTCGATGTTGGACGCGACCTTGAGCGTACCCAGGATGACGGGCTCGGCCACAGGAGCCTGACCGCCCAGACGGGCAACGCGCTCGACCTCGTCGGCGAACTCGTAGCGGTCGACGTACTGACCAAGCAGGTACTTGGAGTCACCGGGGTTGGTGATCTGAACGCGACGCAGCATCTGACGTGCGAGCACCTCGATGTGCTTGTCGTTCAGGTCGACGCCCTGGCTGGTGTAGACGTCCTTGACGCTCTCGACGAAGGTGTGCATCGTCGACTCGATGTCGGTCAGCTTGCGCAGGTTGCGGAAGTTGACGAAGCCCTTGGTGATCTGGTCGCCGGCGCGAACCTCGCAGCCGTCCTCGATCTCGGGCATAAAGCGCACCGAAGCGGGGACGCGGCGCTCGTCGAGGACACGAGTGTGATCCTCGGAGTCGGTGAGCGTCAGCACGTACTCGGACTTCTCGGGCTTAATCGAGAGGTGGCCGGAGTACGGAGCCAGCTCGGCCTCGCGACCCAGGATCTTCTCGTTAACGTTGCCGACGATATCGAACATACGGCTGACCGTAGGCAGACCCTGCGTAATATCGTCGACGCCAGCGACGCCGCCGGAGTGAATGGTACGCATCGTAAGCTGCGTACCGGGCTCACCGATGGACTGGGCGGCAATAATGCCGACCGCGGTACCGATAGCGACCGGACGACGGGTGGAAAGATCCCAGCCGTAGCACTTCTGGCACACGCCGTACTTGGAGCGGCAGGTGAGCAGCGCGCGAAGCTTGACCTTCTTGAGGCCCGCATCGACCATCTTCTGGATGTCGGCGACCTTCTCGATGTAGCCGTCCTGCTCAAAGAGCACGGTGCCATCGGGAGCCACGACGTCCTCAATGAAGCAACGGCCGACAAGGTCGGTGTTGAGGTCGGTGGTGCCGGGGATGATGAGGTTGTAGGTGACGCCCTCGTGCGTACCGCAGTCCTCCTCGCGGACGATGACGTCCTGGGCCACGTCGACCAGACGGCGGGTCAGGTAACCAGAGTCCGAGGTGTGGGATGCGGTATCGACCAGGCCCTTACGGGCGCCGTAGGTCGAAATGAAGTACTCGAGCGGCAGTAGGCCCTCGCGGAAGTTCGCCTTAATGGGAAGGTCGATCGTCTCGCCGGACATGTCTGCCATCAGACCACGCATGCCGCCGAGCTGACGCAGCTGGGTTTTAGAACCACGGGCGCCGGAGTCGGCCATCATGTACAGCGGGTTCTCCTCGTCGAACATGTCGAGCATAAGCGCTGCGACCTTGTCGGTACAAGCGGTCCACTCGTTAACGACTTCGATGTGGCGCTCCGTCTCGTTGATGAAGCCCTCCTCGAAGTACTCGTTGATCTGGTCGACGTTGGCCTGGGCGCGATCGAGCAGCTCCTGCTTCTCGGCAGGGATGAGAGCGTCCCACACCGAGATGGTGAGGCCGGCGCGGGTAGCGTAGTGGAAGCCGGAGTACTTGATGGCGTCGAGGATCGGGCCGACCTTGGCCTCGGGGTAACGATCGCAGCAGTCGGCAACCAGCTTGGCCACGTCGCCCTTGACCATCTTGTAGTTCATGAACTCATAGTCTTCGGGCAGGCACTGGCGGTTGAAGATGATGCGGCCGATGGAGGTCTCGAAGCGCGCGGTCTTGTTGCCGGTGACGTCGTAGTCGACAAACTCGTTCTTGCCGTTCTTAACGCGGAAGATACGGGTGCCGTCCTCGTTGATGACATTGGCGTCGGCAGCGGACACGCGGACCTGAATCTTGGCCTGCATGTCGACCTCGGAGCGGCAGTCATAGGCGTGCAGCGCGTCATCGAAGCTGGCGAACACATGGTTCTCGCCCGGCAGACCGTCGCGGACCTGGGTCAGGTAGTACACACCGATGATCATGTCCTGCGAGGGGATGTTGACCGGCTTGCCGGATGCCGGCGAGCGCAGGTTGTTCGCAGAGAGCATGAGCACGCGGGCCTCGGCCTGAGCCTGGCTGGACAGCGGCACGTGGACAGACATCTGGTCGCCGTCGAAGTCGGCGTTGAAGGGCGAGCAGACCAGCGGATGCAGGTGGATAGCCTTGCCCTCGACCAGCACCGGCTCAAAGGCCTGGATGGACAGACGGTGCAGGGTCGGTGCACGGTTGAGCAGCACGACGCGGCCGTCGATGACCTCTTCGAGGATATCCCACACAAAGGTGGCACCGCGGTCGATAGCGCGCTTGGCACCCTTGATGTTCTCGACCTTGCCAAGCTCGACCAGGCGCTTCATGACGAAGGGCTTGAAGAGCTCCAGCGCCATGGTCTTGGGCAGACCGCACTGGTGCAGCAGCAGCTTGGGGTCGGTAACGATAACCGAACGGCCGGAGTAGTCGACACGCTTACCCAGCAGGTTCTGACGGAAGCGACCCTGCTTGCCCTTGAGGGCCTCGGCGAGCGACTTGAGCGGGCGACCGCCACGGCCAGAGACCGGGCGACCACGGCGGCCGTTGTCGAACAGGGCGTCCACAGACTCCTGGAGCATGCGCTTCTCGTTGTTCACGATGATCGCAGGGGCGTCCAGGTCGAGCAGGCGCTTGAGTCGGTTGTTGCGGTTGATCACGCGACGATACAGGTCGTTGAGGTCGGACGCGGCGAAGCGGCCGCCGTCGAGCTGGACCATCGGGCGCAGATCGGGCGGAATGACCGGGATGACATCCAGGATCATGTTCGCGGGGCTGTTGCCGCCCTTCAGGAAGGCGTCAACAACCTCAAGGCGCTTGACGGCCTTCTCGCGCTTCTGCTTCTGGGAATCCTCGTCGGCGATGATGGCCTTGAGCTTCTCGGCCTCGGAGGGGAGGTCGATGGCAGCGAGCAGGTCGCGGACAGCCTCGGCACCCATGCCACCCTTGAAGTACATGGAGTAGTAACGGGTCATCTCACGGAACAGCGGCTCATCGGAGATGAGGTCGCGCTCGGTGAGCTTCATGAAGGCGTTGAAGGCGTCCGTGCGGAGCTGCTTCTCGTCCTTGCACTCTTCCTCGATGTCGACGATGCCAGAGGCGATCTCCTCGGGGGTCAGCGGCTCCTCGTCGGAGAACTCGTCAAAGTTCTCGGGGTCGCCCTGCTCCTTGAGGGACTCGATCTGACGGGCGCACTCGGCATCGATCTCTTCCAGATCGGCGGCGAGCTCCTCGCGCAGGTCGTCGGCATCGGCCTCGCGAGCCTCGTAGTCAACCTCGGTGATGATGTAGCTGGCAAAGTACAGAACCTTCTCGAGGTCCTTGGACTTGATGTCGAGCATACGGCTCATCGGGAAGCTCGTGGGGCTCTTGAAGTACCAGATGTGGGACACGGGAGCGGCGAGCTCGATGTGGCCCATGCGGTCGCGACGCACCTTGGCCGAGGTGACCTCGACGCCGCAGCGCTCGCAGACGATGCCCTTAAAGCGGATGCCCTTGTACTTGCCGCAGGAGCACTCCCAGTCCTTGGCGGGACCGAAGATCTTCTCGCAGAACAGGCCGTCCTTCTCGGGCTTGAGGGTACGGTAATTGATGGTCTCCGGCTTCTTGACCTCACCGTGCGACCAGGAACGGATCTGGTCGGCGGAGGCAAGGGAGATCTTTACCGAGTCAAAATCA
Source organism: Collinsella aerofaciens (assembly GCA_048291645.1). Classification (GTDB taxonomy): domain Bacteria; phylum Actinomycetota; class Coriobacteriia; order Coriobacteriales; family Coriobacteriaceae; genus Collinsella; species Collinsella aerofaciens_CG. The sequence goes on along the minus strand of DBEZXT010000143.1, from coordinate 3,565 downwards.
GTAGCTTCGAAATCTGCCACAGTCAACTACTCCTTATCAGTGGTCGTGGCGGCGACAGCCTCGGGTGCCTCGGCGGTCTCGGCATCCTCGGCCTCGACGTCGGCGTCAACGCCGGCGAGCGCAGCCAGGTCGTCGAGAGCAGAGGTCTCCTCGGCGGTCACAGGGGCGGAGGCGTCCTCGTCGGCATCGTGCATGGGCTCGATGTCCAGTGCGAGCGAACGAATCTCCTTGACGAGAACCTTGAAGGACTCGGGGATACCCGGAACCGGGACGTTCTCGCCCTTGACGATGGACTCGTAGGTCTTGACGCGGCCCACGGTATCGTCGGACTTGACGGTCAGGATCTCCTGCAGGACGTTGGAAGCACCGTATGCGTACAGTGCCCAAACTTCCATCTCGCCGAAGCGCTGGCCGCCGAACTGGGCCTTGCCGCCCAGAGGCTGCTGGGTAACCAAGCTGTAAGGGCCGGTCGAACGGGCGTGGATCTTGTCGTCGACCATGTGGCCGAGCTTGAGGATGTAGGACGTACCCACGGTAATGGGCTCGCGGAACTCCTCGCCGGTGCGGCCGTCGAACAGACGGGTCTTGCCGCGCTCGTCAAGCTGGGTGACAAACTCGGGACGCATGTGATCGCCAAAGGCAGCGGTGGCCTTGTTGAGCATGTTCTTGTTGGCACGACGGATGACCTCGGCGATCTCGTCCTCCTTGGCGCCGTCGAAGACGGGCGTCGCGGTGAAGAACGGACCGGGGACGTACTTGTCGGAGTCGGCCTGCTCGGTATCCCAACCGCACGCAGCAGCCCAGCCAAGGTGGCACTCGAGCAGCTGGCCGACGTTCATACGCGAAGGAACGCCCAGCGGGTTGAGGATAACGTCGATCGGGGTACCGTCAGCCATGTAGGGCATGTCCTCGACCGGCAGAACGTTGCAGATAACACCCTTGTTGCCGTGGCGACCGGCAATCTTATCGCCCTGCTGGATCTTACGACGCTGGGCGACGTAGACGCGCACCTGCTCGTTGACGCCGGGGGCCAGGTCGTCGCCGTTCTCGCGGCTAAAGCGGACGACATCGATGACGCGGCCGTAAGCGCCGTGAGGCATCTTAAGGGAGGTGTCGCGGACGTCGTGGGCCTTGGCACCGAAGATGGCACGCAGCAGGCGCTCCTCGGCGGTCAGAGCGCTCTCGCCCTTAGGCGTGACCTTGCCGACCAGGATGTCGCCAGGGCCGACCTCGGCGCCGATGCGGATGATGCCGTCCTCGTCGAGGTTGGCAAGCATGTCCTCGGAGAGGTTCGGGATCTCGCGGGTGATCTCCTCGGGGCCGAGCTTGGTGTCGCGAGCATCGATCTCGTGACGGGTGATGTTGATGGTCGTCAGCAGGTCCTCGGCCACCAGGCGCTCGGACACGACGATACCGTCCTCGTAGTTAAAGCCTTCCCACGGCATGTATGCCACGGTGAGGTTCTGGCCCAGTGCGAGCTCGCCATGATCGGTCGAAGGACCGTCGGCCAGAGGCTCGCCCTGCTCAACGGTGTCACCGACGCGCACGAGCGGACGGTGGTTGATGCAGGTGGACTGGTTGGAGCGCTGGTACTTGGCCAGGTGATACTCGTCCATGCCGCCGGCATGCTTGACGATGATCTTGGCGGCGTCGGCAAAGATGACCTCGCCGGCGTTCTTGGCCAGGGTAACCTCGCCGGAGTCCAGGGCGGCGCGACGCTCCATGCCGGTACCGACATAGGGAGCGGCAGGGTGAACCAGCGGCACGGCCTGACGCTGCATGTTGGCGCCCATCAGCGTACGCTTGGCGTCGTCGTGCTCGAGGAACGGGATCAGCGTGGCTGCGACGGAGAGCATCTGACGCGGCGAGACGTCCATGTAGTCGACGTCCTCGACGGGCACGTCGGCGGGAGCGCCGAAGGAGCCGTCGAAGTCGCGGGTACGGGCGATCACGGAGTGCGGACGAACGATCTTGCCATCGGCATCGGTCGTGATGAACTCGTTGGTCTTGGGATCGAGCGGCGTGTTGGCCGGCGCGATGACGTGCTTCTCTTCCTCGTCAGCGGTCATCCAGTCGATCTGGTCGGTGGCAACGCCGTTCTCGACGCGACGGAACGGAGCCTCGATGAAGCCGTACTCGTTGACGCGGGCGTAGAGGGCGAGCGAGCCGATCAGGCCGATGTTGGGGCCTTCGGGGGTCTCGATCGGGCACATGCGGCTGTAGTGCGAGTTGTGGACGTCGCGGACGGCCGTCGGCACGTTGGTGCGGCGGCTGGAGCCGGACTTGTGGCCGGCAAGACCGCCAGGGCCGAGTGCGGACAGACGGCGCTTGTGGGTCAGACCGGTCAGGGGGTTCGCCTGGTCCATGAACTGCGAGAGCTGCGAGGAACCGAAGAACTCCTTGATGGAGGCCACGATCGGGCGGATGTTGATGAGCGACTGCGGGGTGATCTCGTCGATGTCCTGGGAGCTCATGCGCTCACGGACGACGCGCTCCATACGGCTCATGCCGATACGGAACTGGTTGGCGACGAGCTCGCCGACGGTACGGATACGGCGGTTGCCAAAGTGGTCGATGTCGTCGACCTTGAAGCCCTGCTCGCCGGCAGCGAGGGACAGGAGGTAGCGCAGCGTCGCGACGATATCCTCGTCGGTGAGCACCGTGACCTCTTCCTCGGTGGTGAGGTTGAGCTTCTTGTTGACCTTGTAACGACCGACGCGGGCCAGATCGTAGCGCTGCGGGTTGAAGAGCAGGCCCTCGAGCAGGCTGCGGGAAGCATCCACGGTGGGAGGCTCGCCCGGGCGCAGGCGACGGTAGATCTCGATAAGGGCATCCTCGCGGGTGAGGGCGGTATCGCGCTCCAGGGTACGCTTGATCACATCGGAGTTGCCGAGCAGCTCGATGATGTCGTCGTTGGTGACGGCGATGCCAAGGGCGCGCAGGAACATCGTGGCGCTCTGCTTGCGTTTGCGGTCGATGGAGACCATAAGCTGGTCGCGCTTGTCGACCTCAAACTCGAGCCATGCACCGCGGGACGGGATGATCTGGGCCTTGTAGATCTGCTTGCCCGAATCCATCTCGGAGCTGTAGTACACACCCGGGGAGCGGACGAGCTGCGAGACGACGATACGCTCGGTACCGTTGATGATGAAGGTGCCCTGATCGGTCATCATGGGGAAGTCGCCCATGAAGACGAGCTGCTCCTTGATCTCGCCGGTCTCCTTGTTGGTGAGACGAACGTCGGTCAGAAGCGGGGCCTGATAGGTCATGTCCTTCTCGCGGCACTCCTCGACGGTGTGCGCGGGGTCGCCGAACTGATGCTCGCCGAAGGTAACCTCGAGAACATGGTTCTGGCTCTGGATGGGGCTGGATTCCTTGAACGCCTCACGAAGGCCCTCGTCCTTAAAACGCTCAAAGGATTCCCTTTGAACAGAGATAAGGTTGGGGAGCTCCATGGCCTCCGGGATTTTCCCGAAGCTGACGCGCTTGCGCTCAGTGGCAGTGTATGCGTAGGTCACCAGGTTTTTCCTCCTTCACGGAAATGCTCGGTGGGTTGGCGAGGCAT
>DBEZXT010000142.1:0-7229 GCA_048291645.1 Collinsella aerofaciens | reverse complement strand
GACGCATGCTGCCGGTGTCCTCGGAATGACCGTTATCGGCGCCATGATTGCGGCACAGGTCTCACTGTCCACTGCTTTGACCTTTGACGTGGGTGGTTCGGAGATTGTCCTGCAGGATCTGTTCGATTCGATCTTCCCCGGCCTGCTGCCCTTGCTGGCAACCTTTGCCTGCGTCGCCCTGTACAAAAAGGGCGTCAAGACCATTTGGATCATCTTGGGCATCTTTGCGATCTGCATCATCGGAACGGGCTTGGGAGTGTTCGCGGCGGCGTAATGTTGACTGCTATGCTCGCGCGTTGGATAACTAACTGACCGTTTGAAAACGGGGCTCGGCGTAAGGCCGGCCCCGTTTTTTGTTTGAGGGATTTTCCGACCGTCCAAAATCAACGCTCGTCCATCACCCACGTATATCTCGTCTCTCATTCGTCACTAATATGAGAGATAACTGAGAGACGAGAGATAAATATGAGAGATAACTGAGCAGCAAAGAGACAAGCAATCATGGTATTGTCTCAATACTGATTGTTCTACCAGTAAAAACATGTTTAAATGAAACAGATGGCAGACATCTTTTCTTTCATCTCTCACTTATCTCTAATATGAGAGATAGCAGAAAGATGAGAGATAATTACGAGAGATAACTGAGAGACGAAGGAAATCTATTCGCGGCATTCTCCGCCGGGCCGAGCGAAAGGACGTGCAGATGAACGAAAACGAGCTGACCGGCCTGCTCGAGTCTTTAAGGCGCATGGGCTCGGACGATCTTAACGTCGAGGTCAAGGAGAGCGCCACGACGCTTTCCCGCGACGTATGGGAAACGGTTAGTGCATTCGCGAATACCGCTGGCGGAATTATCGTGCTCGGCGTGAGCGAGCGCGCGGGCTTTATCCCGGTCGAGAACTTTGAGACCGAGAAGGTGCTCAACCAATTCGTAGCGGGCATGGGTGATGCCGGCGGCCGCGGAAAACTAGCCAATCCGCCCAAATACACCATTGAACGCGTGGAGCTTCAGGGCACCGTGGTTCTGGTCATCGCGATTGAGGAGCTCGACCCGTCGAGCAAGCCTTGTTATGTCATAGAGCGGGGCGCTCAAGGCGGCAGCTACAAACGCATCGATGACAAAGATGTCCCGCTTTCGTCGACTGAGGTCCTGTCCTTGTCATCGTATGAACGGACGAGCCCCAGTGATCGCGATGCAGTACCCGGCGCGGTCGCAGGCGATCTTGACGAGGCCCTGGTCGACCGCACGATAGAGCGTGCTTTCTCGCTGACACCCCGTGCAATGCGCGGCGCGCCGGACAAGAAAACGAAGCTGGAGCGCCTGAATTTCCTCGACTCCCAGGGCAATGTTACTAAGGCCGGGCTCCTGGCCGCGGGTGCCTATCCTCAGCAGTTCTATCCCAAGCTCTTTATCGATGTGGCGGTCTATGCCGGAACGCAGAAGGGCGCGGCGGGGTCGTTGAGGTTCATGGACCGTACGATCTGCGAGGGAACGTTGGGCGAAATGATCTCGGATGCCGTCGCGGCAGTCGCTAAGAATTTGCGGCGAACCTCGACGATCCAAGGCGTCTCGCGTGTCGACTCGCTGGAGATTCCCGAGGAGGTCCTGCGCGAGGCAATCGCCAACGCCGTAATCCACCGAGAATACGGAGATCGGTTCTGTGGGCAGTCGATCGCTGTTGACGTCTTTGATGACCGTATCGAAGTGACGAACCCCGGCGGCCTATACGGAGGAAAGACTCGCGAGAACCTGTTTGACGGCAGCTCCCGATGTCGCAATGCGACGCTTGTGAAGCTCATGTCGCTTGCCCCATTGCCCGACGGCGCGGGCTCTCCTGCCGAAGGCAACGGGTCGGGCATTCCAATGATGCTCGATGCCATGCGTGCGCAAGGTCTGGCCGAGCCATTGTTTTGCCCGGGTTTCGACCGGTTTAAGGTTGTCCTCTACCGAGCGAAGGTTGAGCAAATCGATCATGGCGGGGACTTAATTGTGGCGGCACTCAAACACTACGGCGAGCTGGGGACGCGTGAGCTGGCAGAACGTACGGGGCTTACAATTTCCCAGGTAAGGTCGCGCGTCAACGCGCTCATTGCTCAAGGCGAGCTTGAGCCGACGGCGCCGTCGACAAGCCGCAACCGCAAATATCGACTGTCAGAGCGCGTGGGATAGATGCGTTAGTGGACGAGGCGACCCAATAATCGACCCTCGATTGGCGTCCATTAAGGTAAAGCGGTTGTTGCCCAGTCGACGGTGATGCTAAAGACTCGGCTTACGCCGGCATGGCCCCGAACCCGTCTATCAGGAACAGCCTGAGAACCAGCTTGATGACATTTCCCGGTTTGACTTCTGCCGCGTCAAAGACGTGGCGCTCGGCGAGCTCGCTGCAGTATGCATAGATGTCGCGGATAAGGTCCGCGCCCGAGAGCGTAAACATGTAGCCTGCGTCCGAAAGCGCATTGGGCGCGGCAGGCAACTTGGCCATGTGACAGAACGTTTGCAGGTCGGGCGCCATAACGTTCTGGTAGTCGAGGTGGCCGTTGGCATCCTGCGCGGCAAGCTCCAATTGGCGCACAAAATCCGGCGCCGCCGCTAACACAAAGCTCGGCGTAGGCGCATTGACGTCCTGAGTGGTCGCCACAAGCCTGCCCGCCGCCTGCGTGACAAGCCAAGCGACCTCGCGCTGGCAACGCACGGCCTTGCGCGTAACCGGCTTGATGGACGAAGAAGAAACGCTTCCCTTGGGCGGATTCGAAACAGCCACAAGAACCTCCCATGAACGACCCGGCCCAACAAGCCCGGATGAAACACGTGCTACATCAGTATACAGGGAAGTGGGGTGGAAAAACGGAGTCGACAGCGTGAACTGCCGGCTCCGGATTGCTTGCCTTAGAGGCCGTACACTTCGACCATAGCTTCGCCAATGCGATGGGGCACGCCGGTGACGAGTGCGTTGCCCATGCAGAAGGCCCGATGGCCGTCGGTCATGCCCGTATCGGTCCAACCTTTCGGGAATCCCTGAAGCTGATCGAGCTCGTCGGGAACAAGACGGCGGAAACGGCCATCGGGACATTCGATGACGTGCTTGAAGCGGCTCGCTCCCGTGCCGCCTTCTCCTGTGAGGATGGTGCGGCTCGGCTTGTCGGTGGCATCCGGGAAGCTCATGGCTCCCTCGGAATACGTGTACGTAAAGCCTGTCTTTTTGTTAGTGCGCTCTTCGCGCTTGCTGCCCTTAAGGTAGCGCCAGTCGGGAAGCTTTTCGTCGGAGATGTAGAACTGCTCCGGGACATCAGCCTCGTCGACAAGCACGTCGCCAAGCACGTGGCGCTCACCGTGATAGTCCTCGGCAAAGTCGCAGGTCAGAACATGACAGCCCTGCATGACGCCAGCATTCTTGAATTGAGAGGTCTTTTGGCCGACGCCAAAACGAGTTGAGTTCTCGTAGGGGTCGGGCAAAACGTCGAGCTCGGACATCTCGTCGGGATAGATGGCGGGGAAGGCTTTAGCCATGACGCCGTTGTGCATGCGATTAACGAGATCAACTTTGCCAGCGTCCTTTTCGCAGAAGATATAAACACGCTTGCGACGCTGGGGGAAACCGTATTCGGCAGAGTTGACCACGCGCCATTCGACCGTGTAGTCGAGGTCGGCAAGACAGCTTAGAATGATGGCGAAGTCGCGACCGCGTTGAGACGCGGGCGACTTGAGCAGGCGGTCGACGTTCTCAAAGAGACCGAACTTGGGCTTCTTCATTTCGAGGAAGTGATAGATGTCCCACCAAAGGACGCCCTTCTTGCCCTCGATGCCGTGTGCCTGATTGAGCGGACGCGCGACAGAGTAGTCTTGGCAGGGGAAACCGCCAACAACCATTTGGACATCGGGGATTTCGATTTCTTTCGCCTCGGCCTGCTCCAGGACCTTATTGATGTCTTCGTTGACGACGGAATCATTGCCGAAGCGATCCATGTAGCAACGGGCCGCGAACTGACGCGCCTTGGTTCCGGGCGGCTCCCACTGATTGGCCCAAATGGTGCGGAAGGGGCCGGCGGGCTTCATATAAAACTCGGGATGGCGAGGGTCGGCATAGCCTTCGAGACCCAAACGAAATCCACCGACGCCCGCAAAAAGCTCGGCAATATTAATCTCAGACACGTTTCTCCAATCGCTGCTGTGTCCGGTTATGGTGGTCACAACAATAACCGATCGAGGGGACAATCAAGACCTCAATTTTCTGGGCGTTAGTAGTTGCTCTGAACTACCATGAGGTTAGTTGCGAGTTTCGGAGGTATCCCGTGTCTAAGAAGCGCCTCGATTTCAAGCGCATGCTTGACGATACTGATTTTTCTGACCCCTCAAGTATTGAGCGCTATGCTGCCAATCTCGATGGCATGACGTTCCGCGATATTCTCGAGCTCGGTATTGCTCCGGAGGGGGAGAGTGCGCCCAAGGACTTTGGCTCCAAGAAGTACAAAGGCGGTATGGGCACTCTTATCGAAGAACGTTACTTTGGCTACAAGGCCAATAGTGACGATCGCCCCGACTTTCCCGAGGCGGGCGTTGAGCTCAAGGCAACGTGTTTTGATGTGCTCAAGAACGGCCGGAAGTCTGCTGGCGAGCGCCTTGTCCTGACCATGATTCCTTATGACCGACCTGTTTCGCTCGACTACGACAGTTCTCACCTCAAGACCAAGCTCAGCAATATCCTGTTGATTTACTACGGCCGAGATCGTTCCATCGATAAATACGACCAACGCATTGAGCGTGCGGTCATGGTTCGTCTGCCCGAAGAGGACATGAAAATCATTCGCGCCGACTACGAGAAGATCATTTCCTATATTCAGGATGGCCGTGCGGACGAGCTTTCAGAAGGCATGACGACTTATCTGGGTGCTTGCACGAAGGGCGCAACTGAGGCCACAATGTGGGCGGACCAGTATTATGAATACTTCAATACCGATACGGGCGAGATTGAGCGCCATCGCGCAAAGCGTCGCGCCTTTTCCCTCAAGCGCTCGTATATGGACTATGTGCTCCATACTTATGTCCTCGGTGCTCCGCGAGTCGGGGAGAGCATTGTTCAGGACGATGGCAAGTCTATCGATTTCGAAAGTTACGTAACTGGACTTATCGAGCGCCATTACGGTGAGACCGATCGTCAAATTGCCGAACAGTATGGACTGGAGTACACGGGCAATAAGGCGCAGTGGACAACGCTCGTTTATCGTATGCTCGGAATCAAAAACAATGCTGCCGAGGAATTCGTCAAGGCAGGCATTTCCGTCCGAACTGTTCGAGTTAACAACAGGGGGCACATCGAACAGGCTATGTCGTTCCCACCGTTTGAGTTCAAGCGTTTGATTGAAGAAGACTGGGAGACGTCGCCTCTTCATGCGTGCCTTGAGACCAATCGCTTTTTCTTCGTTGTGTTCCGTGAGGACCACGATGGCGTGCTGCGTCTCGATCGTTGTTTGTTCTGGGCAATGGGAGAAAACGAAATCGAAGGCCCAGCGAAAGCTTGTTGGGATGAGACGCGAAAGGTAATACGTGAGGGCGTTGAGCTCAATCCGTATCGGGATGCGAGCGGAAAGCTCAAAGTGACTAACAATCTGCCCGGTATGGCGGACAATCCAATTGTTCACGTTCGCCCGCATACGTCAAAAGCGGCTTACAAGTTTGCCGATGGAACAGAGATCGGTGACATCGCAAGGAATGCTTACGAACTGCCCGACGGGCGCTGGATGACGAAGCAATCGTTCTGGTTCAACAAGGGCTACCTGGAGCATATTCTGGGGCTGTAGCGTTTCGAGATTATTTAACAATCAACCCCTGCTCCTCGATACCTCGATGTTGCCCCTACAAATAAATCCCCTCACCAAGCTGCTTATGGAACTCGGCGTGATGGTCGCGTGCCCAGGTAAAGAGCGCCTGGTCAAAGTCGGTGCGCGTGGCCGGGACGCCAAAGACGCCGGCAACCTCGACGCGCACAAACTCCAGTGCCGGCAGCTTGTTGATGGCAGTGAGGGCAAACGGGGACGAGGGCTCCTCGAACAGATAGCGGCTGCCTTGCAGCGCGTCGCAACTGGTGCACGTGTTGCCGAGCGACGGGGCTTTGGAGGCTCGCGCGCCTACGGGCTTGTAGCCGCAGCGCTTAGAAAGATAGTCGCGGATCTCGCCCGGCACGCAGCCAACAGCGGGCACGATGGCGAGCGCGTTGGCGTTGGCCGTGTCGATGGCAATGTGCCCGGCTTCGTTGGGCGCGTGCACGATGGCGATGCTCTCGTCGTTATCGGTTCGATAGGGAATGCCAAAGGCCGCGACCGAGGTCTCTTTGTGACACTTCCAGCACTCGCGCTTGCCCAGTACTAGATATATATACGGCGCTGAGGGGTCGGATCGGTCAACACCGGGCAGCCACTCGGCAAAGGGCTCGGGGTTGACGCCGCTGGGTACATACCAGATCTTCTTGGTCCGGTCCCATTTGGCGCCCAGCGCCTTGGCTTCTTCTTTGTGCGAAAAGGGGACATCGAGCTCGGTGCGCATGGCGGCTCCTTGGTGCTGCAGGTGCAAGTGGCTCAAGGATACCGCAGGGCGCAGACATCGCGGCGTTTTGTCGAGAAGTTGCGGCTCGGATGGGTTCGAGACGCGTTGGTCTCGGCCTCGGTGGCTATTGACGCGGTTTTGTGCATGGGCAGGGTGGTTGCTTGGGCGGTTGGAGCTGCCAGCTGATTTGGCGACATAAAACAAAACAGCCCAGAGACATAGTCTCTGAGCTGCGAACATTTGGTGGGCGTTAGAAGATTTGAACTTCTGACCTCTTCCGTGTCAGGGAAGCGCTCTCCCCCTGAGCTAAACGCCCGATCAAGGGTGCGCAAGCGCGCAAGGAATAATATAACGGAGCCTGAACTCGGTGGCAAGAACATTTTTAAAAATCGCTTACATTGTGGAATTCGGGGGCTTTGTTATATCCATTTCAAAAGAGCCTGCTGCCGCGATTTGGCTGTCGCATAATGCAAGGCCATTGCGGTATCGAGCTATGGAAAGACGTCTGCGGAATTGTCCTACCGATAAGCGGACAAGCCTCTAGCTGATGCCTTCGCCGTGGTAAGGTAAGCCGAATTGTTTCCAGGCTGTTTCGGGGGAGTGGAATGAGCAAAGAGTGTGTCGAGCAGGTCGAAGGCGCAGGGGCTTCGGTACCGATGACGGCAGCGTCCGATTTTGTCGTGCCCGAGGG
>DBEZXT010000141.1:0-6251 GCA_048291645.1 Collinsella aerofaciens | reverse complement strand
CCAGTGCCGCCACCAGAAGCGACGGAGAAGTACTTCTTGCCAGCCTCGAGGCGCTCCTTCTTGTAGGTGCCAGCGACGGGGTGCTGGAAGCGCGTGGGGTTGGTGGAGTTACCGGTGATCGAGATGTCGACGTTCTCGTGCCACATGATGGCAACGCCCTCGCGGACGTCGTCGGCGCCGTAGCAGTTGACGGCGGCGCGGGGACCATCGGAGTAGGGGATGGTCTCGACGACCTTGAGCTCGCCCGTGAAGTAGTCGAACTGGGTCTTCACGTAGGTGAAGCCGTTGATGCGGGCGATGATCTGAGCAGCGTCCTTGCCCAGTCCGTTGAGGATGACGCGCAGCGGCTTCTTGCGAGCCTTGTTGGCGTTTAGAGCCAGGCCGATAGCACCCTCAGCGGCAGCGAAGGACTCGTGACCGGCCAGGAAGGCGAAGCACTCGGTGTCGTCGGAGAGCAGCATAGCGCCCAGGTTGCCGTGGCCCAGACCGACCTTGCGGTCCTCGGCGACGGAGCCGGGAACGGTGAAGGCCTGGATGCCCTCGCCGATGATGGCGGCAGCCTCAGAAGCGGACTTGGCGCCACGCTTGACAGCGAGAGCGCAACCGAGGGTGTAGGCCCACTCGGCGTTCTGGAAGGCGATGGACTGGGTGTTGTTGACGATCTCACGCGGGTTGAAGCCCTTGTCGGTGCAGATCTGCAGAGCTTCCTCGAGGGAGGCGATGCCGTTGTCGGCGAGGCACTTGTTGATCTTGTCAGCGCGGCGCTCGTAACCTTCGAACGTAACAGTCATAGTTATTTCCCTCCCTTTCTACTCGTGAACCGGGAACACGCTGGCGACGGAGTGAGTCTCCTCGTCGGTGCGCGGGTCGATGTACTTGGCAGCGTTCTCCCACTGACCATAGTGGCCCATAGCGCCAGCGATGGCCTCCTCGGGGGTCTTGCCGGCCTTGACGGCGTCGGTGAACTTGCCGAGGTTCAGGAACTCGAATGCGATGATCTCGTTCTTGTCGTTGAGAGCCATGCGGGTGACGTAGCCCTGAGCGAGCTCGAGGTAACGAGCGCCCTTGGCCTTGGTGCCGAACATGGTGCCGACCTGAGAGCGAAGGCCCTTGCCGAGGTCGTCGAGGGAGGCGCCCACGGGCAGGCCGCCCTCGGAGAACGCGGTCTGGCTGCGGCCGTAAACGATCTGCAGGAAGATCTCGCGCATAGCAACGTTGATGGCGTCGCAGACGAGGTCGGTGTTGAGGGCCTCGAGGATGGTCTTACCGGGAAGGATCTCGGAAGCCATGGCGGCAGAGTGGGTCATACCCGAGCAGCCGATGGTCTCAACGAGGGCCTCCTCGATGATGCCGTCCTTGACGTTCAGCGTGAGCTTGCAGGCGCCCTGCTGAGGTGCGCACCAACCCACACCGTGCGTAAGACCGGAGATGTCGGAAATCTCCTTAGCCTGGACCCACTTGCCCTCCTCGGGGATGGGTGCGGGGCCGTGGTATGCACCCTTGGCAACGGGGCACATGTTCTCCACTTCCTGTGAGTACTGCATGCCTCTCCTCTCTATCGTGTTGGCGTCCCGTCTGGGGGCCGTGGCTGGCGATTGCCGGGCGACCCTTCGAAAGGGACATGACATGCAGCCCCTATAATACCGCGAAATGCACGGAATATTCGGCGAACGGCTCAGTTTTCGTAGCGAGATGCGCGGAACTTTCAATTGAAACGATTTAACTCTATATTCTGTGGTCGTGCACTTCCGTAGAGGGGGTCCGTCTTGGGCAAGCTTTTGGTCAGCTTTTGTAAGCGTTGCAGGGGTTGACCTGTTGCAACGGTGCCGTTCGCCGCCTGTTTACTGCCTTTGGCCGCGTGAGCGAATTGTTTTGCGTGAATGTTTTGATGGCACGCTTCAATCGTGCTGTATTGGATGGCAAGCAGATCCCGGCGAAGGGAGCGCCATGCAGCGCGTTTGGAGAACGGTTACCGGCTTTTACCATGTCTGTGCCCGCGGTACGGGCAAGCAGCTCATCTTTGAGGGCGATGAAGACCGGTGGGAGTTTTTGGAGCTGATGCGCGAGTGCTGCCGCGAGGAGGGCGTGACGGTTATCGCTTGGTGCCTTATGGGCAATCACGTGCATTTGGTGCTTTCAGATTACGAGGACAGGATGAGCGCGGCGATGCACCGGCTGCTTTTGACGTACGCGCGGCGGTTCAATAAACGCACGGGGCGCACGGGCCATCTGTTCCAGAACCGTTTTGACCGGCGCTCGCTCGATACCGACTGGCAGGTGATGGAGGCTATTCGCTCCGTACACGCCGATCCGCAGGAGGCGGGCGTTAGCCTAATCGAACGATATCCCTGGAGCAGCTTTGCGGAGCATTTGTGCGCTTACGACGGTGACGCGGCTGATGTCGCGAGGGGATTTTCTGATCCTTCTTGCGTGCTTGAGCTTTTTGGCTCTGCCGAGGGCTTTATTGCCTATTCACTTTCGACGCCCGACGGCAGTGAGCCAGCACTGTGCGATATGAAAGAGACGGAGTGGGAACGCCATGCCTTTGCCGACAAGATGGCGAAGGAACTCGGGGTTCCGCTTCGCGGGGTTAAAACTGCACCGCCGGCGCAGCGCGATACCGTTATTTTTGGATTGCACGATGCCGGTTTTACGGTGCGCCAGATTGAGCGGCATACCGGGATTGGCAAAAGTACCGTCTCTCGTATCGTGCGCGCCCGCGCGCGAACGGCGATGCGGGCTGGCGGAAACGTGATGTAAGGTCGCCTGTTCACCGCAGCTGGGGTCGTCCATACGCCGCAACCAGCGTTCAAAAGCCTGGTACGGTAACTGCACTTCTTAATATGCATAGAACAATCGCCATCTTGCATAAATTAACGACCCAGTCCGGGTTTGCCCGTGCCTACCCCCATCTGCGCCGTGCAAAAAACGGAGTTTTCAGCATCGTAGCGCTGTCGGCACCGCTGCAATCTTGCAACATACGGGTTCCGAAGCTATTGATTCCCGCCGTTGCGCCCCCGAAGCACGTGCCTGCGTCCCGTCAGACCGCGATGCTTGTTCTAAAACACAATATATATGCGCCTAAAGACGTTGATTAACGCTTTCGATGCGTATACACACAGCTTGGCGTGCTGAATACTCGCAAAAATGCACGCCGCTCCCTATGGGACCCGCCTGCGGTAGGCGCGAAGCGAGTCGGAGCTTCGCAGAACGGGGCTTGGCGCATTGCTTGGCGGGCCCGGGGTCCTGCCGCAGGCCTTTGGTGCTGTGGAAAACGCCCGTGTTCGTGTCTGGCTGTGTGGCAAATGTCAGACGGGGCGCCGGACGCGCGGACTTTGTGCGTTCGCGCTCATTAGGTAAAAACAGAGCCGCCCGTATCGGGCGGCTCGGCAATCAAAAACCTTGGATTCGGGGCATAAGCTACTGGTTTGTTTGCCCCTCGAGCATGCCGTCGAGGGTGCGCCAGGCGAGCTCGGCGCACTTGACGCGGGCGGGCATGTGCGAGATGTCCTGGAGCTGGGCGGCCTCGTCCAGGTCTTCCAGGTCTTCCTCGGAGAGCTGCTCGCCACGGATCATGGCGAGGAAGAGCTCTGCCAGGCGGCGAGCTTCCTCGACGGTCTCGCCGGTGATGAGATCGGCCATGATGTCGGCACTGGCCTGGCTGATGGCGCAGCCGTGGCCGGTAAAGGAGGCCTCCTCAATCACGTTGTTCTCGACACGCAGCTGCAGAGTGAGCTCGTCTCCGCAGCTGGGGTTGATGCCGTCGTGCTCGTGCGTGGGAGCATCCATCTCGTACTTGTAGTCGGGGTGCGAGTTGTGCTCCATAAATGTGGTGGAGGTGTACAGATTACCCATTGAACGTGCTCCAAACGTGATGCAGGCCGGCGATGAACTTGTCAATGTCGGCCTTGTCGTTGTAGAAGGCCACGCTGGCGCGGCAGCAGGCAAGGTTCTCGACGCCCAGCCAGGTGAGCAGCGGCTGTGCACAGTGGTGACCGGCGCGGATGCAGACGCCGTCCATGTCCATGATGCTCGCGACGTCGTGCGGGTGGATGCCGCGGACGTTAAAGCTCACAACGCCGTGGTGGTTGTCCCAATAGATGGAGCCGATGATCTGGACAAAGTCGAGCTGCATGAGCTCGCCCATCAGGTAGTGGACGAGTGCCTGCTCGCGTGCCTGGATGTTCTCGTAACCCACCGTGTTGACCAGGTAGTCGAGTGCCGCACCCGTGGCGAAGATGCCGGCGGCGTCCTGTGTGCCGGCCTCGAATTTCTCGGGAACGGGCGCCCAGACGGCGTCCTGCTCGGTAACAGAGTCGATCATCTCGCCGCCGGTGAGCATGGGCGGCATGGCGTTGAGCAGGTCCATCTTGCCCCACAGCACGCCGATGCCCATGGGGCCCATAGCCTTGTGTGCGCTAAAGGCAAAGAAGTCGGCGCCCAGGTCGGCCACATCGACCGGCATGTGCGGCAGCGACTGCGCACCGTCGACGACCAGGTAGCCGCCATACTTGTGCACGAGCTTGCCGAGGTTCTTGACTGGGTTCTCGACTCCCAACACGTTGGAGACCTGACCCACGGCCAGAATCTTGGTCTTGGGACCAACCTTGGCAAGAACCTCCTCGGTGGTGAGCTGACCGGTCTTGGTGGGGTAGAGGTAGACGAGCTTGGCGCCGGTCTCGCGGCAGACCTGCTGCCACGGAATCAGGTTGGAGTGGTGCTCCATGATGGTGATGACGACCTCGTCGCCCGGCTCGAGGACTGTGGGTGCAAAGCTCTTGGCGACCAGGTTGAGCGACTCGCTCGTGTTGCGGGTGAAGACGACCTCGTTGGCCTGGGCAGCGCCGATGAGGTCGGCGATCTGCTGGCGCACCTTCGCGATAGCCTCAGTGGCCTCGACGGACAGCGAGTACAGGCCGCGCAGAGGGTTGGCGTTCATGCGCTGGTAGAAGTCGCGCTCGGCGTCGAGCACACAGGCAGGACGCTGCGCGGTGGCGGCACTATCGAGGAAGGCGATCTCGGGGTGCTGCTGGAACAGCGGGAACTGCGCCTTGTAGGGATTAGTCTCGATGTCGACGGTAGGCCAGCCGCGCGAGGCCTCGTCGCTGGCGTCGAGCTCCATAGGCTCCGGTGCGGTACAGGTGTCGCATTTAACGTGCTCGGTGTCGATCATGCGAGCTCCTCTTCAAAGTTGTCGATCAGGTTGTTGCCCAAGCGGACGACGGCGGCGCGGGTGCGCTCGTCGGTGGCGGAAAGTGCGGCGTCCTCCAGCTTGGCGCGGACGAACAGGTCCTCGGCGGCGTTTTGGTCAAGGCCGCGGCAGGCGAGGTAGAACAGTTGCTCGTCGCGGACGTGGCCGATGGTGGCTCCGTGGTTGCCGGCGACGTCGTCCTCGTCGCAGAGAATGACGGGAACGGTCTTGTTGTCGACGCCCTTGTTGGCCAAAAGCACCGTCTCGCGCTCGGTGCCGGTTGCACCCTTGCAACCGTGCACGAGGTCGATGGTGCCGCGGTAGACCTTCTTGGACGTGCCGGTCAGCACGCCGTTGGCGTCGATCTCGCACTCGGTCTTGCGACCGCGGTGGCGCAGCTCGTAGTTAAAGTCGCGCACCTGCTCTCGGGCGCCCAGGTAGTCAGTATCGATGGTGACCTTGGCGGTATCGCCCAGCAGGTCGCCGGCAAGGCCGGTGGCGCTGGCGCCGGCACCCAGGACGGTGTGCTGCACGTTGACGCGCGCGCCCTCGTCCAGGAACAGGCCGGTGTCGTCGAGCGCGATCCAGCTATCGTCGAGCGTCTGCGTGCAGGTCACGTTGACGGTGGCGTACTCGTGGGCGCACACGCGTAGCACGGATCCCACGACGCCTTGGCCGGCAACGGGAGAGTCCAGGGCAATAAGCAGATCGAGCGTCGACTGGGGACGGGCGACGACGTCGATGGCGGCGATAGCCGCGGCTGCATCGACACCGCTCACGCGCACGGTAACCGTGGCGTGCTTGTATGCGGGCACATCGATGACGATGCGCTTGGTGGCGTGGTCGGCCAAGTAGGTGTAGGCAGCCTCGCCCATGCCGGTCTCGAAGGCTTCAGCAGGGGAGAGCTCCTCCTCGAGCTTGATGGCACCGGCCTGGTAGATGGAGGTGGCGGGCACGTCAAGCTCGGTCTCGGGCGTGATGCGGGCGCGGTCGGCGGCGTCGCCGGGGGCGGAGGCGCGGCGCTCGGGGAAGCGCTCGGCCATGGCGTCCATGGCGGCGT
>DBEZXT010000140.1:0-5579 GCA_048291645.1 Collinsella aerofaciens | reverse complement strand
ACTGGGACGGCGGCCTTTAGGGACGTTCCGGTCCTTCTACGGGGTGCCGTGGGCAGACAAACCATCACAACATTCGCCGTTTTTTGCCAAAAACGGAAAAAGCATCGATTGTTGTGATGGTCTGTGTGTTGAGGATGGGCTTGGGAAGCCGGTTTTGCTCGAAGTGACCCGTCCTGTCGTACGGGTGTCGGCACGATTCCCGCGTGCGGTACTATATTCCCTGAAGAATAAAGACCGGTGCGAGGGGAAGGCTGCGTGGACGGGCGCGTGCAACATGACGGCTTTGGCCGCGATATCAACTACCTGCGCATTGCCGTTACCGACAAGTGCAACTTCCGCTGCATTTACTGCATGCCGGCCGATGGCGTGGCGCCCCGTGCGCACGACGAGCTGCTCAGCGCCGAGGAAATCGCCCGCTTTGTGCGCTTGGTGGCGGGGGAGGGCATTCGCCGCGTGCGCCTGACGGGTGGCGAGCCGCTGGTCAGCCGCCGTATCATCCCGCTTATTCGTGATATCCGTGCGATTCCGCAGATCGAGGACATCTCGCTCACCACCAATGGCGCCCTGCTGCCCAAGCTGGCGCCGCAGCTCAAAGATGCCGGGCTTAACCGCGTCAACATTTCGCTCGACACGCTCGACCCCGAGCTGTTTGGAAAGATCACGCGCCTGGGTCGGCTCGAGCAGACCATGGCTGGCATCGATGCGGCGCTGGCTTGGGGCTTTGAGCCCGTTAAGGTCAACTGCGTTGTTGTGCGTCGGCTCAACCAGGATGTGACGGCCCTCGCACGGCTGACCGTCGACCGCCCCATTCATCTGCGATTTATCGAATATATGCCCATCGGCGATGAGCACACGAGTTCGCATTGCGCTGTGGATCCGCATGCGCCCGCGCTCAATCCCGAGTTGTGGGACGCGAGCGACACCGTGCCGAGTGACGAGCTGCGGGCGCGCATCAATGCCGGGGCCGCCGCGGCGGGTCTGGGCGAGCTCGAGCCGCTCGACATCAACGACGCTCCTGCCGGCGCGGGCCCTGCGCGCTATTGGCACTTTCCGGGCGCGGCGGGAACGGTCGGCTTCATTAGCGCCATGTCCAATCATTTTTGCGCGAACTGCAACCGGCTGCGCCTGACGGCCGATGGCAACGTGCGTCCGTGCCTGTTCAGCGATGCCGAGTATTCGGTGCGCGAGGCGCTGCGCCGTGGTGATGATATGCAGGTGCTTTCGATTTGGCGCGATGCCGTGGCCCACAAACCGCAGGAACACGCGATAATTGAGGGCACGCAACGATTTATGTCTCAAATCGGAGGATGATCATATGGCCAAGAGCAGGTACGCCGATGCCACCAAGGCCGCTCGCAGGGCCGCGATGTCTGCCCACAAAGTCACGGCTGCGGCCAGCGATGCCGTTGCAGGCGCGCAGCCGTCTGCCAGCGCTGTCGCCGAGCCCGCCCGCGACGCCCGTCGCGACGAGCTGACGCACGTAGACGCCAAGGGTGAGGTGCGCATGGTCGACGTGTCAGACAAGGCCGAGACCCATCGCATTGCCATCGCCGAGGGCACCATCCTCATGCACCCCGAGACGCAGACCATGGTGCTGCAGGACCGCGCCAAAAAGGGCGACGTGCTTGCCTGTGCGCGCGTGGCGGGCATTATGGCCATCAAACGCACGAGCGACATCATCCCTATGTGCCATCCGCTGCTCATTACCAAGAGCAAGTGCGACATTGCGCCCATCGCTCCGGCGGGGACGCCGGCCGAGGACGTGCCCGAGGGCTGGGCACCGGCGCGCGCGGACGGGCAGGTTGGCTTTCACGTGCTGGTTACGGCGGGCGTGACGGGCAAGACGGGTATCGAGATGGAGGCCCTGACCGGCGCGAGCGCCGCGTGCCTAACGATCTACGACATGTGCAAGGCGGTCGATCGCGGCATGGAGATCGTTGACGTGCGCCTGCTGCACAAGGAGGGCGGCCGCTCGGGCGTGTGGGATCGTGCAGAGCGTCAGGCCGCTGCTGTTGAGGCCGTGGCCGCTGACGGCGACGCACCCGCGAACGTACCCGTCGCCGTCGCGCCCGCAGCTCCCACTCCGGCCGTCCCCGCGATCGCGTTTATCGGCTACCAGAACTCGGGCAAGACCACACTCGTCGAGAAGGTTATCGCCGAGCTCACCCGCCGCGGCCTGCGCGTGGGTTCGCTCAAGCATCATGGGCATCACGGCTTCGATATCGATGTGCCCGCTAAGGACACCTGGCGCCATCACCAAGCCGGATCCAAACACGTGGGCCTCATCTGCGCCACGCGCTGGGCGGAGTACGCCGACACGCGCGAGGAGGACGAGATGCCCGCGCGCGAGCTGCTGTCGCGCTACAACGATGTCGACGTGGTGATCATCGAGGGCTACAAGACCGAGGGCTTCGACAACATCGTGGTCGCGCGCTCCGGTGTCGACCGTCTGCGCGGCAAGAGCTCGCTCGACCTGGTCGACGGCCACACGCTGGCCCTTGCCTGCAACGAAGCCCTGGCGCGTCAGGCCTTCGACGCCGGCTTTGCGACCCGAGCCATCAACATCAACGACGCTCGAGCTATCTGCGACCTGATTCAAGATCATCTGGCCTAAAACCTGCCAAAAGGGGACAGGTTAATTTCGGCAGGTTTTATCTGGGCAAACGTCATTTCCACCACAAAGGGGCCAGGCACCTTTGTGGTGGTTTTTGCTTTGGTAGATGTGTGGGGCATGCCTTACAATCTACCAAGTAGTTCATGACGGGCGAAAAACGGAGAGAAGGGGCTTGATGCGTCCTTAATGTTTCATGCGGATAGATTGATTTGACAGACGGTGGCGAATGCCCGCCGTCCGCATTCGTATGAAACAAGGAGTCTCCATGCTCGCCTCTCTTTTCTCAAAGCCTCAATCATCGCTGTCCGCGCAGGCTAAGCACCTGGTGGCAATGCGCTTCCTCATATATACCGGCTTTCAGACCAGTTATTTTATCGGTGTCATCGGAACGCTCACCTATGCAGACGATGCCTCGGTTGCGGCGACATCGCTGGCCGTCCTTTTTATGAACGTATTCGTGATCTTGGGATCCTTTGTGGGTGGCGCGGCGCTCGACGCCTGGGGTCCGCGCCGTCATTTCTTGCTGAGCATCGTCGCCACGTTGGCAACCGGCGCGGCAATCCTCGCCTTTGGCAGCGCGACCGGAACAGTCCTTGCCGGCGCGGTACTCCTGGGCTTTGTGATGGGATTCGCCCAGCCCATCGCCACGTCCTATCCGGCGTATCTCACCGACGACCCCGTCGAGCTCAAAGACATCAACTCCGCCATAACCATGTTCTCCAACGTGAGCATTATTGTCGGCCCCACACTGGGCGGCTTTGTCGCGGCGGCTGCATCGTCACGCGCGGTGTTCGTGCTCATGATGATCTTTACCGTACTGGCGCTCGTCGCCGGTTGGGGCTTTAGGCCGCAAGCAGGTCGTGCCGCCGCGCGCAAAAGTACTCCCGCGGATGGCAGCACAACGGCAAGTACTGCCAGTCAAAACTCCGACTCCAGTAAATCCACCCGCGCCACCTTCGCGACCAGCATCAAGACGGTCTTTACCAACAGCGTCCTCGCCCTGCTGTTCTGCATTATTTTCCTTTCGAACTTTGGCTATGGAGCTTTCGATCCGCTGGAGTCGTTCTTCTACCGCGATGTTCTGCATGTCGGTGTTGAGTGGATGGGCTGGCTCTCGTCGGCCAGCGGTGTGGGCGCGGTGCTGGGCGCCGTTATTGCGCTCCGTTTGCCGCCGCATCTGATCAACCTTAAAACACTGCTCGCGGCGCTTATGTCCGTGGGCCTGGGAAGCCTGCTCTACGTGGGAACAACGTATGTGGGCGTGGCGCTCATTGGCCAGATTGCCCTGGGCGTGGCCTGGGGCGTCGTCAACCCGCTCCACAACACGATCGTGCAAACGACGGCCCCGCTCGAGCAGCTCGGTCGCGTGAACTCGGTCATGGGTTTTGGCAACATGTTCGCCGGCGTGGCCCCGCTGGCGATTGCCCCGTGGCTGGCGGCGACGTTTGGCGTGCAGCAGACGCTCGTTGGTGCGGGCATGGTCGTGACGGCGGTTCCCGCGGCGTTGCTGCTGTTTGAACGCCGACATTTTGATCGTGCCGCAAGGCAGTAAAAACCATCACAACATTCGATGAAAATCGCGATTTTGCCGAAAAACGTCGAATGTTGTGATGGTTTGCGCTCCGGCCAGGCCACCCTTCGGGTTCGGCCACCACAAAGGGGCCAGGCACCTTTGTGGTGGTTTTTGCTTTGACGGGCCGCGCCTGCGCCTTGGTATACCATGTACACCACTTTCGACCTCATCCAGCACCGTCGCACAACCCAGAAAGGCCCCCATGGACACCACCTTCAGCCACATTAAAGCCGTACTCTGCGATATCGACGGCACGCTGCTCACGAGCCAGCACACGGTGTCCCCGCGCACCGTGGCGGCGATTCGCGCCCTGCGCGAGCGCGGCGTACTCTTTGGCCTGTGCACCGGGCGCGACGCCCGCGCGACCGAGGCCATGTACGAGCTCTGGGGCATCGAAGGCCTGGTAGACGTGATGGTGGGCTGCGGTGGCGCCGAGGTCATCGACCGCGCGCATGACATCAACGAGCTGAGTTATCCGCTGCCGGGCGAGACCATCGCGCGCATTTGCAAGCACATGGCGGACCTTCCAGCAACGCCCGTCTGCCCCCGAGACGGCGTGTTCTACGTGCCCGAGAGCAACGCGTGCGTCGAGCACCTGTCGCGCGTCGACGGCGTGCCCTACCAGGTGGTCGATTTTGCCGAGTTTTTGCGCGAGGCGCAGCCCAAGGTGATGTTTACCATGGCGCCCGAGGTAATGCCGCGGGTGATTGAGCGGGCGTCGACGTTTGCCGATGACACTGTTAAGGCGGCGGCTCTGCAAACCACGCAGCGGCTCTACGAGTTCATGGATCCGCGCGTGTCCAAGACGCGCGGCCTTGTGCGCGTGGCGGAGCTCAACGACATGGAGCTCGAGAACATTTGCGTGTTTGGCGATGCCGATAACGACACCTGCATGGTGGCCGACGCCGGCGTGGGCGTGGCCATGGCAAACGGCAGCGACGCCACCCGCGCCGCAGCTGATTTTGTAACCGCGAGCAACGACAAAGACGGCATCGCGATCTTTATCGAGGAGCATCTGCTGTAGCGCCGGGGGAGAACCGCCACAATGGGGATAGGCGCCTTTGCGGTGGCCTCAGGCGATTTGGGCGAGTTGATGCCTGCAATCTGCGCGCAAATACCAATATGGTTGTCTGAACATTACGCTTCTGACTACCGATGAGTTAAAGATATTCTCATCAGTTTGGTAGGGTATTTCTCCCGGTAAATGACCTACAGCTCATGGTCAATTTTCGACTGTTTACAGGATGTTTACTCTTGAGCAAAATGTTGTGCAAATAAATTAAATGCTATTAAAAAACTGATAACTAACTTAATTACCAGTAGAAACAGATATTTCAGAGCGAATAAACGAAGGCAAATCTGAGTAAATGTCAAGAGAATTGAGAACTGGCT
>DBEZXT010000139.1:0-15046 GCA_048291645.1 Collinsella aerofaciens | reverse complement strand
TCGTTTATCACATCCGTCGTGGTCAACTACTGGCTCAGCATGAAGTACGTGTTCGACCACCGCGAAGGCATGAGCCGCAAGCGCGAGTTCACGATCTTCACCATCCTGTCGGTGATCGGCCTGGGCCTCAACGACCTGTACATGTTTGTGGGCGTCACGTTTTTGAGCATCGGCTACCAGGCCATGAAGGCCATCGCCACGTTCCTCGTCACCTGGTACAACTACTTCAGCCGCCGCTTCTTCCTCGAGGGCGCACGGTCGTAGTCGATTCACTATTTGCTTGAATGTATAACCGGTTGGAATTCCCATTCCAACCGGTTTTTTGTTTGCCGAGAGACCCGGCGATCCAGTCCCATTCGCATGAAAAACGGGCGGCTCGGATGTTGGTCCGAACCGCCCGTCTGGCGCGCTATGCCGAGGCCTCTAGTCTGTAACGTAATACCAGACTACGTTGTCGCCGTTTGAGAGAACGTAGTTACTGCAGGCCGTCATGGGCGTTGTGCCGTTTACGGAGTACATCCAGCCGCTCGTGCCGCCGTACTGTTTTTCGGCCAAACCACCAATCGCAGAAACATACGTGCCGTACGACGAGCCGTGTGCGTTGACAGAAAGGCCCAGCGCGCACAGGGCATCGTAGACGGTAGCGCCTTCGTTAAAGGTAAAGGTGCCACCAGAGGACACAGGATTGCCCACAGCGCTCGATGTGACCGAAACCGTCACTGTTACGTAGTTGGACTCCTGCGAGCCGCCCTGGCCGCCCGAGGAAGCGCTTCCGCCATTAGAGGATGAGGCTCCATCAGACGACTGGCCACCGCCCGAAGAAGCACCGCCAGACGCATTGGAAGTATCACCGGCTCCCGTATTTTGGGCAGCGGATTTATCGCCAGACTTCTTGCCGCCCCGGTCCTCGGACTTCTTGCTATCCGAGTTTTTGTCCGATTCCTTGTTTGAAGACTCGGAATCGTCCTTGGCGTCGTTCGAACCCTTGGGCTCGTCTTTTGCATCATTCGAAGATTTGGAATCCTTGGAACTAGCCTCGCCCGAAGCGGCAGACGAGCCAGACCCCTTGGTGTCCTTGGCGACGACGCTCTCCCCCGTCACGGTCTGAACGATCCAGTCAATGGACCAGGCGCCGCTCTCGGAAGGATGGACGAAGCCCAGCGAGACGACGATCAGAATGGTGCACGCGGCAGCAAGAACGCCAAGGAGCGCCTTGCGACGAGAGGCGGACGCCGCCGAAGCGGCGCCCTGTTGCTTTGCATCGTCGAACTGAATGAACGAGGAATCTGGTTGCTTGGGGTCAGCGTCCTTGGATTTATTGGACACAACCCTCACCTACCGACGTTTGGTGAACACGAACACGCCGACGATGGCGAGACCGATGACGCCGGCGGCAACGCCAACAATGGCGAGCGGGTTGGTGCCAGTCTCCTGCTCGGAAGCACTAGAGGACTTCTTAGCAGTGGTCGTAGAAGCAGCACCCGTATCGGACTTGGAATCGGACTTCTTGTCGGACTTGCTGTCCTTCTTGTCAGACTTCTTGTCAGACTTCTTCTCGTCCTTCTTATCGGACTTATCGGAGTCCTTCTTGTCGGACTTGTTGTCCTTGGTCTCGGTCTTGGTCGACACCGTCGTCTTGGTCACCGACTTCTTGCCCGGGGCAATAGCGCCGCCCTTCGAGCCGGAGCCAGAACCCGCGCCAGCGCCAGTGCCGGAACCAGTACCGGTACCAGAACCGCCGCCGCCATTCGAACCAGCGCCGCCATTACCGCCAGGGTTAACGGCATTCTTGGTCCACTTGGCATACAGCGTCAGATCGGCCGTCACCGGCGTGCTAAAGTCATACGCCTGCATGCAAGCCTCATCGGTATACCAACCGCCGAAATCGTAGCCATCGCGCGTCGGATCGGCCGGCTTGACCAGCTTGCCATCGGCCGTAGCAACAAACTTAGTGTCGCAAGCAGACCCGCCGTTGGAATTAAAGGCAACCGTCCAAGACTCAACGGCCCCCAGCTTGAACAGCGTGCCCGAGTCATTGATGTAGTACAGGTTGCCAGATGCATCGGCAATGACCGGAGAGTCGCAGTGCTGGTAATGGCCAGCCGCATCATAAATCTGCGTCGCCTCTGCATCGCCGAGCGTATAGCGATATACGCCACCACCAGCAGAGTAGTTGACGTAATCCTTGCTATCCGCGCTGTTAACGGTGAAGTACACATAGGTCTTGCCGCCCTGAACACTCACCAGCGGAGTAGCAGCAATACCGTTAAATCCGGCCGGCAGTTCTTTACCGTCAGCAGCGGTGACCATCGTGGTCTTACCGGTCTTCAGATTATAGAGAGCCAGAGCAGAGCCAGTAGCCGTCTGTCCGCCGACAATCAAGTTTTCGCCAGCCACCGCCGGTGCGCTCATGTTATTCGTAAGACCCAGATCGACCGTCTTCTGCTCGCTCAGCACGCCCTTCGCCGAAAGCGAAATCACATGGAGCTTTCCATCGTGCGTCATCTGATAGAAGGTCGAACCATTGGACGGATCGACGACACAGTCGGCGTTCGCGAGAGCGCCGAGCTTCATGGTCGAAACGACATCGCCCGTCGTCTTATCAATGCACTTAAGCGTGCCCGCGCTCGTAGGAACGATGGCATACTTATCCGTCAAAGCCGCACCAGTCCAGTAATAGCCCTCGGCAGGGTCGATGTTCTGCCAAGAGACTTCGCCCGTGGCAATCTTGATACGCTTAAGGGAGCCGTTGCCGTAGGTCGCGTTGTAATTCTCGTCATACGAAATATCGACCGAGCCTACATAGACGTACTCGCCGTCCGAAACGACGGTGCAGGAGCTCTGCGTCAAATCCGTCAAACCAGGCGTCAGCCACTTGCAGATCAGCTTGTCTGCAGTAATCGCCTGGACCGCACCGCCGTTGAGCGGAACGATGATAAGGCCATTGGTATAGATCGGACGAGAAGTATAGCTCACCTTGGAGGCAAGCGGCGCAGAGGCAACCTTTTTGCCCGTGGACGAATCGATCTTGATGAGCTCGTTCTCGGTCGCGATGTACACAAAGCCGTTAGCGATGACAGGCTCGCTGCAGTTGGCATACTGCTGACCAGACTCGGCCTTCCAATCGAAGGCCCACTTAAGACCGGCGGCCTGCGCAGGCGTCTTGGCATCCGTTACGGTCGAACCGTTGCCACTGTTGCCGTAGCCGGCCCACTCGGCATCCCAATCAGGAGTCGTCGCGCTCGGGTCCACGACAATCTTGTCGGGATCGGGCATGGCCGAATCGTCGGTGGTATAGGCAAGCGTAACCTTATCGCCGCTCTTGAGCGTAATCTGATTGGCGCAGAGTAAGGAGGGCTCTCCGTTGATATACAGGTGCCAATATTTATTGGTCGCAGCATCCCAGGCATACGGCTTGTGATCGAACGGCGAATTGATGGAATTGAGGAACCAGTACTCACCACTCTGGGAGCCGTTGTACGTAACGCCCTTGGCCTTCAGGACCGTCTCAATAAGGTTCTGGGCAGTAGAGCCTTCGGGCAAAGAAACATTGCTTGCCGAGCCCCAGCGAGTATTGTTGCCGTTGACATCGGGACCGATAACATCGACAGACCCAAGCACCTGACCGGGGAGGGCATCGGCGTCAGCGCCATACATAAAGGTGACGGCATCGCCCTCTTGAAGCTCGTAGGCACCGGCGCCAACGTCGGCGAACTTGCCATTTACGTAGAAGCGCCAATAGCTATTGGTCGCAGCATCCCAGCCATAGGACTTACCATCGAACGGCGAAGTAATGCCGTTGAGGAACCAGCCCCAAGACGATTCGCCAGCATCGAGAGTAAGGCCGGTCTGCTCAAGGAGATCCTTAGCAGTGGAGCCTGCCTTGAGGCTCGTCTGGCCCGTCGAAGCCCAAACCTGCTGCTTGCCGTCCTTGTCCTTACCAAGTACCTGAACGGAAGCATGGACAGAATCGGACGGCAACTGGTCGCCCCAGCCACCGTAGAACCACGTAACGGTATCACCAGCATGAATGGTGACATTGTCTGCCGTGTAGTCGCTCGACTTGCCGTTGATGAACAGCTGCCAATAGGTCGAATAATCGAGCGGCGTACCCAGTTCAACGCCGTTGTACTTAAGGCTCAGAATGAAGGAGCCCGCAGCAACGGCGTCGATGCCATTCGCCTCGAGCGCGACCTTCGTAAGGTCAAGTGCGCTCGAACCGGACGTCACCACATACTGCGCGTTATCGACCCAAGTCTGAGTCTTGCCCATGGCATCGCGACCAATGACGGTCACATTTGCGGCAACCTGGTCCTTAACGACAGGGGACGAGCTACCAGCCGTATAGGCAAACTCAATCTTCTGCCCCTGGGTGAGCTTGACGCTGCTCGCGCCAACCGAGGAAGACGCGCCGTCGACGAACAGCTGCCAGTAGGCATAAGTCGTCGGATCGTAGGCAAGCGTGCGGCCATCGCTCGGGGATGTGATGCTTTCGAGGTAGAAACCGTATGCCGTGCTCGGATCGTACTTCGCCTTGAAGCCTGTCTTCTCCTGCAGCTTAATGAAGGCATCCGCAGCCGTCGCGCCCTCGTCGAGCTTGAGCTGCGTAGGCGCCACCCAGGTCTGAGCCTTGCCGTCGGCATCGGTGCCGATGATTGAGAACGAGACCTCGACTTGCTTCTTGGCGACATCGCCGGTCTCTGTCGGGTTCTCTGTCTGGACGGCAGTCGCGGCGGCAGATCCTGCTTGGCCAGCGGATGCCGTCGAAGACTGCTCGCTCGTGGCAGGGCTCTCCCCCGTCGCCGAGCCTTCGTCGCCAGTTGCCGCCTCTGTTATGGCTGCACTAGCTGCAGGCGCGCCCTCGGAATCCGAAACCTCGGCGCCGCTCTGCTCAGCGGTACCGCCCGCAAGCGCTGCGTCCTCGCCCGGCGTCGCAGCCTGAGCCACAGCCTCGGCAATGCCCTCGGCGCCCTCGGCCCACAGCTGAGCCGGCGTGGTGCCAAAGGCCATCGCGAAGGCCAGGAATGCCACCAGGCAGCGCTTTGCCACGCCGCGCGCGATTACGCCACGGCGACGAAGCGAGGCACGCTGGCACTCGTCCTCAAACATATCCATTTGTCTCCTATTGTCTGTACTTGGAGCGTTGCCTTGAAGCTGCCCCACGTCATCGCGCATGTTGCGCCCGAGTTCCCCCATCGGGGTCCCCCTTCCCTCCAGAGCCCTATGCACACCGGCGGCATACGCCGCAGCCGCATGCAAGATGGGAGGCGATCCGACTTAACCTTAACGACTCGGGCGCGCCGTCCGATCTGCGACGCGAACATCCCGAGCCAAGAGGAATTACGGTTACTGGTACAGCCGGGGACTTGCACCCCGATTCCCCCAAACGCGCAGGAAAACCGCGCATTCGTGCGTCTCCGCACCACCATCTAGGCCATCGATTAAAACCGTCAATATGCTATCACGCAAAAGGGCCTCGCACGCAGGCGAAGCCCAAGGTAAAAGCTATTGTTTGCGATAGGAGAATGCGGTGACGGTCACAGCCTCTAGTGCTTGCCGCCGTGGCTGTTGAGCCAGATATTGCGGCCCAGCATAAGCGCCAGCACCAGCGCGCTCACGTAGCCCATAAAGCCAATGACCGGGATACCAAACACAACCGGCTCGATGCGCGCGTAGTACACCACCGACGAACCGATAAACAGACCGGCGATAACGATAGCCATCGACATGCGGTCGATAATCCCACCCAGCTGTCGCAGCGCCTTATCGCTGCTCATGATCTGCGTGTTCACCTTAAGCTGGCCGCGCGTGAGCATACGCGAAGCCAAGCCCAGATACTCGGCCGCCTCGAGCGAGCCTTTTGCCGCGCGATAGCTGCTCGCGGCAAAGTCGCGGCTCATCTCGCGCATGCGGGCATAGATGCTCTTCTCGTTTTTGATATGAGCCTGAATGATCTGGATCATGTTGACGTTGGGCATGTACTCGGTCAGCAGACCCTCGAGCGTCACCATGCCGCGGGCGAACATCGTCACCACGCTCGGCAGCTCAACGTCATTTTTGCGCGCGAGGTTTAACAGCGAGGTCAAAAACTCGCCGATATCTAGGTCCTTAAGGTCAAGGCCCGCAAAGTCAGCCACGATAAAGTCCAAATCGGACAAAAACGCTGAATGATCGAGCTCGGCCGAGTCGCCACGCGTCACGGCGAAGCGCATGAGCGAATCCTTGAGCTTGGGCACGTCACCCTCGGCCACGGCGAAAATCATGTCCTTGACGATACCGCGATCGTGGCTCGACATGCGTCCGACCATGCCCAAGTCGATAAAGTAAACGATGCCGTCCTTGAGAATGATGTTTCCCGCATGCGGGTCGGCATGGAAAAAGCCGTCATCAAGCACCTGCGACGAGTAGTCCTCGACGATTGCGGCACCGATCTTTTCCAAGTCATAGCCCTCGGCCACCAAGCGTTCAGGATCGGCGATCGAAATGCCGTCGACGTAGTCCATAACCACCACGTGTTCGGTGCACAGGTCCAGATAGGATTTAGGGCACGTCACGCCATGAACGCTCTTATGGAACTCGTAGAAGTCGTTGAGGTTTTTGGCCTCGGCCAAAAAGTTGGTCTCCTCGCGAAACGAGGTCCACAGCTCCTCGACCACGCCGTGCAGGTCAACGAATTGATCGGTGTTGACGAACTTGGAAACGATACGCACCACCGAGCGGATGATATCGATGTCCTGCGCCATAACCTGCTGCGCACCGGGGCGCTGCACCTTGACGGCCACGTCCTCGCCCGTCACCAGACGAGCGCGGTGCACCTGCGCGAGCGATGCGCTACCAAGCGGGTTGGGGTCGATCGCATCGAACATCTCCCCCAGGCGCAGGCCGTATTCTTCCTCCAGACAGCGAAGCACTACCTCGTACGGCACCGGCTCCACGTCGGAGCGCAGACGACGCAGCTCGTCGCAAAAGCGTTGCGGCAGAATCTCGGACCGGTTGGCCAGAATCTGCCCCATCTTGACGAACATGGGGCCGAGCTCCTCGAGCAGGCGGCGCAAGCGAACCGGCGTGAGGTTATCCCACACACGGTACTTTTTGACCAAGCGAACAATCTGCCCGATGCGTTCGCGACGACCCGCCGGCGTGAGCTGGTATTCCTCGTCCGGCGCCATCGCGTCGGGCTCTTCGGGCACCATATCGACAGCGCGCGGCTTTTTGCGAGCGCCCGAGACGGCGGCATCGACCTCATCGACAACCGCCGCCTCGTCACCCAAAGGATCTAGATTGTTGTAATCGGTGGTGGAATCTGCCATCTGCGCTGCTACTCGGCCTCTTCGGTATCCTTCGCATCGTCGGGCTCAACGGACTCGACGGGCACCGAGGTCACGTTGTCCTCGACCGAATCGACGATGTCGCGCACATGGGCTAGGAAGGCCGTGCGCTCAGGGGCGGTCATAACGCGGACGCGGGCAAGGATGAGCTCGTCGAGCACGCGCTGGGCCGCAGTCTCGCCCTGTATGCCCAAGCGCTCGGTCAGATCGGAGATGGTGCCACCGGCCTGCTCGAACATGTCGGACACGCTGCGGGCGATATCGGGGGTGGCGGTGTCCTTGCGGACCTGCTCGCCCTTGGTGTTAAGGTCGTCGAGGACCTTCTTGCCGCCTTCGACAGCAACGGCGGCAGCGCCAAAGCCCACGTTAATGGCGCCGTTAACAAGCTGATCGAGTTTCATAACCATGGTTGTCTCCAATCACAAACAACTGCATTGGCGTTCTTGTACCCAAGATTGAGCGAAAGCGACAAAGCGTTTTAGCGCTATTCGATCGACGGGAAACCCCTACCTCACGTTGTCGTTCATCGCAAAAGAGTTCTTCATGGCGCAGCTCGTGGTGTAGAGCACCTTGCCCAGTAGAGCATCGGTCTCTACGCGAACACGCTCGGCAAACTCCTCGTTGGCGCGTGCAAGCTCGGCAGACACCTCGGCCTCGGGCAGAGCGGCTACGGCAGCATCGACGTCATGGATCTGCTTGTGACCCATGCCACCGACCTTCTCCTGATAGTCCTCCACAGCGCGGCCGCACTCATGGAAACGGACGTCGGCCAGGGCGCCGATCAGGCGGTTGGCCCAGTAGAAGTTTTCGGACGTCACGCGAGCCTGCGTGTCGGCATAGTACTCGGGCATGGTCTCGACGTTGGCGTACAGCGGGACCAGCGCGTTAAACGAGTTGGAGCCAAAGGCCATCCACTGCACGGCGCGATACGCCGGCTGCGCATAGGGGCGCAGCTGCAACACGGCGAGCTGGCTGTTGCGGTTGATGCCGATGGGGCGATAGGCGCCGCGCGTGGCGGGTGTGCCCTTGCTGCCGTAGCAGTCGTACTCCGTGCCCTGGTAGTGGCTCGAGAGTACGTACTTGATGTCCTCGATGGTCACCTTACGCTCAGGCACGCGGCTCCAGGGGATATCGTCGCTCTCGGGCGTGTAGTCGGCGTCGGGGCCATCCCACACGTCACTGGGGTTGAGGCAGCGCTGCATGTACCAGGCGCGCGGCGTGTTGTAGACATGGTCGCTGTCGCTGTGCGAGCCAAAGGCCTCGCGCGGGTTAAAGACCGCAGCCGGACCGTCGCCCTCAACGCCCAGCGTCAGGTCCAAATGCCACTCGGCCATCCAGGAGCGCAGGTCGGCGGAGCACATGTGGTCGGCCTGGGCGCCCTCGGCGTCATCCAGGTCAAAGCTGTCGATACCCAGCTGGTTGGGCATGGTCACATAGGCGTCGTCAGGCACGCGCTTGGCGATCCAATGGTGACCGCCGATGGTCTCGAGCCACCAGATCTCGTCCACATCACTAAAAGCGATGCCGTTGTTCTCGTAGGTGCCGTAGCGCTCGAGCAGGTCGCCCAGGATACGAACGCCGTCGCGGGCGGACTTGGCGTACGGCAGGACCAGGGTCACCATGTCCTCCTCGCCCAAGCCGCCGGGCTGTGCCGGCACATAGCCGTCCTCACCCTCGTTGCCCTTGGCGGGCACGTAGTCCACAAGCGGATCGGCGCCGCGGACGCGCTCGTTGGTGGTGAGCGTCTCGGTTGCGGACATGCCCACATTGAGCTCGTTGAAACCGGCCTCGGCCCAGATGCCGTGGCCCGGAACAACATCGGGGACGCTCGTATAACGCATGGGGCTATCGGGCAGCTCGATGGTCAGGTGGCTCAGGACGCTCGTGTAGACGCGCGGCTGCTCGTCGGGATGCACCACGCGCATACGCTTGGGCTCAAACACCCCGTTGGACGAGTCCTCATTGCGGGCAACCAGCGTCGACCCGTCGTAGCTCGCGTTCTTACCAACCAAAATCGTTGTGCACGGCATGCGCATCCTCCTTGAGCGAAGAAATCAAACGGCAACAGTGTATCGCTTCGGCGCAGAAAGGGCGAAACCACGGCTTCGGCAGCCCCTGTGGGCAAAAACGCCTATTTCGATGCGCGCTCAGCCGCCTCGATCACGTGCTTGGCGAGAATTGCTGTCGTCACGGCGCCCACGCCACCCGGCACGGGGGTGATTGCGCCAACAACCGGCTCCGCGGCATCAAAATCGACGTCGCCGACCAGCTTGCCAGCGGCTTCGTCCCAATTAATGCCAACATCGATAATCGCCTGGTCCTCGCGGACCGCATCTGCGCCAATCGTGCGCGCGCGTCCAACGGCGGCAACCACAATGTCGGCAGCACAGCACTCGGCGGCAAGATCGCGCGTATGCGTATGGCACGTCGTCACGGTTGCGTTGCGCGCCGTAAGCATGGCGGCAACGGGGCGGCCAATTACCAGTGAGCGTCCGACCACGGCAACTTTGGCGCCGTCCAGCTCAACGCCGTAATGATCCAGCAAAGCAAGCACGGCTTCAGCTGTGCAGGGGGCAAAACCCTCGCCGCGCCCCGAAAGCGTGGTGAGCAGCGAAGCCGGCGTCATGGAGTCAACGTCCTTGGAGGGATCGAGCGCTGCGGCGACGGCGTTCTCGTCAAGGCCGGCGGGCAGCGGGCGAAACATCAGACAGCCATGAACAGCCGAGTCGGCATTGATGTCCTCGATGGCCGCCAACAGCTCGTCCTGCGAAACATCGGCAGAAAGCAAAACGCGGCGAGCCTCAATGCCAACCTTCTCGCAGCGCTTGAGGGCACCGCGCTCGTAGGACAGGTCGTCCTCGCGCTCGCCCACACGAACAATGGCCAGCGTCGGCACAACGCCACGTTCGCGCAGGGCTGCACAGCGAGCAGCAAGTTCCTCGGTCAAAGCGCGAGCAACGGGAGCACCCTTCAGCAGTTCAGCCATGGCTATCCCCTCTTTCTTGCAGCGTCGGAGGCGCGGCGCGCCAGCGCA
This sequence comes from Collinsella aerofaciens, assembly GCA_048291645.1. GTDB lineage: Bacteria > Actinomycetota > Coriobacteriia > Coriobacteriales > Coriobacteriaceae > Collinsella > Collinsella aerofaciens_CG. Next base: position 4,684 of record DBEZXT010000139.1, on the reverse strand, counting down.
TCGGCGCGCGGCAACCATGTGTCGAGCAACTCATCACACGCCGTCTCGAGCTCCTCGGCGCGTGCACGATCCTTCATAGACGTGGTGTTCGCAAAGAGCGTCAAGCTCGCGCCCTGCATGGCGGCGCGGCAGAATACGGCGCCGCACGCCACATCGGACAGCAGCTGACGCGAACCCTTGTCGGCCATGTCCTCGAGCAGCGCCAGTGCGCGCCCGCAGGCATCCATAATGCGATACGGCGGCATAGCGGCCACATGCAGCGCATCCTGAATCGCGGTCGCTCGAGCCGGATCGTCACGCGGAATACCGTACGCCGTGGACACCTGCCCGTAGGCACGAACGTCCTCGGCGACCAGACCCACAAGTTCCTGCGCCAACTCATCCGCCTGGGCAAACGCGCGCGTCAGATCGTCTGCGCGATCGGCAAGCGCAGGGTTTGTCGCCCCATAGCGAGCAACCATCCCGCAAAGCGAGGCGCCCAGTGCACCTACAAAGGCGCTCGCGCTACCGCCGCCGGGAACCGGCTCGCGTGCGGCAAGCGCCTCGGCAAAACCGCGACAGGTTTTATCCATCATCTCTTGGCTCATACGCACACGCACCTTCAAGTCATATATATCGGTCGGGCGGCCGACGTCGGCCGACCGCATCGATCACGTAATGGTGCTAAGTCTAGCCCATAAGTACGCGAGCGTCAGCGCACCTGGCCATCGCGGATTTCTATGGCACGCGATAGGCGGCGGCAACGCAAGCATGGGACACATGGCCCACCTTTCGAGACTCTCTGGCAGCACAAACCGGGGCATATCTATAAATAAGGAGCCCGTTGGGGCACGGCTGCGCAACGACCACAAACCACGAAAGGATGCATTAACGTACTCATACAACCCACGCACAAAGACATCCGCCGCAAACGGAAACAACGCCCCAACAACATGCGGCGCCATGATGTCACTAACAGACAAGGAGGACGCCACCATGATGAAAAAGACCCTATCGATCCTTTCCCTTTGCATCGCCCTCTTTGCCGCGCTCGCCCTTGTGGGCTGCGGCGGGAGCGCATCGGGCGGCGGCAGCGCCCCCAAGAGCGAGAGCAAGGAAAAGGCCCCCGTCGCCAAGAAGACCGACTATATCTGGTTTAAGGTCGAGATGCCCGAGGGCGTCGGCGTAAGCGACTCTGCCGGCAAGAATGCCGACAGGGTCCAGCTCACCTTCCCCGAAGACGAGAACGCCTCGGCCGATCGCTTTATCCCCGTTTGGAAAAAAGCGCTGACGGCCGAGGAATCCCACGCCGACCAGGCGGAAAAGAAGGGGGATACGTTCCAGTGGAAGGATGGCGGGTCCGTCGAGTATAACGGCAGGACGTGGCTCGTCGGAACATACGAGGACAACAGCGGCATCTCAACCATGCTTTTTACCGATGTTGAGCCGGGAAGCGTCTACGTCCTCATCTCGAACTTCGACCAGCACAAGAAAGAAGCCGAGGCGCTTCTCAACTCCATCGAGTTCCCCGACGACATGAAGAAAGCAGTTGACGAGGCACGTGAAGTCGAGATTTCGAGCATCGAGATCAAGTAACGGGGCACCCGTACGCGCCTACGCGAACCCGCGTAGGCGCGCCCCATTAAAACAACGGGCGCCCAACCCGGGGAGGGCCGACAGCATCGGCCCTCCCCTCTTTTGCGACCGCACATATTGCCACTTGTCGGCGCAATTCCAGCCCCCAGAATGGGAGACATGGCCCACCCTAGCGAGTCGTCCACGCGTACAGTAAAGGCAGGTAATCCGTGGGCGGTTACAGATCGAGGAGGACACGACCATGAAAAAGAAGGCCTTTGCGATTCTCACCCTCTGCATAAGCCTCTTTGCCGCAGTTGCCCTGGTGGGCTGCGGTGGCAGCGGCGGCGCTACCGGAAGTGGCGGTGGCGGTGGAGCAGAAAAGCCAGCCGTGGATATGAGGACCGACTTCATTTGGTTTAAGGTCGAGGTCCCCGAGGGCGTCGAGATCACCGACGTCGCAGGCGACACCGCCGACAGGGCCCAGTTTAAGTTCACCGAGAGCGAGCACGCCAGCGATCGCTTCATCCCCGTCTTCGACTCTGACAAGAACGCCGATGAACTGTTCGACTACGAGGCAAAGTGGAAGGCCAACTCCGGATGGACCGAGAGCGATCCCGTTAAGTACAACGGCAAGACCTGGCGCAACGCCTACTTTACGCACTCGGGCGGCGTGACGACCGAGTACTTCACCGACGTTGACGGTGGCAGCGTGTATGTGCGCATCGACAACGTCGAGGAGCACAAGGACGCCGTCGAGACCATGATGAAGTCACTGGAGTTTGCCGACGACATCGCCAAGGCAAAGACCGAGGCCATGGACGTCAAGCTCGAGGATATCGAGATCAAGCGCTAAACGACTGGCGAACGCAGCGGGAAACACGGGCGCAGTGCTAACAAGCGGCGGTACCCCAGCGCTTCGTACCCAGGGAGGGCCGGTAAACCGACCCTCTCTTTCTTATGCCGGTAGCCAACGAACGCGAGGATGCCGGACGCCGGAACCGCTCCAAATGTAGCAACAGTACGAAAACGACAAACACCCCAACACGTCCGCCCGCCGATTTATTGCGCCGCGCAGACAATTAAACCAGCATCTTTAAACATCTGAGCAGTATAGTGACCAAAACTATCGCATAACCGCACTCTACGAATGGAGAAGTTATGACCGAACACCACGCCATCAGCCGTCGAGCATTCACGTTGGGCCTAGGACTCGCAGCATTGTCGCCTTTTGTAAGCCTGCCCGAAACCGCGGGATTGGGCCTTCCCGTGCGCGCGGCATTTGCAGACGACGCTGCCACAGCGTCGGACAGCCTCCACAATTTCGTCATTCGCCTTCGCCCCGCGGGCTATTTTCGCACCGCGAGCGTCAACCAAGACGGCAACGTTCGCGGCAACGTCTGCCACCTGTTTAACGACGGCACGTCCAGCAAGCTCATCCTTGAGAACGTAACGACCAAGAAGGACGATACAAACTGGTACGCCATCCGCACCTTGCTCAATTTCGAAGAGCATAAAAAGACGGGCTACAGCATTTGGTCGGTCGACGACGACTCGGACAAAGATGGAAAGGTCATCCACGTATGGGGCGGCGAGTATGACAACAAGCCCAGCCGCGCTTTTGCGTTCGAGCGTCAATCAAACGGAACCTACATCATCCGAGACCGCACGGTCGAGAAAGAAACCGAGAAAAAAGACATTAAGTACCTGGCAATAGAATCGAACGGCAAAGACCAGGACAACAATAAGATCTGCCATAAGAGTAAGAGCATTCCGTGGGAGCTCGAACTTATCGGTTACGACATGAAAAAGAACGATGCCACGGTTAGCAGCCTCGACTGGATCACGTACAGCAGCTACGTCGACGGACCATGTTGGATGAAATACGTCGACGACGACAAGTTCCTCGACGAGCTGAGCATCCCGGGTACGCACGATTCGGGCACCTGCAGCGTGGACAACGACACTGAGCCCCAATCCTCGCAAGTAAAATGCCAGCAGGATTACATTCCCACGCAGTTGCTCGAAGGCATTCGCTATTTTGATATCCGGCTCGGAAAGGGCGATGACCCCGGCATCGACCACGGGATTTTCTACCTACTCAAAAAAGACGGGAACTATCTGCATCTCTCCGATGTCATCGGGTACTTCAAAACGTTTTTGAACGAAAACCCGTCAGAAGCGCTCATCATGCTCGCATCGCGCGGCAACGACGAGGCTACCGACGAAAGCATAACGACGGCCTTCGCCAAGGTTATGGCCGATAACCCCAACCTGTTCTACACGTCGAGCCACGTCCCCACGCTGGGCGAGGTGCGCGGAAAGATCGTCCTGCTGCGTCGATTTGGGCTCGCCGGCAACAGCGTAAGCGGCCACACGTGGGGCCTCGACCTCACCCAATGGGATGACAAGATCAAGGCGCATTCCGGGCAGTCGATGTGTCTCGTCCAAGACGCGCGGGGATTTGAAGCCATAGGGGAAACGGGCAATGAAGAGCCCTATTGCACCAAGGTATATGCCCAGGACAAGTACAAACTCACGGGAACCGACAAGCTCAGCTGGGTCGATAATGCGCTGAAGGAAACGACCGGGCGCACGCGCAACAAGGTGGACGTCGTGGACGATGACGGGGCCAATGTGCCAGTCCAGGAGCGTTGCTGGTCTATCAACTACACCAGCTGCACGGGCTTGTCGCACGGAGGCAATCCTTTTACCTCGGCACGAGTGGTCAACGAGCATCTGTACAAGAGCCCGTATATCACCTACTACGGAGAAAAAGCGATTTTGCCAAACTTACGCAAAAGAAAAACGCTGCAACCTCAAAAAAGATTACAACGCTTTCTAAATCCTGTTCAGTTTTAAGTCGGACATTCCTATTCGCCCTCTTTTTCGACTTCGGAAATCTCCTTTGCCGTTGCGGTTACAATCCGTATGCCTGTATCGCTCATACCGTCAAGAAGCGCGTCAAGCTGCCGCCGCTGCGTGTTCTTCTCCGGCGGCGTTTCTAAAAGGAATTGGTCTACGGATATATGGTAACGCTGTATCAGCTCAAAGAATATCTGTAAACTTGGGTGCTGCCCCTTGTTCTCAATGTTCGCAAGGTAGCGCGGCGAGATAAACATTTCGTCGC
>DBEZXT010000138.1:0-39420 GCA_048291645.1 Collinsella aerofaciens | reverse complement strand
GTACCCGATCTGCCCGAAGCCGTTTAGGGCCAAGGCGTAAATGCCCCCGGGCGCAAGGCCGGCGAGGAGCATCGCGGTCCCCGCGCCAATTATCGAAAACACGGTTTGGATAAGGCGCCGGAATTTGGGCACGGGCGCCTTTGCCGCCAGGGTCCCGGGCCTTGTGGCGCCGAGCACGAGTATCGACGAGAGAAGGAAGGGGATGAAGGGAAGGAAGGACGGCGCCTGGGCAATGGCGTAGGGCAGGAAGGAGAGGAACGGCAGGTCGTTTGCGGAGGCCGGGATATCCGCGATGCCGGAGCTGCTCAGAGCGCGGCAATATGCGAGCTCTGCGTCATTGGTCTCCTGGTCCCCCACGATGGACCCGGATTGGAAGCCCTCGTCCATGAGCGCGTAGTAGCTCTCGGCAGAGTCGAGAAAGGCGGCGTCGGTTTGAGCGGCGAGGGCGGCGTTCGCGTATCTTGCAAGCTCAGCGTCATCTTGCTGCTCTGGCGATAGGTCTGTGCCGCTGGCCTGGGGCGCGCGCGTATTGAATGCGTCGACAAAGCCCTGCATGCCCTGCTTCATAAAGAAGGGGCCGTAGATGGGTGAATTGAACGCAATGGGGACGGAGAAGGCTGCGGCGAGAACGAGCGTAGAGATCCATACGGCCCTGTCTCTTAGGATTAGTTTGAGAAGAAGTCGACAGTACATTTGGAAGCACCTACATTCCTCAAAGCATCGTTAGATTGATAATGACAGACCGGATGAAGATGCGTGCGACGGGGGCGAGGCGAATGGCTGAGCGGTATCGATACGCAGGTTCAACGGTATTATATTGACCACATAGCTCCTGAATCCGCAGTTGATTAGAAACAGGCGGGCCCACCTGCGGGAACCCGGAGAGGCGACGATTCGGGGCTCCTACCCCCGTTGATTAAATCATCGGCTGCACCGCGCTCCTCGAAGCCGATAATATGCTATCTGGACAGACCGCGCTGAGCAGGTAAAATTTACAAATACGGAAATGCGCTACTTGCGCTATCTGCGCGTGTTTTAACAAAATAAGCACAGGTCAGGGGTATTCTGGGCCCGCTGGGGGTCAAGGGGTCGCTGGTTCGAATCCAGTCGTCCCGACCAGAAGTTTGCAGGTCAGGCACTTAGTGCCTGACCTTTTTTGTTATTAATCATCATGATTATTTTGCTTAAATCAACAACGTTCCCGCTCGATGCAATCACCGAATCAAAACGTGTACATCAGCCACCAAAATCGACTTTATCCGACATGTTTGGAGGCTGATGTACACGAATGCGAAATCTCCCGCCGCCTACGACGCCCTCCACATGTCTGGACTCTCTATGGCTGCGCTGGATAGACATCGCCGGAACGGGTATAGTATCGAAAGTTTTGTCGTTAACCAGCGGGGAGTCCTGTGAGCATCAAAAAGAAGATCAAAAAGGAGCTTATCGGCACTTCCGATTACCCGTCGAATAAGATCTTTACGATCTCCAATTTCATCACCTTTACGCGCCTGATCCTCACCCTGGTATTTCTGTACCTGTTTGTGACGGATAACAACCGTGTCATCGCCATCGTTATCTACGCCGTTGCCGCCTCCACCGACTGGATGGACGGTCAGATCGCCCGCATGACTAAGACGGTCTCGTGGCTCGGCAAGGTCATGGATCCCATCTGCGACCGCGCGCTGCTGTTTACGGGCGTCTTGGGCCTGGTGGTCCGCGGAGAGCTGCCCATCTGGGTCTGCGTACTCATTATTGGCCGCGACATCTATCTGGGCATCGGCACGCTTATCGTGCGTCATTATCACCGTCGCCCCATCGATGTGGTCTTTCCCGGAAAGATTGCCACGGCGCTGCTCATGACCGGCTTCTCACTCATGCTGCTCGGTTTCCCCGTTATTGACGGCCTGCACCTTTTATCTTCAACCCTTACGGCCTTCCCGGGCCTCAACGGAAGCTCGGTGCCCCTCGGCATCTTCTTTGTGTACGGCGGCGTGATCTTCTCCATGCTCACGGCTGTCATCTACTCCATTAAGGGCGGAGTGGCCATTAAACAGGCTCTCGCGCATCCCGAGGACGAGGACATCGACTTTCTGAACCCTGAAATCGAAGACTGATTCGTTGGGGTATGATTACGTACGGTTCATTATTTGCGGCACGTCCGCGATAAGTTAGGGGTTGTCATGGACAACATGGTTAACAATATGCCTCAGAATGATAAGACTGCTGACGCTACCTGCGTATTCCGCGTGCCTTCAAGCGACGTCACCGTTCCCGACCTCATGGCCAACGTGCGCATCACCGCCCCCGTCCTGTCCATCGTCAAGGGTCCGCAGACTGGTGCCGCCTTTGAGCTCGAGGACGACGTGACCACCATCGGCCGCGATCCCGCGAACGGCATCTTCCTTAATGACATGACCGTTTCGCGCAGCCACGCGCGCATTATTCGCGAGGGCCTCGGCGCTCGCATCGAGGACCTGGGCTCGCTCAATGGTACCTGGGTCGACGGTGCCATTGTCAATGCAGCCCCGCTGCACGACGGTTCTTCCGTTCAGATCGGTACGTTTACGCTCATCTACCACGAGAGCACGCCGGAGCGCATCGAAACCGGTGAGTAGGGCATGGCCGAACGCAACTATCTGAGTATCGGCCAAGTCGTCAACCTACTTCGAGGCGCATACCCCGATCTTTCGAACTCAAAAATTAGATTTCTAGAGGATGAGGGGCTCATTACCCCTCATCGTACGCCTAAGGGATACCGTCAGTACTCTAAGGAGGACGTTGATCGTCTGGAGGTCATCCTGCACTTGCAGAAGACCCGCTACATGCCGCTCAACGTGATTAAGCAGCGCTTGGAAAACGCCACGGACCTGTCAACGCTCGCCTACGAGGTGGGCTTGCTATCCGATGTTCCGCTCAAGACGGAGCCCAAGGAGACTAAGCAAAAGCTGCATCCCATCGAGACCATTCCCGATATGTTGGGCGTCGAAATTTCGTTTATCCGCTCGCTCGCCGAGAACGACCTCATTCGCATCATCAAGAGCCCGCAAAATCGTGAGCTCGTCGATGGTCGCGATTTCCCGATCATCCGCTACTGCTCCGAGCTGTCGCGCTTCCATATCGAGCCGCGCAACCTGCGTCAGTACGTGTCTTCCGCCAACCGCGAGTCCTCGATGTTTGAGCAGGTGCTCGTGAGCATGCTCGGCATGGATACCTCCGATGACGAGCGCGACGCCAAGCTCGAGCGTGCGTTTAAGAAGCTTCACGACCTGACGGAAGGTGTGCACACTGCACTGCTCAAGAACCGCGTTTTTGAGTCGCTCAACGCCGTGGTCGAGGACGCCGACATCGATGCACTCGATGAGGAAATCACTCGCTCCGAGTCCACCAAGGCCAAAAACGAAGAGACAGCCATGCCGGCTTCGCACGAGGATTCTCTCGTAAAGCCGCTCAAGGTCGTCGCCCCTTCGCAATCCGGCACCGCCACCGCAGGCAAATAACCTCAGCTGAAATTTCGGCAACCCATTGAAAGGTCATGCAATGTACGACTTCGAATCTCAAATCGTCGACATCCCCGACTATCCCGAGCCCGGAGTCATCTTTAAAGACATCACGCCGCTCTTTGGCAATCCCGAGGCGCTCAAAGCCATGACCGATGCCCTCGCCGAACACTTTGCCGGCATGGGAATCACCAAGGTCGTGGGTCCCGAGGCTCGCGGCTTTATGGTTGGCGTACCGGTGGCTGTAGCCCTTGGCGCCGGCTTTGTTCCCGCACGTAAACCGGGCAAGCTGCCGCGCGAGACCGTGAGCCAGAGCTACGAGCTCGAGTACGGCACCGATTCAATTGAGATCCATGCCGACGCTATCAGCTCTAAAGATACCGTGTTGATTCTGGACGACTTGGTCGCGACGGGCGGAACCGTCGAGGCAACAGGTAAACTGGTGCGAGATATGGGCGCAAAGCTTGTCGGTTACGGTTGTATCCTTGAGCTTGCGTTTCTCAACCCGCGCGAGAAGCTCACGCCGTCTAATGACGATGTGGAGCTCTTTAGTCTGGTGACGGTGGACTAGCCGTTACCCTTAGTTAGTGGAAAGGAAGCTACATGCGCACAGCAAACACGCACAAAAACATGGCACGCTGCGCTGCTACGGCAACCCTCGCTTGTGTTTTGGGCTTGGGCCTCGCGGCTCCTGCCTACGCCGATACCGCATCCGACCTTGCCGCTGCTCGTACTAAGCTCGAGCAGATCGGTACCCAAACCCAGCAGATTTACGATGAGCTCGCCACGCAGACGCAGGCGCTCGATCAGACTGCTGGCGAGATCACGCAAAAGCAGCAGGAAATTGCCGATGGTCAGGCCAAGCTCTCGACCTATGTCGCCGGCGAGTACAAAACCGGCGGCCTGAGCCTGCTTCAGGTTCTGACGGGCGTCGATGACCTGAGCGATATGCTCAACCGTCTGTTCTACTACGGGAAAGTTTCCGATAAGCAGGCTCAGACCATTCAAGAGGTCAAGGAGCTTAAGCAGCAGCTCACCGATAAGCAGGCCGAGCAGGAGAAGAACGTCGCCGCCACGCAAAAGAAGGTCGACGAGCTTAATGCCCAGCAGGCTGAAGCCCAGAACGTCGTAAATTCCCTGGATTCGCAGCTGCAGGCCGAGCTTGCCGCCGAGGCCGAGGCCAACGCCGCGCTTCAGGCCGGCATCAACGCCAGCACCGCCGAGAAGGCCACGGTGAGCAACGAGACTGCCGGTACGACCGAGAACACCAACAACGGTGGCCAGACCAGCAATAACAACAACCAGGGCGGCAACACTCCGGCTCCTACGCCGGCACCTGCTCCGACGCCGCAGCCCTCCACACCTGCTCCGGCTCCGACGCCTTCTGCTCCGAGCCAGTCCGTCGACGGCGGTTCTGTTGTCTCGCGTGCATACAGCAAGCTTGGTTGCGCTTATTCCTGGGGCGGCATTGGACCGAACAGCTTCGATTGCTCTGGTTTTGTTAGCTATTGCCTCACTGGTCGCTATTGCCGCCTGGGCACCACGGGTACCTTTATGGGCTGGACGCGTGTGTCCGATCCGCAGCCCGGTGACGTTGTGGTCAACTCGTACCACACCGGCATTTACATCGGTGGTGGTCAGATGATTCATGCTTCCGACTACAACACGGGTGTTATCATCAGCTCCGTTGCCGCCGGCATGAACAATAACTACATCTTCGTGCGTTACTAAGTCATCTTACACAGCGTGTGAATGTGGACCTCGTGGCTTTAAGTTGCGAGGTCCATTCTTTTATCTTTAGTCCAGGCCGCTATCTAGTTTTGAATACTAGATAGCGGCCCAATCGGTCAGCAAGAAAGCTATAATTGTTGAAGAACAATTAGAAAGGACCCTCTATGAGCTGGGCACTTATCTCCGATTCAAGCTGTAACCTCCGCGATTGGCAACCGACCGCACCCCATACCACCTTTGCATTTGCGCCCCTCAAAATTCGAGTGGGGGAGCGTGAATTCGTCGATGACCTTTCGCTCGATGTTCATGAGCTCAACTGCGCTGTTCAGGCGGAGACGAACGCTTCTTCGAGCGCTTGTCCCAGCGTAGGGGAGTGGGCCGAGCTCTTCAAATTGGCAGACAAGACCATCTGCATGCCGATCTCTGAGGGCGTGTCGGGCAGCTACAACGCGGCAGCCACGGCTCGCGATATGGTTCTTGCCGAGGAGCCCGACCGACAGATTCATCTAGTCAATTCACGCGCAGCTGGCGGCAAAATGGACCTCATTTTCTTGCTGTTTGACCGCTATCTTGCAAGCAATCCGGATGTCGCATTCGAGGACGCTTGCGCATACTTTGATAGCCTTGAGCAGAACAGCAAAATCCTCTTCAGCTTGTGCAATTACGAAAACCTCGCCAAAGCCGGACGTATCCCTAAGGCAGCCGGCGTCATTGCCAACAAGCTCAATATCCGCATTTTGGGCACGGCGAGTGAGGCCGGTAAAATCGAACTCGTCGGGCACACGCGTGGCGAAAAGAAGATGCTCAACAAGATCATCGACACTATGGAAGCCGAGGGCTTTACGGGCGGTGAGGTCATCATCGATCACGTTGAGAACGAAACTGGAGCCCAGGCGCTTACTGATCGCATAGTCGAACATTGGCCCGGCTCCAAGACCATCATCATGCCCTGCAACGGCCTGGATTCCTATTACGCTGAGATGCACGGCCTGATCATCGGCTACGGCATGGGCGTAGCTTCGGGCAAATAAAGTCCAACCAGGCAAAAAACGGGCGGGACAAAGCGACAGATGGCTCTTTGTCCCGCCCGTTTTATACGTCGGCTAGCTATTAAACCCATTGAACTTGAGATAGCTCATCAAGTACGCCTTCGAAACAAAGGACGATACGGCACTGCGCACAAGCAGCGACTCGCGTGTGACCTGATGCGCTGTATCGGGAACCGGCGTCTGCTCGACAGAAAACGCCGCGCGAATCGATGCCTCGAGCTGATCGACCACATAATCGAAGGCAGTCGGGGCATCGTAGCTCAAACGCTGGATATTGAAGAGCGCCTGAACCGCGGCAATGGGCAGAACTTGCTTAAAGATGCAGATAGCGATCAGGCGAGCAATCTGCTCGCGGCCATATTGCTTTTTGACCGGAGCAGGCACCAGGCCGATCTTCACATAGTTATTGATCATCGATGGCGTAATGACAGGCTGCTCCACGCAAATGGACAGTGGCTCCATCCACAGCGCGACATACTCAATGACCTGATCGCGGTAGAGCGTCACGTTGGGCAGCTGGTCATAGCGAGTCAGGCTCAATGTATTAAGTTTACGCACGATATCGGACTGAATAAATGCATCGGGCAGCACAGTGGGCTGAATATCCTCAGGCTTAATGCTGACCGACGAATCGGACATCGGGATAACGTGTTTGGCGTGGTTCATAAGAATCCTCCGTTCATTGGCTATATTGTATTCTAGGTTATCTAGTTTTGCATACCATATAGCCGGCAAGTAAAAGTGGCTGGACAGCACATTGGTGCACCGTCCAGCCACTATGTTTAAAGATAGCAACCTTACATAAGATATATTATCGTACTTATCCGCGGAGAAACGCATATGCGCTCGTTGCTGCTATGGCTCCGTCAGAAACGGCGGTCACAACCTGACGTAAGCGCTTGGATCGGATGTCGCCAGCAGCAAATAGACCTGGCGTGCGGGTCGCCATGTATTCATCAGTCAGAATGCCGCCATCAGGCGCCAGATCGACTAGATGCTCAACAAGCTCGGTATGGGGTTGCGTGCCGGTAAAGACAAAAATGCCAAACGAGCCAGGCTCAAAGGTCTCGGCATGCGTCTTACCGCTTGCATTGTCCTTGAACGTAATTGTCGTGGGCATCGCTTCACCAGAAAGTTCAACAATACTAGTTTGGTACCTAACTGAAATATTATCTTTTGCAAGAACTTTTTGAACCACACCATCGGGGGCACGGAACTGATCGCGGCGCAAAACGATGGTCACGCTGCTGGCGATTTCTGACAAGAACAGAGCTTCCTCGCAGGCAGCATTGCCGCCGCCGATGACAAAGACCTGCTTGCCGCGAAAGAACATGCCGTCGCACGTCGCGCAATACGAAACGCCGCGACCGCGATACGTATCCTCGCCAACAAAACCAGCAGATCGCGGCGTGGCACCCATGCAAGCGATAACGCTCGAGGCCAACGTATCGCCCAAATCGTGATGCACCGTAAACAGCACTGTATCGGCATCGTAATCGATACCCGTAACCATGCTCCATGTAACCTGTGCTCCCAGGCCCTCTGCATGTTGCTGAAAACGCTCGCCGAGTTCGGCGCCGCTCAAGAGCGGAATGCCCGGATAGTTCTCGACCTCATTGGTTGTGGCGATTTGTCCTCCCGACATGCCCTGTTCAATCACGGTCGTCGTCAGGTTGGCACGCGCAGCGTAAATGGCGGCAGCATAGCCCGCGGGGCCTCCACCGATAATCGCAACATCAATCGGCTGATCGGTAGTCATGGAATCTCCTCTCGTCGATACATTGACGTTCTTTGCGCTCATACCCAAATTTACGTGAACATGACACTCATGCACTACAATAATAAATCGCGTAACAAAGCTGAAGGGGAGTTATCGATGGATCAAACGCAGACGGGCAATACCGCTCCCCTGCCCATGCAAGCCACTCCCCAACCGGAGCAAATGACCGTTTCACCCGCACAAAAACCCCTAGTAACCATTGTGCACGCATCGGTTGGATCGGGCCACAAAGCCGCCGCAAATGCGATTGCGCAGGCATTCGACCTTATCCGCGGCACTAATGGCATCCCCGAGGACGTTGAGATTGAAGTGCTCGATATCCTTGATTTTGGACGTATTAAATTCGACGGCAATAAGACCGCGGCTTCTTTTACAGGAGCCACGCGCCCCATTTACGACCTGACCTGGCGATATACGCTTACGGGACATCTGCTCTGGGGTGGCGGCACGGCATGGTCGCGCATTATGTTCCCCGCCTTCAACGAATATATTCGTAGCCGCAGGCCTATAGCCGTGGTCGCAACGCACATCACAGCAGCCAATGTTGCCGTGGGTGCCCGCGTAATTACGGGTATCGATTATCCGGTCATCTGCGTACCGACCGACTACGAAGTCGAAGGATTTTGGCCCCACAAGGACACCGACCTATTCTGCGTAGCCAACGAGTTTATGGCCGAAACGCTGCGGCCGCGCAAGGTTCCCGAGTCAAAGATCCGCATAACGGGCATCCCCATCCGAGCCGGTTTCGATTCAGATTACAAACGCGAGGATGAGCTGAGCAAGTTCAATCTCCCCATAGACAAAACCGTCGTATTGGTGATGGCCGGCGCCAGTTTACCCCAACCATACGTGCGTTTCCGTGCCGCGATGGACCACACGCTCCCCTTCTTACGCAGCTTTGAGGACATGCACTTTGTCTTTTTACCGGGCAAGGATAAGGAATACGCCAACCGACTCAAAACGCTCTTCGACGCCATGAAGCTCGACAACGTGACGGTACTGGACTACGTAGATGACATGGCGGCCCTCATGCACGGCTGCGACCTGGCAATCCTCAAATCGGGCGGGCTCACCGTCACCGAGTGCCTGTGCGCGCATCTGCCGATGATCCTACTGGGCAAATCATACGGTCAGGAAAAGGCCAACACCACGATGCTCACCGGCATGGGCGCCAGCATGCATGTCACCACCGCACGAGAACTCATCGTAACCCTACGTCACTTGCACGACCATCCCGAATCACTCAAAGCCCTACTCATCAACGGCGAAGTACTACGCCGCCCTCACGCTGCCAAAGACATCGCCATCGCAACCATGGAGCTCGTAGGCAAGCCCCAAAAGCGCAAACGAGCCTTCTGCCGCTTCTACTGGGGCGAAAAACCCGCGCATATCCGCTAGCGTCTTAATGTTCGCTTGCCTGTGGGGGCCTATATATCATCCCGTGCTCAAACATTCTCGCTACGCTGCGAAACTGCGCGCGGGACGATATATAGGCCCCCACAGGCAAGCTGCGTTTACGTACTAGCAGCTAAACTAGATTCCCCTCCAGTAAAACCAACAAAGGCGAGACCGGAAAAGATAAATACAGTTAGCCCACGCGACAAAGAGACTATTCCTTTGTCGCGTGGGCTAACTAGAATGTAAATATTTTTTCAAGCATGTAGCCGCCCGCCCGCCTCTCTCACATATCGTTCCACGCGCAGTTTCGCAGCGAGCGAAGCGAAGCGAGAATGTTTGAGCATGGAATGATATGTGTGAGAGGCGGGCGGGAGGGATACGAGCGCCCCGCGAGAATGTTTGAGCACGGGATGATATGTGTGGAGCTCAGGCGAAAGCGGGATACGAGCGCCCCTAGGCTACGCCGCTGGAGCCGAAGCCTCCGTTGCCTCGGTCGGTTTTGTCTAGCTCGTCTACCTCTATGAGGTTGACCGTGGGGACTTCTTGGATGACGAGTTGGGCTATGCGGTCGCCTTTGTTGATTTGAATGTTGTTGGAGGGATCCAGGTTGATGAGGATAACCTTGAGTTCTCCTCGGTAGTGGGCGTCGATGAGGCCCGGCGTATTGACTATAGACAGGCCCTGCTTGATGGCCAAGCCGCTGCGGGGCTGGACGAAGCCGGCGTAGCCATCGGGCAGGGCGATGGCCAGCCCGGTAGAGACCAGACGGCGTTCGAAGGGCTTCAGGACGCAGTCCTCGTTGGAGCGCAGATCCAAGCCGGCATCGGTGGGATGGGCGTATTTGGGAAGCTCGACGGTGGGGTCGAGACGCTTTATGTTGACGGTAATGTTGGACATGGAATCACCTTAGCTTGTCGAGCTCTTGCAGAAACTCATCGACGTCTTTGAAATCGCGGTAGACCGAGGCAAAGCGGATGTACGCCACCTTGTCGATCTTGGCCAAGCGCTTGAGCACCATGTCACCCAACTCATGGGACGTGACGGCCGTCAGCGTACGAGAACGCAGCTCGACCTCGATATCGTCGATAATCTCATTGAGCTTCTTAGTGTCGATATCACGCTTGATGGTGGCGCGCATCAAGCCGACGAGCAGCTTATTGCGATCGAACCGCTGCTTAGTTCCGTCCGACTTAATGACCTCGATTGGGTCTTCGCATCGCTCGAACGTTGTAAAGCGGTAATTACACGAGCAACATTCGCGACGGCGCTTAATGGTGTTATTTGACTCCTGCATACGGGAATCAACGACGCGGGTATGTGCCTTGCCGCATTTGGGACAGCGCATGGTACCTCCTCTTAAACGATAACAAGGGTACCATGCGCAGCGTGATAATGATTACGAACGAGTAGGAACCTTAAGATGCGCACCGGCGGCGAGCGAACCATGCTCCAGATGATTGACGTTACGGATCATGTCGGAAGCCTCTTGCGTGGAAAGGCCTTCGATTGGATATTCCTCGGCAAGCGACCAAAGAGAATCACCAGGCTGAACGCGAATGGTCTCGTAGGTAACGTTGGAAACGGACTCGGCATACGCGGCGTGACGAGCGCTAAAGACAGACGTAGCGAGGACAAAAAAGAGCGTGAGCGCAACGGCGACGGCAACAATCGTCGAGACCTTCAGGGCAGCGGGAGTCGGCGCGGCAACAACATACTGAGTGCGAGCAGACTTTACGGGCAAAGGCTGATAACCGGAACGTCCACCCTTGACAACAGTAAAAGCGGGCGCGGCAGGCGTCTCGAGCTTAAGGGCGAGGTTTCCCTGGACCATATTCGTTGCGTTCATCATGTTCTCCTCTCGCGTGTTTTGCTGAGAACAGTTTTATCAAGCCGCGCGGACAAAAATGTCTAGCGCGAGAACGAATGTTCGGTTATTATTATCTTCGAACAGTTGTTCCTGTCAAGCAAAATTCGAACATTTGTTTGACATGGGTAGAGAGGATGCCCTGATGGCTCGCAAAATTACCAAGCGTCAGCAGCAAATTTACGACTTCATCAAGGAATATCAGCAGGAGAAGGGTTATCCGCCCAGCGTGCGCGAGATGGCTTCTGCCGTGGGCCTTTCCTCCCCCAGCACCGTGCACGCCCATCTATCTGCTCTGGAGGCGCGCGGGCTACTCAAGCGCGATGCCACCAAACCGCGCGCCCTGGAACTCTTTAACGAGGACGGTTCCTCTGTCTCAATTTCTAAATCTGACGAGCCCACCGCACCTCGCGGAACGGTCTCGCTACCGCTCGTTGGTCGCGTCGCGGCTGGGATTCCCATTCTGGCCGAGCAGAATATCGAAGACACTTTTACTATCCCGACCGAAATCGCCACCGATCAGGGTTCCTTTATCCTTGAGGTGCATGGGAGCTCAATGATCAATGTCGGCATCTTCAATGGCGATTACATCATCGTCCGTGAACAAAAGAGTGCCATGAACGGCGAAATTGTCGTGGCCATGATTGATGGTTCAGCGACCGTCAAGACGTTCTACAAGGAGCAGGGACGCGTGCGCCTGCAGCCCGAGAATGACACCATGGAGCCTATCTATGCAACGAATCCCGTTATCTTGGGCAAAGTCGTCGGCTTGATGCGCCGGTTCTCGTAATGCAAAAACGCATCACTATCTTTGATACCGTCCGCGGGTTTACGATGATTTCAATGGCAGGTTTTCACGCTTGCTACGATCTCGCCTACCTGTACGGCTGGGATATGCCCTGGTTTACCCAGACTGTCTTTCAAGACATCTGGCGCGCCAGCATCAGCTGGGTATTTTTGTTTATCGCGGGTTGGATGTGCACCCTTTCGCGCAACAATATCAAACGTGCCGCCAAATACGCCTTAGCAGCACTC
Source organism: Collinsella aerofaciens (assembly GCA_048291645.1). Taxonomy (GTDB): domain Bacteria; phylum Actinomycetota; class Coriobacteriia; order Coriobacteriales; family Coriobacteriaceae; genus Collinsella; species Collinsella aerofaciens_CG. Next base: position 27,063 of record DBEZXT010000138.1, on the reverse strand, counting down.
GTCGTCTGGTTGGCAACAACACTTGTCTCAGTAGACGATTCGGTTAATTTTGGCATCATCTACTGCATGGCCGCATGTACCGGCATCGTGGCGTTGACCGATCCCGTCCTTAAGAAGATATCGGCGAGATGGGGCATGTCCCTATGCCTTTTGTTGTTTGCCCTCACCTGGAGCATCCCCAAAACGATCTACCCTGTCCCCCACCTGGCGTGGCTGGGATTTCCGAGCCCTGGGTTTGTCTCAGGTGATTACTACCCCATCATCCCGTTTTTCTTTATGTATCTTGCAGGATACTACGCCGCACACATAGCGAAGGGAATCGATAAGACCGTCCCTAGCTGGGCCTACGCCAATCCCGTCCCGGCGCTCGCCAGCCTTGGACGTCACGCACTCCCCTTTTATCTGCTGCATCAGCCCATTATTCTGGGCTTTTTGGAGCTCGTCTACTCGGTGCGATAACGCTTGAGCCGCGGCGCGATACGAACCGGCAGCTTCGCCACAATACGAACGCCGTCCTCAAGATATTCCTCGTGCAAAAGGGTTCCCTGCTCATGCACCAGCGTGATGAGGGCGCCCTCACGATACGGGATATCAGCAGAGAGCAACACATCGGTAGCAGCCGCCTCACGAGCAATACGGTCGACGAGATCGTCGAGTCCCTCGCCTGTCTGGGCCGAGAACAGCACGGCCTCGGGATAGCGACGACGGAAGCTCAATCGATCAACACTATCGAGCAGATCGATTTTATTGAACACCGTAAGCGTCAAACGCTCGCCGGCACCGATCTCGTCAAGAACGCGATCGACTGCCTCGAGCTGGCGCTCGTAGTCCTCATCAGAGGCATCCACAACTTTAAGGATCAGATCGGCACCAAGAACCTCAGACAGCGTGGACTTAAAGGCATCAACGAGACCATGCGGTAGCTTTTGAATAAAGCCAACGGTATCGGTAATCGTCATGCCGCGACCGCCGGGCAGGCGATACGAACGCGTCGTCGGGTCGAGCGTAGCAAACAGCTTGTCCTGCGAAAGTACCGTAGAGCCGGTCAGGCGATTGAGCAACGTCGATTTACCGGCATTGGTATAACCGGCTAACGCGACGCGAAACGCCGGTGACTCAATGCGGCTCTTGGACTGGACATCGCGACGCTGTTCAACCTGCTTGAGCTCACGACGAAGCGCGGCAATCTTATTGCGAATCAAGCGACGGTCAACCTCGAGCTGGCTTTCACCCTGGCCAAAGCGCGAACCGATGCCGCCGCGCGTCTGCTCCTTGGCAAGATGGCTCCACATGCCACGCAGACGAGGCAACAGATATTGAAGCTGCGCCAGCTGTACCTGTAGGCGTCCCTCACGCGTCTGAGCATGCAGGCCAAAGATATCCAAGATCAGTGCTGTACGATCGATAATCTTTACCGGCTCGCCCACGGCTTTCTCCAAATAGGATTGCTGCGAGGGCGTCAGGTCGTCGTCAAAAATAACGACATCGACATCCATGCGATGCACCAGGCCGCACAGCTCTTCAACCTTACCGGAACCGATAAACGATTTTGGATACGGCTTAACCAGACGCTGTGACAAACGCGCCACGCACTGGGCGCCAGCCGTATGGGCCAGGCGCTCAAGCTCGTCAAGCGAACGATCGAGCGGCCACGCATTGTCGCGCCACTCAACACCAACTAATATGGCACGCTCGGGCTCGGGTGCCGTGGGAACAAGGGGGAAGCGGGCCATTAGGCAGCCTCAATACAATGCAGGATGTCCTCAACGACCTCATCGATCGTAAACTCGTCCATATCGAACCACACGATGCGGTCATCGCGTTTAAACCACGAAAGCTGACGTTTGGCATAGCGACGCGAACGCATCTTGATGAGTTCGCGAGCCTCATCCATAGAAATCACGCCATTGAAAGCATCGATGATCTCTTTATAGCCAATTGCCTGCATCGAAGTCAGGGCATCTCCCAGCCCCTGGTCCATAAGACCGCGAACCTCATCAACAAGACCCTGTTCAAACATCAGATCGACACGCAGGTTAATGCGCTCGTAGAGCACCTCGCGATTACGCGTCAGACCAAACCATAGAGCATGATAATGCTCGCGCGGAACACTAAACTGACTTTTTTGCTGTGCATAGGAGATACCATCATCATGCATCTCGAGCGCACGAATCACACGGCGCACGTTATGGGGATGAATAACAGCAGCAGATTCTGGGTCGCGCTCGGCAAGCAGGGCATGCAGTTCTTCCTCGCCAATACGCTCGGCAAGCTCCTGATAGCCCGCACGGCGATCGTCCTCAAGTTCACCCGAGGGAAAGTCCATCTCATCGAGGGCGGCCTTGAGATACAGCCCCGTACCCCCGCAAAACACCGGTAGGCGGCCCTCGCCAAGCAAGCGCTCAACATGCGCGCGAGCGTCAGCCTGATAAAGCGCAGCAGAATATGCCACACCCGGCTCTACAATGTCGACGAGACGCAGCGGCGCCGTACACTCATCGGGCGCCATCTTTGCGGTACCGATGTCCATGCCGCGATAGATTTGCATCGCATCGCACGACAGCACTTCGGACGAAAGACGAGCGGCCAAACGGTCGGCAACATCACTCTTACCAACCGCCGTCGGACCGACGATCGCAACGGCGGAAAGTCCTGCCCCGGAAGAAACCATTAGCGCGGCTCGCCCACAACGGAGCCGGACAAATACCAGGTCTTGGCAACGTCAACGTCCACATCAACGATCTTGCCAACAAGCTGATCGATGCTGTAACCCTCGGGGATAGGCGCATGCACGGTCTGATTCTTGGGACTCTTGCCCAGCAGGACCGCGTCGTTCTTTTTACTCGTTCCCTCAATGAGCGCCGGAACCACAGTATGAAGCTCACCCTGGTTATACTCGTGTGCCGTGGTCTCGATAACCTTAACCAGGCGGTTGAAACGCTCGAGAATAACCTCATGCGGCGTAGGATCGTCAATCTCTGCGGCCGGGGTACCGGCGCGCTTGGAATAAATGAAGGTATAGGCCTGGGCATAGCGGACCGTCTCGGCAAGCGAGAGCGTCTGCTCAAAGTCTTCTTCAGTCTCGCCCGGGAAGCCAACGATAATGTCGGTCGAGAGTGCGATATCGGGCATACGGTTGCGAATGCGATCGACCAAGCCCAAATAGTCCTCGCGTGTATAACGGCGATTCATCTCTTTGAGGATCCGCGTCGAACCTGACTGGACGGCCAGGTGCAGCTGCGGCATAACAGCAGGCGTCTCGGCCATGGCGTCGATGGTCTCGGGCAGCAGATCCTTGGGATGCGAAGACGTAAAGAAGATGCGCTCCACACCCGTATCGCCCACGGCACGCAGCAGATCGGCAAAACGCGGCTTGCCAAACAGATCGCGACCATATGAGTTAACGTTTTGGCCCAGCAGCGTAATCTCACGCACGCCCTGGCGCACCAAACCGGTCACCTCGTCGACAATCTCCTCGAAGGGGCGGCTCTTTTCGCGACCGCGCACGTACGGAACGATGCAATAGGTACAGAAATTATTGCAGCCCGTCATGATGGGCACCCAGGCGTGATACTGGGTCTCGCGATGCCACGGCATGCTCATGGCATCCGTATCCTCATGCTCATTGGTGCGGATATGACGCTTGCCGTCAAGGAACGCCTCGGCAATGAGCTCGGCCACATGTGCGATGGAATGCGTACCAAAGATGACATTGACGTTATCGACGTTGGTGAGCAGGCCCTCGCCATCGCGCTGCGCGATGCAACCACCAACGGCAACCACGCGCTTGCCCGAAGGCGAAGGCGGCAGGCTTTTGCAGGAATTGCACTGACCGTACAGGCGAGTATCAGCGGCTTCGCGCACGCAGCATGTCATGAAGACAACAATATCGGCATGCTCGGGATCGAGCGCCATGAGGCAACCATACGAATCGAGCAGACCGCTCACGCGCTCGGAGTCGTGCTGATTCATCTGGCAGCCAAAGGTGCGGATAAAGTAGGTTTTACCGGCAAGAATATCGCGTACGGAACGCTGGTCCATGTGCATAAGTCCTAACGATGGGGAGCGAAACGAGGCAAGCAGAAGCTATGCCACAGGCTTAACATCATCCATGACGACGTTATCCATAGCAGCTCGATTGATCTGGTGAACGTAGATAGAAAGGCGGATGGCCGTGCGCGACTCCCCGTTAATGAGGATGTCGGAGAACACGGGCGCGCAGGAAATATCAAAACCGGTTGGAATCAAAAAACCGCGCGCGATAGCCACGGCCTTAATGGCCTGGTTGACAGCACCGGCGCCGACACACTGGATGTTGACGGGTACACCATCCTTGACCATGCCGGCGATGGCGCCGGCAACGGACGCGGGCGATGATTTGCTTGATACCTTCAGGCAATCCATGAAGAAACTCCTGCGTTTAAAAGTACGTTTTAACTGCAATAACTGTATCGTACCGAGTGGACTCGGTAAAGGCACTATTCCTCTTTAGCAAGATCGAAGGTCACGGTGATTCGATCACGCGAAACACGAATCTTTGGGTCGCCGCAAAGGTTGAGATAGTACCGGGCGGCAAGGTCATTAAAGTCGCGCTCCACAGCACGCGAAAACTGTGCCATGTCGTCCTTGGCAATACGAAGCCCGCGACGATCCTTCGCGAGATCGACAGGAGCCGGCGCATGCGAGGACGAATCACGCTCGCGCAGCAGACGCGCGGTCACACCGCGAACGGGTTTAATCTGCCCTGCCAAAATGCGATGGGCCGTGCGCTCGGACATCTCAAGACCCAAACCCGAACAGATACGGATAAAGTCCTCGGCATCAGAGGCAAGGCCTAAACGGTCGACAACCGGAAGCTCGCTCTCGTCATCAATGAACAGGAGACGCGACGTATCGAGCCGACTTGACGCCTGAGCATAAAGGGTCGCGGCAATCTCAGACGGAGAACCAAGATAGACATCGCAACCACGCAACTCCTCGAGCGCAAACTCACAAGCAGCGCGAATAATATTATGCGGACCGCGAGCGCAGACATAACGTCCGTCCTCATCCTTGACGGCCTGGGGCCAGCTAGACTGATCGGCACGTTCACTGAGGCGGTCGGCCGCAACGCTCACCTTAAAGGCCGAGCCAAGATCGACACCGGACGTGACCACACGGGCCTCGTCGGTGTTCTGCTTGATCGAAAACAATGCCATGCCACGACCGTGAACGCCCCAACGGTCCATCTTCATGCTCTCGAGCTTGGAGGTAACGCGGGCATCGAAGATTCGATCTTGCATATCCTGCGGAACGCCCGAACCGTTATCCAGAAAGACAAGCGTGCGGACGCCATCTTCCTTGGTCGTGGCAAGATAGACCTTGTCGGCGCCGGCATCGCGAGCATTACGGAGCATTTCGATGACGATATCCTCGACATGCTGAATGTCGTGCTTTGCCTGGCGCCGCTCGGCCTCCGAAACGCGGAGGCGGACATACCCCTCGCCGAGGTTCTCCTCGACGCGAAGGTTGCCCTCCCCCGACATCGACGCGATAAATGAGATGAGCTCGTTCGCGTCGCTCATGTTATTTAGCGATATCGACAGCGCGGCTCTCGCGAATCACGACGACGCGCACCTGACCGGGATACTCCATCTCTTCCTCGATCTGATGGGCGATATCGTGAGCCAGGACCGTGGACTGGGCATCGGAGATCTTGTCCGGCTGAACCATGACGTGGACCTCGCGACCAGCCTGCATGGCATAGGTACGCTCGACGCCGTCATGGGAGTTGGCGATCTCCTCGAGCTTCTCAAGACGCTTGATGTAGTTCTCGGCAGACTCGCGACGGGCACCGGGGCGAGAGGCAGAGACGGCATCGGCGGCCTGTACCAGGACATCGAGCACCGTGTTGGGGTCGACATCGGCATGGTGAGCCTCGATAGCATGGACGATAACGGGCTTCTCGCCATAACGGCGGGCAAGCTCGGCGCCGATGACGGCATGCGGGCCCTCGACGTCGTGGTCGATGGCCTTGCCCAAGTCGTGCAGCAGGCCGGCGCGCTTGGCGGTCACAACGTCAAGGCCAAGCTCGGAAGCCATCACGCCGCACAGATCAGAGACCTCGAGGGAGTGCTGAAGAACGTTCTGGCCAAACGAGGTACGGTAGCGCAGGGCACCAAGGGTCTTGACGATCTCGGGATGCAGGTCGTGGATGCCGGTATCGAAGGCAGCCTGCTCGCCAGCCTCGCGCACGCGCTGCTGAACCAGGTCGGCAGCCTTGTGATACATCTCCTCGATGCGGGCGGGGTGAATGCGGCCATCGGCGATGAGATTCTCGAGGGCGACACGGGCGGTCTCGCGACGGACCGGGTCGAAGCTCGAAAGAACGACGGTCTCGGGCGTGTCGTCGATCACGAGGTTGACGCCGGAAACCTGCTCGAAGGTCCGGATGTTGCGACCCTCGCGACCGATGATACGGCCCTTGAGGTCATCAGAGGGAATGTGCACGGAGGTAACGGTGACCTCGGCTGTGTGGTCGGCAGCGCAGCGCTGAATCGCCAGGGACAGAATCTCCTGGGCGGTCTTGTGGCACTCGGCGCGAACCTGCTGCTCGGACTCGCGAATGATCGTGGCAGCCTCGTGGGTGACCTCGCCGCGAACCTTATCGAGGAGCTCCTTGTGGGCGTCCTCGCGGGTCAGGTCGGCGATACGCTCGAGCTCGGAGGTCTGCTTGGCGCAGAGCTCCTCAAGCTCGCGGGAGCGCTTCTCGACCTGACCGGCCTGGCTGGACAGCTGGTGCTCACGCTTGTCGAGAGCGTCGTTTCGGCGATCAAGGGACTCCTCGCGCTGCATCACGCGGTTCTCGAGCGTACGAATCTCGCTCTTACGCTGCTTGTCCTCGGCCTCGGCGGCCTGCTTGTTCTTGATGATCTCCTCTTTAGCCTCGAGCAGAGCCTCTTTTTTGAGGGTCTCGGCCTGACGCTTAGCATCGCCGATCAGGGACTCAGCCTGTGCGTGTGCCGACTGGATCTTTTCGTCGGCCTCGTGAAGACTACCCTGCTTGGCGGTGCGCATGTAGGCAATGGCGGCGATGGCACCCAAAACGATGCCAACGAGCGCTGCGATGATAGGCATGCTCACTCCTTTTTATGGATTCGTTACACAACAAAGCGAACCGTCCTTACGAACGGCTCGCGACATTTGAGTAATATGGGCGCAGCTTATGCGGGTCGGATACAGATAAACATATAAACAAACTCATCACAGATGAGCACATATCACAAAGCAAATGACAGTGTTTATCGTACGTTGAACCACAACAACTGTCAAATAAATGGCCCCGGCACGGCGGCTAAAACGCGGTGAACGGCAGGGCCACAAAGCGCATACGCCTAAACCGCACATTTCTCGCGTTCGGCATCGAGACGTGCCTTAACGGCATCGGCGGCGATGTGATACGAGAAGCCCTTGCCCATCAAAAACCGAACCAGTTTTTCGAATCCGCGCGTCTCTGGAACACGCCGCTTGGCGAGCAGGGCTGACGCACGCGCCAAATCGTCTTCGACGGCAAAATAATCCTCGGGATAACCGGGAATGTCATCGAGCACAACATGACGGCGCTTGAGCTCTGTCTCGATTTTGCGCTGTCCCCAACCGCGCCGCTTGCGCTCCTCGATAAAGTACGAGCAAAAGCGGCTCTCGTCTAAAAAGCGATACTCGGTGGCGCGCTCGACGGCGAAATCGATCGCAGGCTGGTGAAAGCCGTAGCGAGCTAGCTTGTCACGGACCTCACCCGTCGCATGGTCGCGGCGCGATAGCATCTCGGTCACCATGGTGAGTGCACATTTACGCTCGATGAGCTGCACCGCCTCACGAAAGTTGTCCCAATCACAGGGAAGATCGAGGCGGTTTTTGACATACAGCCGCGCGACCCGCACGGGAATCCAAATGGACCGCTCAAAACCGCCCTCAAGCTCACAATCGATATGTGCGCAAGGCTTTTTGGACGCATACCCGCTCGAGAACGAGGAGGCCGCCTTCTTATCGGGAAAGACGACCGTGGCCTCGGTCACCGTATACGACATGAGCGTAACCGCTACTCGTCGTCATCATCGAGCATGGCGGAACCATCGATGGCGTAAAGCTCGTCAAACTCCTCAGGCGCAGGCTGATCGGTCAGCTCGACCTCGGACGGAGCATCGTCATCAAACTCAAGCCCGCAGGCAAGGCGGACCTTATGCTCAATCTCGTCAGCGCAATCGGGGTGTTCGCGCAGGAACGCCTTGGCGGCCTCGCGACCGTTGCCGAGCTTGTCCTCGCCATAGGCAAACCAGGAGCCCATCTTCTTGCAGATGCCGCACTCGACAGCCATGTCCAGAATCGAGCCCTCCTTGGAGATGCCCGTACCGTACATGATGTCGAACTCAGCAGAACGGAACGGAGCCGCCACCTTGTTCTTAACGACCTTGGCGCGCACGCGGTTACCGATAACCTCATCCTTAAGCTTAATGCTGTCGATGCGGCGAATGTCGATACGCACCGAAGAGAAGAACTTAAGGGCGCGGCCGCCCGTCGTGGTCTCGGGGTTTCCGAACATGACGCCGATCTTCTCACGCAGCTGGTTAATGAAGATGCACGTCGTATTGGACTTGGACAGCGAGCCGGCGAGCTTGCGGAGCGCCTGGCTCATCAGGCGAGCCTGAAGACCGACCGTAGTATCGCCGATTTCTCCCTCGATCTCGGCACGCGGGGTCAGCGCGGCGACGGAGTCGACGACGATGGCATCGATGGCGCCGGAACGCACGAGCATGTCAACGATCTCGAGCGCCTGCTCACCCGTATCGGGCTGGGAAATGAGCACCTCGTCGATATCCACACCGATGCGCGCGGCATACGTGGGATCGAGCGCGTGCTCGGCATCGATAAATGCCACAACGCCGCCCATAGCCTGGGCCTCGGCCAAGATCTCGAGCGAAAGCGTCGTCTTACCGGAGGACTCAGGACCGTAAATCTCGACGATACGGCCGCGCGGCACACCGCCGATACCCAGAGCGGCATCGAGGGCCAGGGCGCCCGTGGGAATGGCCTCGACCTCGAGCTCGGGACCACCGTCGCCGTACCTCATGATGGAACCCTGGCCGAATTTCTTCTCGATCTCGGCCTTGGTGGTGGCGATCATCTCATCGCGCTCTTTACCCGTCGTGCGAGCATGAACGGTACGTACGGGACCTGAATTCTTGGCCATGAATAGCCCTCCTCTTAACAACCTGCATCGATAATAAACGAACGGCTGTTCGTGGTCAACCGTTCAGGCCAATCATATGCAGGCGGTCTTTCCAAAACCCAACCAAACGCCGACCAAACACTGACCAAATACTTGACCACAAAGGACCAAATATGAACAAGGCAGGCAAAAATACATCTACAACCAGCACAAACGCTAAATTTGTCAGAGGTCCCTATCTCCACAATTAAGGGGCCCTAAGGCCCCTTAAAACATGTCTATTCCATAGAATTGAGCACAAGGGCAATGCGACCCAATGCCTCCGTGACCGCATGCGCACGAACACACGAACGGTCGCCCTCATGGTGGCAGCGCACAGAGTCCACGACCGGCACGCCCCCATCGGCGGAACGATGCGCCCAGCCAATATAGAAAGTGCCCGCCGGATCGTCCTCAGTGCCACCGCCGGGGCCGGCATAACCCGTTGCGCCCACTGCAATATCGCTCTGGTACAGCTCCAGCGAACCCACCGCCATCTCGCGCGCGGTCTGATGCGACACCGCGGTATAGCGGTCGAGCGTCTCCTGCTCAACACCAAGAACGCGATGCTTAATCTCATCGCAATAGGTCACCACACCGCCACGCAGCACCGCCGAGGCGCCCGGGATATCGGCAATCGTCGATGCGATCATACCCGCCGTCAGCGACTCAGCCGTCGAAACCGTCACGCCCCGAGCGCTCGCGCGCTCGACAATATCGCGCGCCAGCTCCTCATTGTGTGCGGAAATCTGCTCAAAAGATTCCGTCATACCCACCAGGACCTAGACCGAAAAGACGATCTTGCGGCAGTTCCAGAAGTACTGGGCGCCCGAGATAACGGTCAGGACAACGGCAACGGCGTACAGGAAGCGCGACACCGAGTAGATGCCGAGCGTCAGCGCCACCGGGCCAAGGTGCAAGCCGGCCATCGCAAAAACGCACAGGTAACCGCAGATGGAGACCATCGTGGTTGCCGTCTTGTACTTGCCGAGCTTATCGGCCGCAACGACCACGCCGGCCGCACTCGCAACCATGCGTAGGGCGCTCACCAGAAGCTCGCGGAACAGGATAATGAACACGGACCACACGGTCACCGCGTCAAAATCCAAGAACAGCAGCAGGGCCGAGAACACCAGCAGCTTATCGGCGATAGGATCCAAGAACTTACCGAAGTCGGTGATCTCGTTGCGCGAGCGCGCCAGATAACCGTCGACCTTATCGGTGCACGACAGGATCACATACAGAATGAAGGCAGCGGCGGCGAGCGGGCCGTCAAAGATGCTCCAATCCGTACCGGCAACACTCGTGTGAGAAAGCGCCGAGACGATCATGAACACTGGGATAAAGACGATGCGAACGCACGTCACGATGTTGGCGGGCGTCCAGACACTCGTCAGTTCCTTATTGCTCTCGTTTGCCACGACGCTCTCCTACTCCACAACATGACCGATAAGCTCATAGCAGAAGCTATCGGTAAACTCGACGGTCAGAATATCGCCCACGGACGCCTCGCTGGCGTCCAGATGCACCGCTCCATCGGAATCGGGCGCCTGGAACCAGGCATGGCCGATCAGCTCGGCGCCGTCCTCGGTCTCTTCGATACCGTCGACGATCACCTGGGCGCGCTCGCCCACATGGGCGGCGGTGGCGGCAAAGCCGAGCGACTCGGCCAGGTCCATGGCCTCCTGGGCGCGCTCGAGCTTGACCTCTTCGTCGACCTGTCCGTCCATCTTGGCGGCCAGGCTGCCCTCCTCCTGCGAGTATGCAAAGACACTCGTGTAGTCAAAGCCGACGGTGTCCATAAAGTCGATAAGGTCGCGGAACTCGTCGTCGGTCTCGGTCGGGAAACCGACCATGGCCGTGGAACGAATCACGATGCCGGGGATGCGCTCGCGAAGGTCGCGGAACAGATCCTCGAGCTCCTGGCGCGAACCGGAGCGACGCATGGCCTTGAGAATGCGCGCGTCGCAGTGCTGCACGGGGATATCGATATAGGGCAGCACCTCGGGCGTATCGCGAATCGTCTCGATGAGTTCGTCAGTCATGCCCTCGGGCTGCAGATAGAGCACGCGGATCCACACGTTATGAGGACGCACCGCCTCAGCAACGGCCTGCAGCAGCTGCGCCAGATTGCGCGGCGCGCCCTCGGCGAGGTCCTCGTCGGCGAAGTCGGTACCCCAGATGCCCGTGTCCTGACCGATCAGAACGATCTCGCGGACGCCACCGGCGACCAGGTCGCGTACCTCGGAGATGATGCTCTCGGCATTGCGCGAGTGGTAACGACCGCGGATATACGGGATCATGCAGAAGCTGCAGAAGCGGTTGCAGCCATCGGAAATCTTGACGTAGGCGACAGCACCCTCGACGGTACGTTTGACCTGCGGGATATAGGCTGCAATCTCACGCTCGACACCCAGCACGCCATCGATGACCGCCACGATGCCATCTTCCTCGTCGGCCTTCACAAAGGCAGCGACCTCGGGCAGCTCGTCGGACAGGTCATCGCCATAGCGCGACGGCACGCAGCCGCACATGACGATGGGGCAAGAACGAACGCCGTCCTGAACCTCGTTGGCGAGCTCGAGCGTGGTCTCGATGCTCTCGGACGTTGCGGAGGCGAGGAACGAGCAAGTATTGACGATGGCGATATCGGCATCCTGCGGGTCGAATGCCTCCTCGTAGCCCGCGGCGGTCAAAAGAGAACGCATGCGGTCGGTATCGACCTCGTTCTTGGCGCACCCGAGGGTGATGTAGAGCACGAAGCCCAACGGTGTATCCATGTTGGAGAGCAGTCCTTTCGATTGATATTAGCGGTAGTTGGTGAACTGCAGCGGCTGGCCGTAGTCCTGGTCGCGCAGGAACTGGATCACGGTCTGCAACGCGTCCTTCGAAGCAGAGGAAACACGCAGCTTGTCGGCCTCGATGATCACCTTGACCTTGAGCTTTTGGTCCTTGATGTCCTTGTTGATCTTCTTGGCGGTCGCCTGGTCGATACCTTCGACGATATGGCCGAGCACGCGCACGGTGCCGCCCGATGCCGCCTGCGGAGCATCCCACGAGACGGCCTTGAGGTCGATGCCGCGCTTGATGAGCTTGGAGCTCAGCACGTCGATAATCTGCTTGGAGACAAAGTCGGCCGGGGCGTTGATCGTAAAGAGCTTGTCGCCCTTCGAAAGCTCGATCGTGGCGCCGGAATCCTTAAGGTCATAGCGCTGGGAAATCTCGCGCGTGGTCTGCTGGAAGGCGTTGTCGACCTCTTGCATGTTGACCTCGGACACGACGTCGAAGCTGGAATCTTTAGCCATGATGTTTCCTTTCGCGTACGAGCGGCTTAGTAGCTATCGTACGAATAGTCGGTAGAATCGGTGGGCGTCTGACCGTCAGTTGCGGTATCGGCGCCATTCGTGGACTGGGCATCGGTGCCGTCGGTGGTATCGGTACCATCGGTGGTGTCGGTACCATCAGAACTTTCACCATTCTCGGAATCAGACGTCTCCTTCTTGGGAACGGTGATCGTCACACGCGCCACGCCCGAGGTCTTGGTGTCGTAGCGGACCTTTTCGCCGTTCTTGGTAACGGTGACATCGGAAGGCTTGGACGTGGTGATCTCGATCGAGGACTCGGGCGTGTACTCCTGCTCAAAGGGGCCAGTCGCCTGGGCACCATAGACCGACTTGCCGTCGACCTTGACCTCAATCCACGCGGTCTTTCCCTTGGCAACGGAGACTTTGACCCTCGTGACCTCGTTCTCTTCCTTCTTGGCCGTCGTCTTGGTAGCGTCCGAATCAGTCGACCCATCCGTCGCCTCATCAGTGTCTTCGTCCTCGTCGACCGTTTCGGTCTTCTTAGAAGACTTCTTGGTCGTCGTCTTGGTAGCAGCGGGCGTCTCGGGCGTGGTCTCGGGCGCCGAAGATGCGCAGCCGCGCAGAAGCACCACGATGAGCACGATCAGCAGCAACGCCACGGCACCGATGCCGGCGTAGACGATACGCGGATCGAGCCCGTTGTTTTGAGGAGTACGGGATCCGCCGCGTCCACGACTGGAACTGCTGCGGCCGCCTCCCTGAGGCATACGACCACGATTGCTATCGGAACGGCCGCGATAGCCGCCCTGGCCCTGAAGGCTGCGCTGACCCGAGCGGGGCGCAAGTTCACCGCGGCCTTGATAGCCACGCTGGCCCGAACGCGGAGTCGAAGAGCGCTGGCCATACGGCTGTGATTGAGAGCGAAGACGCGGCGTCACCTGCGTGGTATCGGCATCCGCATAGCCACCGCGAGAGCGTCCCGTAGAGGCACCACGGTAACCGCGATCGGAATAGCCGCCGTCGCCGTAGCCGGCACGAGGGTCACGCGCCACACCGCGGGCAGCGGGAAGTGCACGATCCTCGGGCATCGGCGTACTGCGGAACCGGTCACGCTGTGAGCGAATCTCCTCGCCCGAACCCGTCTCAGTAATATAACCGGCCTGCTGAGGACGCTGTCCATAGCGGGTCGAACGACCGCCCTGAACCATCAGGAAGCGCCCGTTATCGACCGAGGAACGCGAATTGACGTAGCCGGCGGCGTCCTGAAAACGACCGCCCTGCTGCGACGTTTCGCGTTCGTATGCCATCAGGTCGTCAAAGTAGGCATTGACGACCTCGCGCGGATTGAGGCCCAAAAAGCGAGCATAGCTCGAAATCATGCCCTGTGCATAGCCGCGCGGCGGCATCGAAGCAAAGTTACCGGTCTCGAAAAACTCGATGATCTGCGGCCTGATTTTGATGGTGTTGGCGACCTGCTGAATGGAAAGCCCCATTCGGCGACGCTGCTCGAGCAGCATGTCACCAAAGCGTGCAGCCATCAGAATCCTCCAAACTCACAATCTTCACGTGCCATCTCGGCGTCGACAGATTCCAGCGCGGCAAGCCCCTCCTCGTCCAATAGGACCTCGCGCGGCTTGGAACCGTCGGGCGGGCCGACGACACCCTTTTCTTCCAGCATGTCCATAATACGCCCGGCGCGCGCATAGCCAACCTTAAGGCGGCGTTGCAGGCCAGATGTGGAGCCCAGCTGCGATTCCACCACAATATGGGCGGCTTCCCAAATGAGCGGATCATCGTCTTGCGGCTCGGCAACTCCGGTGCGGACAATGCCGCCACCCGCCATGGACATGGAAGCGGGCGCCACAGCCGACAGGATCTCCTCATGGTAGTCGGGCTCGCTTTGCGACTTGACGAACTCGACAATCTCGTTGATTTCGTCATCCGAGACAAAGCAGCCCTGGATACGGCGAGGCTTGCCCCAGTCGACCTTGGAGAACAGCATGTCGCCCAAACCGGTGAGCTTTTCGGCACCCATCTGGTCGATGATGACGCGCGAGTCGATGCCCGTGGCGACGTTAAAGGCGATGCGGTTGGTGATGTTGGCCTTAATGAGGCCCGTCACCACGTTGGAGCTCGGGCGCTGCGTGGCCACGATAAGGTGGATACCGGCGGCACGGCCCAGCTGAGCAATACGCACGATCGAGGCCTCGACATCCTTACCGGCGACCATCATCAGGTCCGAGAGCTCGTCGATGATAATGACCAGATAGGGCATCTTTTGCGGCGGGTTATCGTAATGTTCAAACTCGCCGGCGGCCTGCTTTTCGTTGTAGGTCGAGATCTTACGCACGTTGAGACGCTCGAAGACCTTCAGGCGACGCTCCATCTCGGACACGGCCCATTGCAGAGCGCTCGCGGCCTGCTTGGGCTCGGTCACTACAGGCACGTAAAGATGCGGCAGACCGTTATAGCCCGCAAGCTCGACGCGCTTGGGGTCGACCATGATCAGGCGAACGTCCTCGGGAAGGGCGCGCATGAGCAAGGTCGTGATGATGGAGTTGATCATGACCGACTTACCGGAACCCGTGGTACCGGCGATCAGCAGGTGGGGCATCTTGGCAAGGTCGGCGACGACCGGCGTACCCTCGGCATCTCGACCGATGGCGAGCTCGAGCGGACCGCCCTTCACATAGGGAAGCACGTCGCCCAGGTTGACGTTCTGGCGCTTGCGATTGGGGATCTCGATACCCACAAGCGAGGTGCCGGGGATCGGGGCAAAGATACGCACGGACTGGGCAGCAAGCGATAGCGCGATATCGTCCTCGAGGCTCGAAATCTTGCTCACGCGCTCGCCCTCGCCAGGTTGCAGCTTAAAGGTCGTCACCGTGGGGCCGGCGATCCAGCCGACCACGCGGGCACTACGACCAAACTCCAGCAAGGTGGACTGAAGCGACTCGGCAGTCTGTTCCCGCTCCTTGTCCGAAGACGCGGCAGAAGCCGACTGCGGGTTGGCATGAAGGATTTCGAGCGGCGGAAGCTTAAGACCGTCCTCTTCTTCGCCCTCGTTATCTGCGGCGCCGCCGCCCGCTCCCCCATCGCTAGCCGCAGCCGATTCGACAGCACTCAAGGCAGGCGCATCGGCAACCTTGGGATGCTTCAAGAAGTCGGGAATCTGAGGTGCTGCCGAGACAGGATTCACGGCAAACGGCGGCTCGGACTCGTCAATCTTATCGGGATCGTCTTCCATCGAAAGCTGGCCGGTTACCTGGTCGCGCTTGGCATGGCGACGCGGCAGCAAAGTTGTCTTTGCGGTCTCAATCGGAGCCTCGTCGTCCTCGTCATCACCCTCAGTGAGCTCAATCTCGCTATCGGACCAAGACGGGTCGGGCTCGCTCGTGTTGAGTTTGGGCGTGGCCTTGCCCTTCTTACCATGACGACGCGGCAGCAGCGTCGTCTTAGCGCGCTCGGCCTCCACGGCATCGGATACGTCGACAAACGGATCCTCGTCCTCGTCGTCATCGTCCAAAACCGGGTCCACATCGTTGCCCATAACCGTGGTCACGGCAGCATCGGAGCCCTTTTGACGAAGAATGCTCAGGTGCGGACGGGCAACACCGGGCACCGACAGGGCTTCGTCGTCACCCCACGGGCTGGCGTTAACATCGGCACGACGGCGCTCGGCAAAATCGGCCGCACGGTCGCGAGCAGAGCGCAGCACGCCACCCACCGAAAAGCCGATGATGACAAAACCAACGACGGCCAGACCCAACAGGACCACCATCGCGATAGGCTTACCCAGGGCATTCTGCAGCGCACTCGCAATAAACGCACCGATGTAGCCACCCGAAGCGGACAGATTTTGCGGCGTGAACATAAGATCGCACGAGTCGCTCGTACCCGGCACCATCAGCGAAAGAATGGAGACGACGGCGATAAAGACCACGGCTCCGCCCGCGACCGAGCGAATGTTGAGCGGCGAGTCCTCGCCTAAAAAGAGCGTGGCGGCAAACAGCAAAATGACGATCGGCAGCACGTAGGCGCCCAGGCCAAAGCCAAGGTGGTAGAAACCGGCAACCGCAGCCGTCACGGGTGCCGTTGCCGGGGAAATCACGGCAATGAAGGACGCAATCGCCAAAACGGCGATGACCACGCCGGCGATATCGCGGTTGGCCGAGGGCTCGACCAAGGGCTCAAAATCATCGAAGTCCGCCTCGTGGCCCTTATTGGCACGCAGATGGGAACCGGCACCCTTAGCAGATGCCGGTTGGTTATTGGCCTTATTACCTTTGGCGTTTTGTGCAGATCCGCGCGCCAAACTAAACCTCCATGACGACCGGGATGATCATCGGACGGGTGCGCGTACGGCTCCAGATAAAGTTGGAGAGCGAATCGCGCACGGCCTTGCGAATGGCATCGGAGCCGCTGCTCGTAAAGCTGAACTTGCCCTTCTCGATCGTCTTCATAATAGACGCGGAGGCATCCTCGGAGAACTGGTCGTCGATGGCAAACGAGACGCCGCGGCCCGAGAACTCGATGGCCTCGATCTTCTTGTGCTTGAGCGAGACGATGGCAACGGCCGTGACCATACCGTCGTTGGCGAGCTTCTGGCGATCGCGCAGGACGATGGGATCGGTATCGCCGATACGCAGGCCGTCGACGTAAACGACGCCAGACTCGACGGGCGTACCGCGCTTGACGATACCACCGCGCATCTCGAGCGTGTCGCCGTTATCGAGGATAAAGATATGATCGTCCTTGATGCCCATCTTACGGGCCAGCTGGGCATGGGCGCGCAGATGCACGGCCTCACCATGAACCGGCATAAAGTAAGTGGGCTTGGCCATGGCCATCAGGAGCTTGAGCTCCTCCTGGCTACCGTGACCCGAGACGTGGACGAGAGCGCGGTTCTTATCCCACACGTCGCAGCCGAGCTTGGCCAGGCTGTTGACGACCTGCTGGACGGCTTTCTCGTTGCCGGGGACGGGAGTTGCCGAGAGGATAACGGTATCGCCCTCGTGGATGGAGAGTGTCTTGTGCTCTCCGTTGGCCATGCGGGACAGGGCCGACAGCGGCTCGCCCTGCGAACCGGTGCACATGACGACGATCTTGTCGTCGGGCAGGTTATCGATATCGAAAGCATCGATGATATCGGCATCGTCGATGTTGAGGTAGCCCAGCTCACGCGCCACGCGGGTGTTCGTGAGCATGGAGCGACCGGTCACGACGACCTTACGGCCGCACTTGCGGGCGGCATCGCAGATCTGCTGCAAACGATGGATGTGGCTCGAGAACGACGCGACGAACACGCGACCCGGGGCATTCTTGATGGCGTGCAGCAGGTTGGGTCCAACCTCGGCCTCGGACTTGGTAAAGCCGGGGACCGTGGCGTTGGTGGAGTCGGACAGCAGCAGGTCGATGCCCTGCTTGGCAAAGCGGCTGATAGCGGCATAGTCGGGCGTGACGCCATCGATGGGCGTCTGGTCGAGCTTAAAGTCGCCGGTGTGCATAACGGTGCCCTGGTTGGTGCGGATGAACACGCCCAGAGCGCCCGGGATGGAGTGCGTCATCGAGAAGAAGTCGAGCGAGATGCCACCCAAATTGACGTGGCTGCCGCCCTTGACCTCACGGAACTTGGGCGCGCGGATGCGGAACTCAGAAAGCTTGCCCTCGATAAAGCCAAGCGTCAGCTTGCTCGAGAAGATGGGCACCTTGTTGTTGAGGTCCTGCAGCAGATACGGAAGCGAACCGGTGTGGTCCTCGTGGCCGTGGGTGACGACGATACCGCGGAGCTTTTCCTCGTTCTCCAAAACATAGGTGTAGTCGGGAAGCACCAGGTCGATACCGGGCTGGGAGTCATCCGGGAACATGAGACCGGCGTCGACGAGCACCATGTCGTCGCCGCACTCGAAGACCGTCATGTTCTTGCCGATGCCGTCAAGGCCGCCGAGCGGGATGATCTTCAAGGGAGATGATTTTTTAGCTGCC
The DNA here is from genome assembly GCA_048291645.1 of Collinsella aerofaciens. GTDB lineage: Bacteria > Actinomycetota > Coriobacteriia > Coriobacteriales > Coriobacteriaceae > Collinsella > Collinsella aerofaciens_CG. The sequence continues at coordinate 8,529 of DBEZXT010000138.1, read as the reverse complement.
ATAGGTTAGTGTTGTTTCCTTTCTTCGAAACGGGTCTGGAACAACCGACGGGGCGCTTCTGGCAAACCGACCGCCGGGCACGTACAACAAAGCATCGCAGAGTCGATGCAGTAACTACGACATGATACCCATTTGCACAACAACAGACCACCCATGCATCAAAGCCCCATCTGAACCCGTCTATCCCGCCGGTCTGGTCTCAGCGGGCCCGGCACGGGCTAAGTTTCCTGCTCTACAGTCCTGCGCAAGACGGAAAGCACATTAAGTGCTTTCCTTTGCGTGCGGAACTCGCGATAAACTTAGCCCGTGCCGGGCCCGCTGAGACCAGACCTGACAAAAAGGGACAAGTTTATTTTGGTCAGTTTTATCTGGGGCAATGGCGCACATGCGTTTATCTAAAGATCTGAATTCAGATAACTGAATAGACTGTCTGACAAAATCGCAACCCGCATCCACCAGCCCTTTTGCTATTCCCGGCGGAGGCCGCGGGTAAAGTTTATCGCGAGTTCCGCACGAGCCGGAGAGCACTTAATGTGCTCTCCGTGCGAGCAGGACTGTAGAGCAGGAAACTTTGCCCGCGGCCCCCGCTGGGAATAGCAAAAGGGCGACCCCTGTCCGGAGTCGCCCTTGTTGAGCTGCTTATGTTTAGCTGTTACTCGGCGTCGTGGTGACGACGGGGCTTGCGGCCTCCGTTGTCGCCGGGACGGCGCGGACGGTCGCTGCGCTCGGAGCGCTCGCGACGCGGACGCTCACGGCGCTGAAAGTGCTCGCCGTCGCCCTCAGAGGCACCCTCGGCACGAGCCGGGGCCTCGGGCTTATCCAGACGATCGAGCGAAATCTTGCCGCGGTCGTCGACCTCGATGACGACGACCTTGACCTCGTCGCCCACATTGAGGACGTCCTCGACCTTCTCCACGCGGCCCTTGGCGACGCGGGAGATGTGCAGCAGGCCGTCCTTACCGGGCAGCAGGTTCACGAAGGCGCCGAAGGGCTGGATGGAGACCACTCGACCGGTGTACTCCTCGCCCGGCTCGGGAACCTTAATGATGAGCTTGATGCGCTCGACAGCCTGATCGACGGACTCGCCGGTGCCGCCGACAAAGACGGTGCCGTCCTCCTGGATGTCGACCGAAGCGCCGGTCTCATCCTGGATACCACGGATGACCTTACCGCCGGAACCGATGACGTCGCGGATCTTGTCGGTCGGAACCTGGATGGAGACGATACGCGGAGCTGTGCTGCGTGTGGTGTGGCGCGGCTCGGGGATCACATCGAGCATCTTCTGCAGAATGAAGGCACGACCCTCCTTGGCCTGCTGCAGGGCGCGGGCCAGGATGTCGAAGGTGAGGCCGGTGGCCTTGTTGTCCATCTGCAGGGCGGTGATGCCCTCGGTGGTTCCGGTGACCTTAAAGTCCATGTCGCCCAGGAAGTCCTCGAGACCCTGGATGTCGGACAGGACCACGGTCTTGCCCTCCTCCTGGATCAGGCCCATGGCGATACCGGAGACCGGGCGCTTAATGGGCACGCCGCCGTCCATAAGGGCGAGCGTGGAGCCGCAGGTCGAAGCCATCGAAGAGGAGCCGTTGGACTCCATGACCTCGGAGACGACGCGGATGGCGTAGGGGAACTCGTTCTCGTCGGGAAGCACCGGAAGCAGAGCGCGCTCGGCCAGATTGCCATGGCCGATCTCGCGGCGCTTGGGGCTGCCCATGCGGCCGGTCTCGCCGGTGCAGAAAGGCGGGAAGTTGTAGTGGTGCATGTAGCGCTTGCCCTCGGTGGGCTCGATGGTGTCCAAGCGCTGGCCCTCGTTGAGCATGCCGAGCGAAAGAACCGAGAGCACCTGGGTCTGGCCGCGCTGGAACAGGCCGGAGCCGTGAACGAGCGGCAGGTAGTTGTCCTTCACCATGATGGGACGGATCTCATCGGCGGCACGACCGTCGACGCGCTCACCGGTCTCGACGACCATGGTGCGCATGGCCTTCTTCTCGAGCTTCTTGAGCGCCACGGGGATCTCGCGCTCCCAAGCGGCCTGCTCCTCCTCGGTGAACTCGGCGCGGATGGACTCCTTCAGAGCCTCGACCTTACCGATACGGGAGAGCTTGTCGGCGTCGCGAAGGGCGGCAGCCATCTCGTCGTAGTGGGCGAAGATGCGCTCCTGGACCTCCTCGACGGGCTGGTCGAGCGGGTACTCCTTCTTGACGATGGGGCCGTTAACCTGCTCCCACTCGGCGACGAACTCGTCCTGAGCCTGGCAGAAAGCAGCAAGGGCCTCCTGGCCAAACTTCATAGCGGCGAGCATGTCGTCCTCGGAGATCTCCTCGGCGCCGGCCTCGACCATCGAGATGAAGTCGGCGGATCCGCCCAGCTCCAGGTCCAGATCGGAGTTCTCGCGCTCCTCGTAGGTGGGGTTGACGATAAACTCGCCGGTCTCCACGTTACGGCCGATGCGCACACAGGCAAGCGGGCCCTCGAAGGGCACGCCGCCGAGCGTCATGGCCAGGGAAGCACCCATGACGTTGATGACGTCAAAGGGGTTGACCTGGTCGGCGACAAGCGAGGTAGCGACGATGTGCACCTCGTTGCGGAAGCCGTCCGGGAAGCTCGGGCGAATCGGACGGTCGATCATGCGCGCGGTGAGCGTGGCCTTCTCGCTGGGACGGCCCTCACGCTTGAGGTAGCCACCCGGGATGCGGCCGGCTGCGTACATCTTCTCGTTGAAATCGACGGTCAGCGGGAAGAAGTCGTAGTTCTTGCGCTCCTTGGAGACGACCACGGTGTCGAGCATCGTGGTGTCGCCCTGCTTGACCAGGCAGGCGCCGGTGGCCTGCTTGGCAAGCTCGCCCGACTCAAAGGTGTAGGTCTTGCCGTACAGCTCAAAGGTCTTGGATACGAGTGTCATTGTTCTCCTTAACCCCGCAGACCCCTTGTCTGCGGGCTTCTCATGTGACGCGGGCCCCCTGCCCCCGCCACGCTTCAGAGCGTGATTGTTCGCGCCCTTACACAAAAAGAGCGCCCCGCTGCGCAGGACGCTCTTAGCATGTACAAATCCTACTGGATGTTGTCGCGGATGCCCAGAGCCTTGATGAGCTCACGGTACTCGACGATGTCGTTCTTCTTGATGTAGGAGAGAAGACGACGACGACGGCCGACGAGCATGAGCAGGCCACGACGGGTGTGGAAGTCCTTCTGGTGGGACTTCATGTGCTCGGTCAGCTCCTTGATGCGCTCGGACAGGATGGCGACCTGAACCTTGGGGTTGCCGGTGTCGACCGGGGTGTTACCGAACTGGGCAGTCAGCTCCGCCTTGCGCTCTTTGGAAACAGTCATTGTTTCACCTTTCGTTTTGCGTCGCCCACGGGCGACTCGATTCGCCTCGGACTGGGAAGCCGCCGGTGGAGCGAACAACCAAGGTCGAGGTACCAACAGGTCGGTATGTTACCACAAGCAGCCCGCGCCTGCGCATCATCACCGACCCAACATGAATTCCATCGCGCGGAGGCGCTGATCGGTGTGCGTCGCAGCCCAAACATGCGAAAGCCCGAGCAGGAATGCCGCCGTATGCGGGTCGATTCGCTCGGCCATGAGCGCATCGAAGGTCATGGACATGAGGGCGCGCAGCCATGCGGTCTCACCGGTCGACACCAGTTCGGCACCTGGAACGCTCGACGCGCACGACCCGCACATGAGACCGCCCGCCTGGGCTGAAAAATACGACAGCATGGGGTCTCCGCACAGCACACAGGCCGAAAAATCGGGACGATAGCCAACGTGCGATAGCAGCTTAAAGACATATGCCGCCACAAGTAGGTCCATATGTGCCGCGTCGAGCCCGCTGCCGACAAGCGTGAGCGCCCGCTGCGTGATAGCAAAGGTAAACGGGTCCTCGGCGTCCTCGAACGAGCACACGCGCGCGACCTCGGCGATCGCGCTTGCGGCGCATGTCGTCTCGTAATCGGGCGCAACGCCGAGCGGCGCCTCCATAAGCTCGGCCTGGGAAACCACGTCGAGCGACCGTCCATGCGCAAGCAGCATATCGACGGTACAGAACAGCTCGCAGCGCGCAGCCAGGCGTCCACCGGGTTTGCGGGCGCCCTTTGCCACGGCACGAACCTGCCGACCCCGCTCGTCAAGCATCGTCAGGATCAAGTCCGTCTCTTTGAGCTTCGTCTTGTCGAGGACGAGTACCTTCGTGCGATATGTCCGGGAGCCTGCCATGCGCGCCGCGCGCCCTTAGTCCTCGGCGTTGTAGCCAAAGCGGCGAATCTGGGCCTCGTCGTCACGCCAGCCGGCCTTGACCTTCACGTCCAGCTCCAAAAAGACCTGCGTGCCAAAGATACGCTCAAGATCGCGACGGGCGTCGATACCGATATGCTTGATCATCTCGCCGCCCTTGCCGATGATGATGCCCTTTTGGCCCTCACGCTCGACGTAAATGGTGGCGTGCACGCGCAGCACCTTCTTGGTCTGCTCGAGCGCATCGCAGATCACGCCAACGGAGTGCGGGATCTCATCACGGGTGCGGCGCAAGACCTTCTCGCGCACAAACTCGGCAACGAGTGTCTCGTCGGAAGCGTCGGTACCCATGTCCTCGGGGAACCAACGCGGGCCCTCGGGCAAAAAGTGCGCAACGGTCTCAATGAAGGCATCGACGTTGAAGTTCTTGACCGACGACGTCACGATCTCGTCGTCATAGTCCATGAGCTCGTGGGCGGCCTTAAGCTGCTCCATGACTTGTGCGGGGTCGGCCTCATCGGCCTTGGTGAGCACCAGGACCTTCTTGGAACGAGCGTTCTTGACACGCTCGGCAACCCAGGCGTCTCCCCTGCCGATGGGCTTGGTGGCATCAACCAAAAACGCGACGACGTCGACATCGTTCAACTCGAACAGTGCGCTCTTGTTGAGCTCGGACCCCAGGCCGTCCTTGGGCTTATGAATACCCGGGGTATCGACAAAGACCAGCTGGTAGCCGGGACGGTTGACGACGGCGCGCATGCGACGGCGGGTCGTCTGTGCCACCGGCGAGGTGATGGCGACCTTTTTGCCATAGCAGGCGTTGAGCAGCGTGGACTTGCCGGCGTTGGGGCGTCCGACCAGGGCCACGAAGCCGCTGCGAAAACCGGGCTCCACGTCACCAAAGCCCATAGAACCGTCGTCCTCGTCGCACAGGGCGTCGAGCTCCTCATCGCTCATGCCCTCAAACGGGTCGAACTCCACGACTTCCTCGAGCTCCTCGGTATCCACCGCGTCCAGGGACTCGTCGTCCAAAATCTCATCGGTAGGCTGCATATTGTCGGACATGGGAATCCCTTTCTAAATAAAGCCGAGCGCGTGGGCAAATACCAGCACGCCCACAATCGCGGCAGTGATGGAAAGAACGTATACAGAGGCGGCGGCGATGTCCTTCGCACGCTTGGCCAGCGGATGGAGCTCCTGGGTCGCCAGATCGACGATGGCCTCCATAGCGGTGTTGCACAGCTCGCCGTGAATCACCAAGCCACAACAGATGATAATCGTGGCCCACTCGGCAATGTCGAGGCCCACGATACAGCCGGCAATGACGGTGCACACGCCCGCAACGAGCATGACCTTAATGTTGCGCTCGGTCTTGACGGCGGTGACGAAGCCCTCCATGGCGTAGGAAAACGACTTAAAGAAGGACGGATGGTCCTTGTTCGATCCGGGAATCATAGACGGCTCCTAGTCGTGGGCGTGGTTGGTGATGGGGCCGACGTGGACTAGCTTAGGGTCCTCGCCGCGCTCGAGCGACAGATCGCGCAGGATGGCGTCCTCGCGGGCCTCCATGACCTCGGCCTCGTCGTCCTCGATGTGGTCATAGCCCAGCAGGTGCAGCATGCCGTGTACGAGCATCAGACGGCACTCGTCAGCGGGGCTATTGCCAAAACCGGGGGCCTGACGGGCAATAACCTGCGGGGTCAAGATAATATCGCCGAGCTCGAGCGTCTCATCGGCGGGAATGTCATCGTCAAAGGCCGAATCGCACTCAAACGAGAGCACATCGGTGGTGCGGTCGATACCGCGCCACTCGTGGTTGAGCTCGTGCATCTCGTCCTCGTCGACATACGAAAGGGAAATCTCGACTTCACGCTCAACGCCCTCGGCGGCAAGCACAACCTCGCAGATGTGCTCCACCTCCTGCGCGTCGAGCAGCGTATCGAGCTCGGCATCGTTGCTGATCAATACACTCAACGGGACTCCTTTCGGTCACGTACGCGCTTCTCGCGCACATCATCATAAGTATCGTATGCCTCGACGATACGTCCCACCAAGGCATGGCGCACCACGTCGGCACGCTCGAGGTGCGAAAATGCGACATCATCGACACGGCCCAAAATCTTCTCGACATCCGCCAAGCCACCACGACGACCCACCAGGTCACGCTGGCTCAGGTCGCCGGTAATCACGAACTTGGAGTTGAAGCCCAGGCGCGTCAGGAACATCTTCATCTGCTCGGGCGTGGTATTTTGCGCCTCGTCGAGCACCACGAAGGCATCACTCAGCGTGCGGCCGCGCATGTAGGCAAGCGGGGCGATCTCGATCACGCCGCGCTCCATAAGCTCATCGGTGCGCTCGCGATCCATCATGTCAAAAAGGGCGTCGTAAAGCGGACGCATGTAGGGATCGATCTTTTCCTCGAGGGTGCCAGGCAAAAAGCCCAGATTCTCCCCCGCCTCGACAACCGGACGCGTCAAGATCAGACGGCCCACCTCGTGACGCTTGAGCGCGGCAACGGCGAGCGCCATGGCCAGATAGGTCTTACCGGTACCGGCAGGACCCAAGCCAAACGTGATGGTATGCGAGCGGATGGCATCCACATAGCGCTTTTGCCCGAGCGTCTTGGGGCGAATGACGCGGCCGCGATACGAAAGCAGTACGTCATCGCGAAGCGACGTAGCCTCGTGCTCACCGTCGCGCAAGACGGCCAGGCAGCGAGAGACATCGTCGGCAGACAGCGTGCGCCCGGCGGCCGCCTCGCGAAAAGCGTGCTCGAAAAAGCGCGCCACGAGTTCGACCTCGTCCGGGTCGCCGCTCACGGAGATGCTATCGCCACGGGCGACCACATGAGCGCGAACCAAGCTCTCGAGCGCACGAAGGACGCCGTCGCCGGCGCCCAAAACGCGCGAGGGATCAATCCCCTCGGGAACGGTAAGTCTAATCTTCGAGGCTTCCATGAACCTCCCTGCGTGCATGGACCAAGCCGGAATCATCGACTCCGATGATAGCAACATCGAACAGGCACGGGGCTGTAAGTCCACAGGTATCGTCAAGACGGGCATGATGGAACGAGCCGAGCGTCAGGTTGTCGCCATACTCGAGCACGGCACGCTCGACCGTGCCCACGCGACGGCGAGCGTCGGCAATAGCGAGCTCCTGTGCAGCGGCCCGCATACGGCGGCTGCGCTCGGCCATAACCTCGGGCGGAACCTGGTCGGGCATGTCGGCAGCAAGGGTACCGGGACGCTTGCTGTAGCGGAACACGTGCATACGCGAGAAACCCACACGGCGGCACAGCGCCAGCGACTCCTTGAACTCCTCGTCCGTCTCACCAGGGAAGCCGACAATAACGTCGCAAGAAAGTGACGCCTGCGGCAGATTGGCGCGAATCATACGCACCGTGTCCTCAAAGGCCTCCGCACTATAGGGACGACCCATGCGATGCAGGGTCGCCGTGCAGCCGGACTGCACGGGCAGGTGCAAAAACGGGGCGATACGCTGCGGATAGCGCGCCATAACCTTAAGCAGGCGCTCAGAGATATCCATGGGCTCGACCGAGGAAATGCGCACATGCGGAATAGACGTGCGCTCCATGATGGCCTCGAGCAGCTCATCGATTTCGACGTGCTCGTCGGTCGCGCTCTTGCCATCGTAGGCACCCAGGTTCACACCGGTCAGCACCACCTCGGGCACGCCGGCCTCCTGGGCCTCGCGAACTTGCTCGAGCACGGACTCGACGGGCACGGAGCGCTCGGGGCCGCGTGCCTTCCACACAATGCAATAGGTGCAGCGATGGTTGCAGCCGTCCTGAATCTTCACGCCCAGGCGAGAGCGACCGAGCGCATCGACCACCTCGCCATCGCTGCAGGCGGGAACGCTATCGGATTCGACACCCAGCACCTCGCAGACGCGCTCGGCGACGTCAATCTTGGACGGCTCGGCGATCACGCGATCGGAGAGCTCCAGCAACTCCTCGGGATGCAGGTTGACGACGCAGCCGGTTACGACCACGTAAGGGTCGTTAGGATGGGCCAGCGCATGACGGACGGCCTTACGGGTCTTGGCCTCGGCCTCGCCCGTAACGGCACAGGTGTTAATGACGATCAGATCGGCATCCTGGGGATCCACAATAGCAAAGCCCAGGCGCATAAGATCGGCAGTGATACGGTCAGACTCAACCCGGTTGACGCGGCAGCCGAGGTTGACGACGGAAATATGGGGTGCGAGCACGCGGGCTCCTTAATCGAGGATATCGTCGAGGGCACTCTTGATACGGTCGGTCACCGACTTCTTACC
>DBEZXT010000137.1:0-2962 GCA_048291645.1 Collinsella aerofaciens | reverse complement strand
TCTAGGCACGGGAGCCTCCCAACCTCGTTGCGGCGCGGCTGCGCCTCTGGCACTTCAACAACATTGTCGCAGCCCCGACCCGCGGTCACGAGCGGGGGCTCCTGTCGTTTCCGTGCCCTCGGATCGGGTCATAGTGTCTGACTTCGCCAAAACATCGGCGTTGCCTTGATTCAAACTTGCCAAAAGGTAGTCGTTGGGGACGTTCTTGTTTGACTAGTCGTTTAAGAACGTCCCCAACGACTACTTGGGGACGGAGGAAAAGGGATCATTTTCCGAAACCTTTCCGCAACAATTTGCCCTTCGCACTGCTCGACTCCGCTCGCAACGTCCCCTGCGCTACACTTAGTTGCACTGTGGCGCCGTTGCGCCGCGCCCGAACTAAGGGGGACACTCATGAAGAACACTCAACTGCTGCTGATTAACGATATGTGCGGCTACGGCAAGGTCGCGCTTTCCGCCATGCTGCCGGTGCTGTCGCACATGGGCTACCGTATCCATAACCTGCCGACGGCGCTCGTTTCCGACACGCTCAACTACCCCAAGTTCTACATCCACGACACCACCGAGTACGTGCGCCAAAGCCTCGCTATCTGGGAGGAGCTCGGCTTTGAGTTCGACGCCATCTCGACCGGCTTTATCGTGACCGAGGAAGAGACGCGCATCATCTCGGACTTTTGCCACCGCCGTGCGCAAAAGGGCACCAAGGTGTTCGTTGACCCCATCATGGGCGACAACGGCAAGCTCTATGCGGGCGTGCCCGAGTCCACGATCGGTCTCATGAGGCACCTGCTCGAGTGCGCCGACTACGCGGTTCCCAACTACACCGAGGCCTGTTTGCTCACCGACACGCCTATCGTCGAGCAAATTACGCCCGATGAGGCCCGCGCCCTTGTGGACGCCGTGCGCGAGCTGGGTGCCAAGTCGGTGGTCATTACGAGCGCCGTAGTCAATGGCACGAACGCGGTTATCGGTTACGGCCATGTGGCGGGGGAGTACTTTACGATTCCCTTTGAGCTCATTCCGGTCTATTTCCCGGGCACGGGCGATACGTTCTCGGCGGTGCTCGTCGGCCGCGTTATGGCAGGTTGGAGTCTGCAGCGCGCGACGTCCGATGCCATGCGTGTGGTGGCTGAGCTTATCGAGCGCAATGCCGACCAAGAGGACAAATCGGCCGGCCTTCCCATCGAGGCCTGCCTGGATGTGATCGACCATGAGTAACGCCGACGAGGGCGGCATCAAGCCTGCGGGCGAGAACAAGCCGCTCGGCGCGTCGCGTGGCAAGCGTCCGCGTATCCGCGTGAGCTGCGTGGACCAGCTGGGTGCGTGCCGCTGCCACCATGGTCACAAGCCGGGCGACGTTTTTGACTTCGACCGAGACCGCGGCAAGATGTGCGCCATGGCCTGCCATGTTGGCTTTCCCTATATCGATATCCTGCGCTATGGCGGAACCGTGCCTGGCAACGAGCCCGGCACGGCAAAGTTCTGCTGCCCCGAAGTCGATACACTGAACGTCTGGCTTGCCGAGATCGTTGACGAGTAGTCGAGCGCAATGTGACAAAGGGACAGCCCCTTTGACACATTCGCCGGTGGTGCCCCTTCTTTTGCTTATAATTTCAAATCTCTGCATTTCATCCGATTTTAGGTTCTAAAAATTCTGCGTTTCATCGATAATCATGCATATAAAACTTTGCATTTCATTCGATGACACCGAGGGGAGAGCCTATGCTGCGCAGGAAAATAGCGGCAGAGCTGGAGCGTTGGCTGAAGTCTTCCGAGCAAAAGGCCTTATTCATCACGGGTTCTCGCCAGATCGGCAAAAGCTATTCGATTCGCGCGTTTGGCAAAGCCAGCCACGCAACTTACATCGAGCTTAACCTCATGGAAAATCGCCAGGCAAAAGATGCTCTTCTCGAGGCGCGGGATGCCGATGATTTCATCAGCAGAGTGACGCTTCTTTCGGGAAAGTCGATTGCACCAGGCAAAACGCTCGTGTTTATCGATGAGGTCCAAGAGGCCCCCGACATCATGACGATGGCAAAGTTCCTTGTTGAGGACGGGAGGTGCCGCTGGGCGTTTTCGGGGTCAATGCTCGGGACCCAGTTCAAGGGCGTCAGGTCCTATCCCGTGGGGTATGTCCACGAGCTTAGGATGTTCCCGCTCGATTTTGAGGAGTTTTGCTGGGCAATCGGGGTGAGCGAGGCGGCTCGCCAAACGATACGTGACGCGTGTATCAGCGAGAGGCCCATTCCTGATTACATTCATGACGCGATGATGGCAAACTTCAGGACCTATACCGTTGTCGGCGGAATGCCAGAGGTCGTGCAGCGTTTCCTTGACACGCGGGGCGACCTTGCCTCTGTTCGTCAGCTGCAGTCAGAGCTCAACGAACAGTACCGACGGGATATCTCCAAGTATGCAAGCGGGCGAGCCCTTCAGGTGCAGAGCATCTACGATCAGCTCCCTATTATGCTCGAGGGCGAAAACAAGCGCTTCGTGCTCAATTCCATTGACCCCAAGGCTTACTACGAGAAGTATCAGCGAGATTTTGTATGGCTTGTCGATGCCGGCGTTGCTCTCAAAGCCGATATCGTAACCGAGCCAAAATCGCCCCTGCTCAAGACGGCGCGGCCATCGCAGTTCAAGCTATATCAATCGGATACGGGCATGTTGATGGCGCGCTACCCCGTTGGAGTCGCCCAAGCGGCGTATCTTGATAGCAAGGAGCCCAATCTGGGCGGCATTTACGAAAACGTGGTGGCCCAGCAGCTGGCCGCCCAAAATCGCCAGCTTTACTACTATCAGACAAAAAAGCGCGGTGAAGTGGACTTTGTGGTCGATGGACCGGATGGGACGGCTGTTCCGATCGAGGTTAAATCGGGCTCCTATTACCACGCGCACGCTGCGCTCGGTCATGTGCTTGATACGGCTGAATATGGCGTAAGGCTCGGGATTGTTTTCTCGA